>NZ_JBBOUI010000001.1:0-37500 GCF_038005985.1 Solibacillus sp. FSL R7-0682
TTGGAACATTTAGAAAATTTATGGAACACAGTACTTGCCCAAGCTGAACAAAAAATTTCAAAACCGAGCTTTGATACTTGGCTAAAATCTACTAAATTGCTTGCGCATAGCGGCACAAATGTTACGATTTCAGCACCTAACTCTTTTGCCCGTGATTGGCTTGAACAATATTACATTCATATGATTACTGGCATTTTAAATGAGTTAACAGGGGAAGACTTGCTTATTAAATTTGTCGTTCAGAAGGATCAAATTGCAGATGATTTTGAACTACCACCACCCATTACACAAGCAAAAACGAATGAACAAGCAGACATATCACCAGGAATGCTAAATCCCAAATATACATTTGATACATTTGTAATTGGCTCTGGTAACCGCTTTGCGCATGCAGCAAGTTTAGCCGTAGCAGAAGCTCCAGCAAAAGCTTACAATCCTTTCTTTATATATGGGGGAGTAGGGTTAGGAAAAACGCACTTAATGCATGCAATTGGTCATTATGTAAAGGAACATAATCCAAAAGCCAATGTTGTTTATTTATCATCGGAAAAATTTACGAACGAATTTATTAACTCGATTCGTGACAATAAGGCGATTGATTTCCGCAATAAATATCGAAATGTGGATGTTTTACTAATTGATGATATTCAATTTTTAGCAGGAAAAGAATCAACGCAAGAAGAATTTTTCCATACATTTAATACATTACATGAGGAATCAAAACAAATTGTCATTTCAAGTGACCGACCACCTAAAGAAATTCCAACATTAGAAGACCGCCTACGTTCACGCTTTGAATGGGGACTAATTACGGATATTGCACCACCCGATTTAGAAACACGTATTGCCATTTTACGTAAAAAGGCAAAAGCAGATCGCTTAGATATCTCAAACGAAGTAATGCTTTATATCGCGAATCAAGTCGATACGAATATCCGTGAATTAGAGGGAGCTTTAATCCGTGTTGTTGCTTATTCTTCATTAGTGAACAAAGATGTTACACCAGAGCTAGCTGCTGAAGCGCTAAAGGATATCATGCCAAATTCAAAACCGCGTATGATTTCAATTTTAGACATTCAAACAGCGACTGGAGAACATTTTAACATTCGTTTAGAAGATTTTTCGGCAAAGCGACGTACAAAATCAATTGCATTCCCTCGCCAAGTTGCGATGTATTTATCAAGGGAGTTAACTGATTTTTCATTGCCTAAAATTGGCGAAGAATTTGGAGGACGTGATCATACTACCGTAATCCATGCGCATGAAAAAATTTCGTCTTTAATAAAAACAGACCAACAATTACAACAAGATATTAAACAAATTAGAAGCATGCTAGGTAAATAATCACTGTGAATAACTCCGGCTATTTATCAAAACGTTATTCACAACTTATCAACATGTGAATAGTTTGTTATTTCTAGCTCAAATAGTAGTTATCCACAAATCCACAGCCCCTATTACTATATCTATTAATATCTTTAATAAATAAATTAATATATAAGAGAGGTAAAACAATGAAATTTGATATTCTTCGAGATCGTCTTTTAGATGGATTAAATGATGTCATGAAAGCAGTAAGTTCAAAAACGACAATTCCTATTTTAACGGGGATCAAAATTGATGTAACAAACGAAGGTATTACTTTAACTGGTAGTGATGCAGATATTACAATTCAAACATTTATTCCAGTTGAAGAAAATGGCGAACAAATTATGAACATTTCACAAACAGGTTCAATTGTTTTACAAGCACGTATGTTTAACGAAATCGTTCGTAAATTACCAACAAATGATGTAGAAATTGAAGTAACAAATGGTTCTGCAACAAATATTCGTTCTGGTAAATCAGAATTCCATTTAATTGGTACTGATGCAGCTGAATATCCACAGCTGCCTGAAATTGCTGCAGATCGTCAATTTTCTATTCCAGCTGATTTATTAAAGTCAGTAATTCGTGAAACAGTGTTTGCAGTCGCTACTTCAGAAAGCCGCCCTGTGTTGACAGGTGTAAACTGGAAAGTGGAGCAAAATGAATTAATATGCGTTGCAACGGATAGTCACCGTCTTGCTCGCCGTAAAGTTAATTTAGAAAATTTACCAACAGATATTACTTCAGTTGTAATTCCAGGTAAAAGCTTAAACGAATTAAATAAAATTTTAGTAGACACAAAAAATCCAGTACAAATTGTGTTAACGAATCAACAAGTTTTATTTAAAACGGATGATGTTTTATTCTTCTCTCGCTTATTAGAGGGCAATTATCCTGACACATCTCGATTAATTCCAGATGATTATAAAACAAATGTAACAATTAACGGCAAGACATTATTACAAGCAATTGATCGTGCCTCTTTATTAGCGCGTGAAGACCGCAATAATGTTGTACGCTTTGAAACATTAGAGAATAACACGATTGAAGTTTCATCAAATTCTCCTGAAATCGGGAAAGTAGAAGAGCAAATTCAAGTAGAAGCACTAGACGGAGAAGCATTAAAAATTTCTTTCAGTGCGAAATACATGATGGAAGCATTAAAAGCAATTGATGGACAAGATGTGATTATTCAATTTACTGGAGCAATGCGTCCATTCATTTTACGTTCAGTGGCAGATGACGCCATTTTACAATTGATATTACCTGTACGTACGTACTAATAAAACAGTTTATAAATAGGCTTTTGCCATAGTCAGGTTATTATTGACTATCAAATGCAAAAGGAACGGTCCTTAACTTATTTTTGAGACCGTTCCTTTTTTACTTATGAACAAATTTTAGGTATGATAGAATGATAAGACTTTATTTAAGTGGAGGATGAATTACGTTGAATGAGTTAAAGATTGATACTGAATATATAACGCTTGGTCAAGCATTGAAAATGACAGATGCTATTAGTTCTGGAGGAATGGCCAAGTGGTTTTTAAGTGAACATGAAGTATATGTAAATGGAGAAGTAGAAGATCGCCGCGGCAAGAAATTACGTCACGGAGATTTAATCAATATTCCAGGTGTGGGACGTTTTCGTATTGTCGATGAATTTGTTGAAAACGGAGAAATGTAATTCATGAATATCGAGCGCTTGCAGCTAACGAATTACCGTAATTACGAGTCGCTAACACTTGATTTCTCTTCTAAAATTAATGTTTTTATCGGTGAAAATGCACAAGGTAAAACAAACGTTATGGAATCAATTTATGTATTAGCGATGGCAAAATCCCATCGTACTTCGAACGATAAAGAATTAATACGTTGGGATTCGGATTATGGTAAAATAGAAGGTGTGATTGAAAAGCGTTATGGTAGTTTACCTATCGAATTAACGATTTCTAAAAAAGGTAAAAAAGGCAAAATCAATCATCTTGAACAAACAAAGTTAAGTAATTACATTGGGCAGATGAATGTAGTCATGTTTGCCCCGGAGGACTTGAATATTGTAAAAGGAAGCCCCCAAATTCGTCGTCGCTTTATTGATATGGAAATTGGGCAAATTTCGCCTGTTTACTTACATGATTTACTAACCTTTCAAAAAATACTAAAACAACGTAATCATTTATTAAAAAGTAATCAAGGAAAAGCATCCTTAGCAACCGATGTAATGTTCGATATTTATACGGAGCAATATATTCAAGCAGCTGTACAAATTATACGAAAAAGATTTCAATTTATGGAGCTATTACAAGAATGGGCAGAACCTATTCATTTTGGCATTTCTCGTGGTTTAGAAAAACTAGTTATAAAATATCGTCCGGTTTCAGGAATGGAAGCTAGTTGGACTGCTGATGAAATGATAAAATATTTAGCCCAAAAACTTGAAGAGGTGAAACAACGTGAAATTGAGCGTGGTGTTACATTAATTGGACCCCACCGTGATGATTTGCAGTTTTTTGTGAATGATTATGATGTGCAAGTATACGGCTCTCAAGGACAACAACGTACGACAGCACTTTCTTTAAAGCTGGCAGAAATTGAACTAATTAAACAAGAAACAAAAGAAACACCGATATTATTGCTAGACGATGTGTTATCAGAACTTGATGATTATCGTCAATCGCATTTATTAAATACTATTCAAGGTGAGGTTCAAACATTTGTAACGACAACAAGTGTAGAAGGGATTCACCATGACACAATACAGCATGCAAAGCTATTCCGTGTTAAACAAGGAAATATAGATGAATAACGTGAGTGTATTGTTGAAATAAGGCATGAAAATATAAAAAAAAGAAGCATACTGATCGTAAGGAAAGAGTAGGTGAACAATAGTGACTTTAGAAGAAAGTAAAGTCCAGCAGTCATATGATGCAGATCAAATTCAAGTATTAGAAGGCTTAGAGGCTGTTCGTAAACGCCCTGGGATGTACATTGGATCGACAAGCTCAAAAGGATTGCACCATTTAGTTTGGGAAATTGTTGATAACAGTATCGATGAAGCATTAGCTGGCTATTGTACAAATATTTCAGTCACAATTGAACAAGATAATTGGATTCGAGTAGAAGATAATGGTCGTGGGATTCCTGTTGATAATCAAGAAAAAATGGGTATGCCTGCTGTTGAAGTAATTATGACAGTCCTGCATGCAGGTGGTAAGTTCGGCGGTGGAGGTTACAAAGTATCTGGAGGTCTACACGGCGTAGGTGCCTCAGTTGTAAACGCCCTTTCGAGTGAAACAATCGTTCAAGTACACCGTGATGAAAAAATACACGAAATTAAATTTGAGCGCGGCCATACAATTCAGAAATTAAAGGTTATTGGGGAAACAGATCGTAACGGTACAACAACGCGTTTCAAAGCCGATAGTGAAATTTTTAAAGAAACGACGGTATATGAATACGATATTTTAGCAACACGAATTCGAGAGTTAGCTTATTTAAACCGTGGTATCAGTATTACAATTGCAGATGAACGTACGGGACAAGAGCGTTCAGAAACATTCTACTTTGAAGGTGGAATTCGAGAGTATGTAGAGCATATTAACGAAAATAAAGAACCAATCCATGCACCAATTGATGTTTCAGGCGAAAAAGAGGGTATCTCTGTTGAAATCGCAATGCAATACAATGCTGGCTTTAGCTCAACAATTATGTCGTTTGCAAACAATATCAACACTTATGAAGGCGGTACGCACGAATCAGGCTTTAAAACAGCTTTAACACGTGTCATTAATGATTATGCGCGTAAAGCAAGCATAATTAAAGATGCTGATGCAAATTTAACGGGGGAAGATGTGCGAGAAGGTTTAACAGCAATCGTCTCTGTAAAACACCCAGATCCTCAATTTGAGGGACAAACGAAAACAAAGCTAGGGAACTCAGAAGTAAGTCAAATTACAAATTCGCTGTTCGCTGAAGGCTTTGAACGATTCTTATTAGAAAACCCAACTGTAGCCCGTCAAATTGTTGAAAAAGGGACGATGGCTGCTCGTGCACGTGTTGCAGCGAAAAAAGCACGTGAATTTACTCGTCGTAAATCTGCATTGGAAGTATCCAGCTTACCAGGTAAATTAGCGGACTGCTCATCAACAAACCCTGCGGAATCGGAAATTTACATTGTAGAGGGTGACTCTGCCGGTGGATCTGCAAAATCAGGTCGTGACCGTCATTTCCAAGCGATTTTACCGTTACGTGGAAAAATTTTAAACGTCGAAAAAGCACGTTTAGACCGCATTTTATCAAATGCTGAAATTCGAGCAATGATTACGGCGTTTGGTACAGGAATTGGGGAAGAATTTAATTTAGAAAAAGCACGTTACCATAAAATCGTCATTATGACAGATGCCGATGTCGATGGTGCCCATATCCGTGTCTTATTATTAACATTCTTATTCCGCTTCATGCGTCCTTTAATTGAAGCAGGTTATGTATATGCAGCGAAGCCACCACTTTATCAAGTAAAGCAAGGTAAGCATATAGAGTACTGCTATTCAGATGCAGAATTAGAAGAAATTTTAGAACGCCTGCCAAAATTACCAAAACCAAATGTTCAACGATACAAAGGGTTAGGTGAAATGAATGCAGCGCAATTATGGGATACAACGATGGATCCTGAGCACCGTACATTAATTCGAGTGGAATTAGATGATGCAATCGAAGCAGATAAAATATTTGATCATTTAATGGGAGATGAAGTTGCACCACGTCGTGACTTTATTGAAGAAAATGCAGTATACGTACAAGACTTGGATGTTTAAAGTAAGTGCAATTGGAAGGAGGTCCTTATTTTGTCTGACATTCAACACGGACATATTGAATCAAGAAATATTACTACCGAAATTAAATCATCTTTCTTAAGCTATGCGATGAGTGTAATTGTATCGCGTGCTTTACCTGATGTACGTGACGGGTTAAAGCCAGTACATCGTCGTATTTTATACGGCATGCAAGAGCTTGGGAATACTTCGGATAAACCATATAAAAAGAGTGCCCGTATTGTTGGGGATGTAATGGGTAAATACCACCCGCACGGTGACTCATCAATTTATGAAGCAATGGTACGTATGGCGCAAGATTTTAGCTACCGCTATATGCTTGTTGACGGTCATGGTAACTTCGGTTCGATTGATGGTGACGGAGCGGCAGCGATGCGTTATACAGAATCACGTATGTCAAAAATTGCAATGGAAATGCTACGTGACATTAACAAAGATACAATCGATTTTGATCCAAACTATGATGGTAGTGAAAACGAACCAAAAGTTTTACCAGCGCGTTACCCGAACTTATTAGTGAACGGTGCATCTGGTATTGCGGTCGGAATGGCGACTAATATTCCACCTCATCAGCTCGGTGAAACAATTGATGGTGTATTAGCATTAGCGGACAACCCAAGTATTACGACTGAGGAGCTAATGGAAATTATTCCAGGTCCAGATTTCCCTACAGGGGGAATTATTTTAGGTCGCTCAGGAATTCGTCGAGCATATGAAACAGGACGCGGATCTTTAACAATTCGTGCAAAAGTAGAAATTGAGCAAGCTTCAAATGGGAAAGAGACAATTTTAGTCCACGAATTACCGTACCAAGTGAACAAAGCGAAATTAATCGAAAAGATTGCGGAATTAGTACGCGACAAAAAAATTGACGGTATCACAAATTTACGTGATGAATCAGACCGAAATGGTATGCGTATTGTTATTGAAGTTCGTCGTGATGCGAATGCTAATGTTGTTTTAAATAACTTATATAAACAAACAGCAATGCAATCAAGCTTCGGTGTCAATATGCTAGCATTAGTTGATGGACAGCCAAAAGTATTAGGCTTAAAAGAAGTGCTATACCATTACTTAGAACACCAAAAAGTGGTCATTAAACGCCGTACTGCATTTGAGCTACGAAAAGCAGAAGAGCGAGCACATATTTTAGAAGGTTTACGTATTGCACTCGATCATATTGATGAAATCATTTCCATTATCCGTGGCTCACGTAGTGGGGAAGAAGCAAAACCTCAATTAATGGAGCGCTTTAATTTATCAGAACGCCAAGCACAAGCGATTTTAGATATGCGTCTTGTTCGTTTAAGTGGATTAGAACGTGAAAAAATCGAAAATGAATATAATGAGTTATTAGTTTTAATAGCAGAATTAAAAGCAATTTTGGCGGATGAAATGAAAGTAGTCGAAATTATCCGTACAGAAATGACTGAAATTAAAGAGCGATACAATGATAAGCGTCGTACAGAAATTACTGCTGGCGGTTTAGAAATGATTGAAGACGAGGATTTAATCCCTCGAGAAAACTCAGTTCTTACATTGACACACAATGGGTATATTAAACGTTTAGCAGCTAATACGTACCGTTCACAAAAACGTGGTGGGCGTGGTGTACAAGGTATGGGTACAAACGAAGATGATTTCGTAGAACACTTATTATTTACATCGACGCATGATACGATTCTTTTCTTTACATCAAAAGGGAAGGTATTCCGTGCGAAAGGCTACGAAATTCCTGAATTTGGACGCCAAGCAAAAGGGTTACCGATTGTTAACTTATTAAACATTGATAAAGGCGAACATGTCACTGCAATGATTCGTGTAGCGGAATTTAAAGAAGATGCTTACTTTATCTTTACAACAAAAACAGGGGTAACAAAGCGTACGCCTGTAGACCAATTTGCAAATATCCGTACAAATGGGTTAATCGCCATTACATTGCGTGAGGATGATGATTTAATTTCGGTTCATTTAACAGATGGGACGAAGGAAATTATTATTGGTACACGTGAGGGGATGCTTGTTCGTTTCAATGAAGAAGATATACGTTCGATGGGACGATCTGCAGCTGGGGTCCGTGGTATTAAGTTACGTGAAGGTGACCATGTTGTCGGTATGGAAATTTTAGAACCAGGACAGGAAATACTAGTTGTAACAGAAAAAGGTTACGGAAAACGTACACCTGAGTCAGAATATCGCTTACAAAGCCGTGGTGGTTTAGGTTTAAAAACGATGCAAATTACTGATAAGAACGGTAAAATGTGTGCGGTAAAAGCGGTCGATGGCACAGAAGATATTATGTTAATTACGATTAATGGAATGTTAATTCGTATGGACGTAAATGATATTTCAATTATTGGACGTAGCACACAAGGTGTTCGTTTAATTCGATTAGCAGAAGATGAGCTTGTTGCTACTGTAGCCCGTGTTAAAAAAGATGAGGATACGGATGACTTGGATGAAGAATTGGAATCTAATACTGAAATAGAATAAATGAAAAAGAGGTTTTGTAGGATAAATATCCTATCAAAACCTCTTTTTTTATTTTAAATTCATTCTTGTTATGTATAATATAATAAGAAAGATACAAAGAAATGGATAGATAAGTAATAAAACGAATAAATGGTAATGAACTTCTCAAGATTACCGATATTAATTACAATTGAAGAAATAAAATGAAGATTTAAGGGGTTGTGAACTTGGAAGCGGTATTTATGAAAGTTGAAGACTTGCAATTAGGAAAAGTTATAGCAGAAGATATTTTTGCCAATACACAATATCCAATTATATTTAAAAACACAAAAGTTAAACACGAGCACTTACGTGTTTTTGAGATATTTAATTTAAATACAATTTTAGTTTATAAGGATGTTGAAGTTGAAGAAATAATTGAAGCTAAAATCGAGACACAGATTATCCCTCTTTCATTACCGAATTACACGAGTTTTGAAAAATATTATAATGACGCCATTACTCAACTAAAAAAGGAATTTACGAATTGGGAGGCAGGCGGAAGAATTGATATAACAAAAGTACGTGGTATGATTATCCCTTTAATTGAAAAAGTATTAGAAGATCGTTCTTATATTTTTGATTTAAATAGTTATTCTAATCCTAAAGATTACTTATATCATCATTGTATTGCAACGGGCTTAATTGCATCGATAGTGGCAAAGAAAATGGGATTTGAACGTGGTATTACAATTCAGCTTGCGATTGCTGGAATGTTAGCTGATAGTGGGATGTCTAAAATTCCAACTCGAGTACGAGATAAGAAGAGTGCCCTAACAGAGTCGGAATATACAGAGGTTCGAAAGCATCCATATTACAGTTATATGCTAGTTAAAAACCTTCCTGCAATTCAAGAAGTAATGAAAGAGGCCATCTATCAGCACCATGAACGATTAAATGGAAGCGGATATCCTAATGGTGATAGAAGTGGTGCTATTTCAAATTTTGCACAAGTAATTGCCGTAGCTGATGTATTCCATGCAATGACGAGTGAACGTTTCTATCGCGCTAAGCAATCTCCATTTAAAGTAATCGAAATGATTAAGGAAGAAGAATTTGGGAAGTTCGATATAAAGGTTGTACAAGCATTAATGGATATTGTTGTTGATTTGCCTATTGGGACAAAAATAGAATTATCAAATTTAGAACTAGGTGAAGTTATGTTTATTAATAAATACTCACCAACACGTCCCCTTGTAAAATTATTAAGAACAGGGGAAATTATTGATCTTTCTACAAATAGAAGTTTTTATATTTCACGAGTAATTACAAAAGAGGTATAGTTAGAAGCTGATGAAAGTTGGGGTAGTAGCTTTCATCGGATTTTTCTCTTATATAGTAGAAAAGCATAGGAGAAGAAGAGAATCATAAAAATTTGATATTTATTCTAAAAATCTATTGACGGTCTTAAGTTAAGTTGGTATTATATAAAAAGTCCTTACAAGATAATTAATTAGGCGTTAAAAAATAACAAAAAATTGATTGACTTAATAAAAAGGATGTAGTAAACTTATAAAAGTTGTCACCTCGAAAGAGAAAAACAACAAAATAAAAAACTTTTAAAGAAGTGTTGACAAAACATTTCAGAAGTGGTAAGATATAAAAGTTGTCACTTACGACAACGACATGAACCTTGAAAACTGAACAAGCAACGTTAATGATAACAAGCTTCTTAAATGAAGCAAAAATGATTTCAACTTAATTGTTGAATCGCTAGCAAAGCAAATGAGCTTTCAAACTACTTTTATGGAGAGTTTGATCCTGGCTCAGGACGAACGCTGGCGGCGTGCCTAATACATGCAAGTCGAGCGAATTGATTTGGAGCTTGCTCCAATGATGTTAGCGGCGGACGGGTGAGTAACACGTGGGTAACCTGCCTTATAGATTGGGATAACTTCGGGAAACCGGAGCTAATACCGAATAATACTTTTTGACACATGTCAGTTAGTTGAAAGACGGTTTCGGCTGTCACTATAAGATGGACCCGCGGCGCATTAGCTAGTTGGTGAGGTAACGGCTCACCAAGGCAACGATGCGTAGCCGACCTGAGAGGGTGATCGGCCACACTGGGACTGAGACACGGCCCAGACTCCTACGGGAGGCAGCAGTAGGGAATCTTCCACAATGGGCGAAAGCCTGATGGAGCAACGCCGCGTGAGTGAAGAAGGATTTCGGTTCGTAAAACTCTGTTGCAAGGGAAGAACAAGTAGCGTAGTAACTGGCGCTACCTTGACGGTACCTTGTTAGAAAGCCACGGCTAACTACGTGCCAGCAGCCGCGGTAATACGTAGGTGGCAAGCGTTGTCCGGAATTATTGGGCGTAAAGCGCGCGCAGGTGGTTCCTTAAGTCTGATGTGAAAGCCCACGGCTCAACCGTGGAGGGTCATTGGAAACTGGGGAACTTGAGTGCAGAAGAGGAAAGTGGAATTCCAAGTGTAGCGGTGAAATGCGTAGAGATTTGGAGGAACACCAGTGGCGAAGGCGACTTTCTGGTCTGTAACTGACACTGAGGCGCGAAAGCGTGGGGAGCAAACAGGATTAGATACCCTGGTAGTCCACGCCGTAAACGATGAGTGCTAAGTGTTGGGGGGTTTCCGCCCCTCAGTGCTGCAGCTAACGCATTAAGCACTCCGCCTGGGGAGTACGGTCGCAAGACTGAAACTCAAAGGAATTGACGGGGGCCCGCACAAGCGGTGGAGCATGTGGTTTAATTCGAAGCAACGCGAAGAACCTTACCAGGTCTTGACATCCCGGTGACCACTATGGAGACATAGTTTCCCCTTCGGGGGCAACGGTGACAGGTGGTGCATGGTTGTCGTCAGCTCGTGTCGTGAGATGTTGGGTTAAGTCCCGCAACGAGCGCAACCCTTATTCTTAGTTGCCATCATTCAGTTGGGCACTCTAAGGAGACTGCCGGTGATAAACCGGAGGAAGGTGGGGATGACGTCAAATCATCATGCCCCTTATGACCTGGGCTACACACGTGCTACAATGGACGGTACAAACGGTTGCCAACCCGCGAGGGGGAGCTAATCCGATAAAACCGTTCTCAGTTCGGATTGTAGGCTGCAACTCGCCTACATGAAGCCGGAATCGCTAGTAATCGCGGATCAGCATGCCGCGGTGAATACGTTCCCGGGCCTTGTACACACCGCCCGTCACACCACGAGAGTTTGTAACACCCGAAGTCGGTGAGGTAACCTTTTGGAGCCAGCCGCCGAAGGTGGGATAGATGATTGGGGTGAAGTCGTAACAAGGTAGCCGTATCGGAAGGTGCGGCTGGATCACCTCCTTTCTAAGGATTTTTCGGAATCATTCCCTTGGGGAATGAAACATTAACGTTTGCTGTTCAGTTTTGAAGGTTCATTCTTAAATGAATGGAATACTTCAAATTACTGCTTTATTTAATTGAATCCAAACTGTACTTGCTCCTGTCGCTAGCGCTTTCGTCGCAAAGCTGCATGTAGTAAATTCAGGGAAGGTATTCACGAAGTGAATGAAGTCAGTAGCTTTGTTCTTTGAAAACTGGATAAAACGACATTGAAAGCAATAAATCAAATTTCTATTTTATAGATATTGAACAAGTCAAGTAACATTGACGTGTAACTCAAATCTTAAAGCGAATGCTTTAAGTGTTAACTTTTGGTTAAGTTAATAAGGGCGCACGGTGGATGCCTTGGCACTAGGAGTCGATGAAGGACGGCACTAACACCGATATGCCTCGGGGAGCTGTAAGTAAGCTTTGATCCGGGGATTTCCGAATGGGGGAACCCACTATCTTTAATCGGATAGTATCTACACGTGAATACATAGCGTGATGAGGACAGACGCAGGGAACTGAAACATCTAAGTACCTGCAGGAACAGAAAGAAAATTCGATTCCCTGAGTAGCGGCGAGCGAAACGGGAAGAGCCCAAACCAAAGAGCTTGCTCTTTGGGGTTGTAGGACACTCTATACGGAGTTACAAAAGAATGATTTAGATGAAGCGACTTGGAAAGGTCCGCGAAACAAGGTAAAAGCCCTGTAGTCAAAAAGTCATTCCCTCTTGAGTGTATCCTGAGTACGGCGGAACACGTGAAATTCCGTCGGAATCCGGGAGGACCATCTCCCAAGGCTAAATACTACCTAGTGACCGATAGTGAACCAGTACCGTGAGGGAAAGGTGAAAAGCACCCCGGGAGGGGAGTGAAATAGATCCTGAAACCGTGTGCCTACAAGTAGTTAGAGCCCGTTAATGGGTGATAGCGTGCCTTTTGTAGAATGAACCGGCGAGTTACGATTACGTGCGAGGTTAAGTTGAGAAGACGGAGCCGCAGCGAAAGCGAGTCTGAATAGGGCGAATTAGTACGTGGTCGTAGACCCGAAACCAGGTGATCTACCCATGTCCAGGGTGAAGGTGAGGTAACACTTACTGGAGGCCCGAACCCACGCACGTTGAAAAGTGCGGGGATGAGGTGTGGGTAGCGGAGAAATTCCAATCGAACCTGGAGATAGCTGGTTCTCTCCGAAATAGCTTTAGGGCTAGCCTCGTGATTGAGAATACCGGAGGTAGAGCACTGTTTGGACTAGGGGGGCATCTCGCTTTACCGAATTCAGACAAACTCCGAATGCCGGATATTTATACACGGGAGTCAGACTGCGAGTGATAAGATCCGTAGTCAAAAGGGAAACAGCCCAGACCACCAGCTAAGGTCCCAAAGTAATCGTTAAGTGGAAAAGGATGTGGCGTTGCTTAGACAACCAGGATGTTGGCTTAGAAGCAGCCATCATTTAAAGAGTGCGTAATAGCTCACTGGTCGAGTGACGCTGCGCCGAAAATGTATCGGGGCTAAACGATTCACCGAAGCTGTGGATGCATACCGTTGGTATGCGTGGTAGGAGAGCGTTCTAAGTGCGTTGAAGTCAGACCGGAAGGACTGGTGGAGCGCTTAGAAGTGAGAATGCCGGTATGAGTAGCGAAAGACGGGTGAGAATCCCGTCCACCGTATGACTAAGGTTTCCTGAGGAAGGCTCGTCCGCTCAGGGTTAGTCGGGACCTAAGCCGAGGCCGATAGGCGTAGGCGATGGACAACAGGTTGATATTCCTGTACCACCTCCTCACCGTTTGAGAAATGGGGGGACGCAGTAGGATAGGGTAAGCAGAGCGTTGGTTGTCTCTGTTCAAGCAGTAAGGCGTGTGTGTAGGCAAATCCGCACACTATAACGTTGAGCTGTGATGACGAGCTCGTATGAGCGAAGTTCCTGATTTCACACTGCCAAGAAAAGCCTCTATCGAGGTGAGAGGTGCCCGTACCGCAAACCGACACAGGTAGTCGAGGAGAGAATCCTAAGGTGTGCGAGAGAACTCTCGTTAAGGAACTCGGCAAAATGACCCCGTAACTTCGGGAGAAGGGGTGCTCTTGAGCGTGCAAGCGCATGAGAGCCGCAGTGAATAGGCCCAGGCGACTGTTTAGCAAAAACACAGGTCTCTGCAAAACCGTAAGGTGACGTATAGGGGCTGACGCCTGCCCGGTGCTGGAAGGTTAAGAGGAGTGGTTAGCGCAAGCGAAGCTGCGAATTGAAGCCCCAGTAAACGGCGGCCGTAACTATAACGGTCCTAAGGTAGCGAAATTCCTTGTCGGGTAAGTTCCGACCCGCACGAAAGGCGTAACGATCTGGGCACTGTCTCAACGAGAGACTCGGTGAAATTATAGTACCTGTGAAGATGCAGGTTACCCGCGACAGGACGGAAAGACCCCGTGGAGCTTTACTGTAGCCTGATATTGAATTTTGGTACAACTTGTACAGGATAGGTAGGAGCCAGAGATCTCGGAGCGCCAGCTTCGAAGGAGGCGTCGGTGGGATACTACCCTGGTTGTATTGAACTTCTAACCCATGCCCCTTAGCGGGGTAGGAGACAGTGTCAGGCGGACAGTTTGACTGGGGCGGTCGCCTCCTAAAAGGTAACGGAGGCGCCCAAAGGTTCCCTCAGAATGGTTGGAAATCATTCGAAGAGTGTAAAGGCATAAGGGAGCTTGACTGCGAGACCTACAAGTCGAGCAGGGTCGAAAGACGGGCTTAGTGATCCGGTGGTTCCGCATGGAAGGGCCATCGCTCAACGGATAAAAGCTACCCCGGGGATAACAGGCTTATCTCCCCCAAGAGTCCACATCGACGGGGAGGTTTGGCACCTCGATGTCGGCTCATCGCATCCTGGGGCTGTAGTCGGTCCCAAGGGTTGGGCTGTTCGCCCATTAAAGCGGTACGCGAGCTGGGTTCAGAACGTCGTGAGACAGTTCGGTCCCTATCCGTCGTGGGCGTAGGAAATTTGAGAGGAGCTGTCCTTAGTACGAGAGGACCGGGATGGACACACCGCTGGTGTACCAGTTGTCTTGCCAAAGGCATCGCTGGGTAGCTATGTGTGGACGGGATAAGTGCTGAAAGCATCTAAGCATGAAGCCCCCCTCAAGATGAGATTTCCCATTACGCAAGTAAGTAAGACCCCTGAAAGACGATCAGGTAGATAGGTTCGAGGTGGAAGTGCGGTGACGTATGGAGCTGACGAATACTAATCGGTCGAGGACTTAACCACATTTTATTGCAAAACTCAATGAAACGTTTATCCAGTTTTGAAAGAACAAACTTTCAATAGTGAAGTGATGATGGCAAAGAGGTCACACCCGTTCCCATACCGAACACGGAAGTTAAGCTCTTTAGCGCCGATGGTAGTTGGGGGCTTCCCCCTGTGAGAGTAGGATGTCGCTTCGCAACACAAACCACTGAGGAATCAGTGGTTTTTTTATTGTCAAAATTAAAAGGCGCACTAATTTAATAGATGATATTCGTCAATTTATAATATTTTGATATATATTCTTATATTTATTTACTGAATAATAGTTTTTTATTATATAGTAAAAGTATAGTAGAAATAAAATACAACTTATAAAAATCCAGCACTAATATTCCGAATTATTTTACTTTTCTCAGATTCTTGACAGTCGAGTTCCACGTTGTTAACCTTACAATAATATTCATTTATAATAGGAGGAATTCACAAAAATGTGGGAATCAAAATTTGCTAAAGAAGGCTTAACATTTGATGATGTATTACTAGTGCCAGCACACTCTGAAGTATTACCAAAGGATGTTAATTTATCTGTACAATTAACAGATAACATTAAGTTAAATATCCCAATGATCTCTGCAGGTATGGATACTGTTACAGAGGCAAAAATGGCGATTGCGATGGCTCGTCAAGGCGGTCTAGGAATTATCCATAAAAATATGAGTATTGATGAACAAGCAGAAGAAGTTGAAAAAGTTAAACGTTCTGAAAATGGCGTAATTACTAATCCATTCTTCTTAACACCTGAGCATCAAGTATTCGATGCAGAGCACTTAATGGGCAAATACCGCATTTCAGGTGTTCCAATCGTAAATAACATGGAAGATCAAAAGCTTGTAGGGATTATTACAAACCGTGATCTTCGTTTCATTTCAGATTACTCGTTAAAAATTGACGATGTAATGACGAAGGAAGATTTAATTATAGCGCCAGTAGGAACGACATTAGAGGACGCTGAAAAAATTCTTCAACAATACAAGATCGAAAAATTACCTATTGTAGATGAAGAAGGAAAATTAACAGGCTTAATTACAATTAAAGATATCGAAAAGGTAATTGAATTCCCGAATGCTGCAAAAGACAAGCATGGTCGTTTAGTTGTAGGGGCAGCTGTAGGGGTTTCTAAAGATACAATGGTACGTATTGCGAAGCTTGTAGAAGCTCAAGTTGATATTATTGTAATTGATACTGCACATGGACATTCTCAAGGTGTATTAAACACAATTAAAAATATCCGTGAAGCTTATCCAGAATTAGATATTATTGCAGGAAACGTAGCAACTGCTGAAGGTACACGTGCATTATTTGAAGCTGGTGCAGACGTTGTAAAGGTAGGTATTGGACCAGGTTCTATTTGTACGACTCGTGTTGTAGCAGGTGTTGGTGTACCACAAATTACAGCAGTGTATGATGCTGCAACCGTAGCCCGTGAATACGGTAAAACGATTATCGCAGATGGTGGTATTAAGTATTCTGGCGATATTGTTAAAGCACTAGCAGCAGGTGGACATGTTGTAATGCTAGGCTCTTTATTAGCAGGTACTTCTGAATCTCCTGGTGAAACAGAAATCTTCCAAGGTCGCCGTTTCAAAGTATACCGCGGTATGGGTTCACTTGGTGCAATGGAAAAAGGTTCAAAAGATCGTTACTTCCAAGAAGATGCGAAGAAGTTAGTTCCTGAAGGAATTGAAGGTCGCCTTCCTTACAAAGGGCCATTAGCAGATACAATCCATCAACTAATTGGTGGTATTCGCGCAGGTATGGGTTACTGCGGTGCTCCAGACTTAGAATATTTACGTGAAAAGTCACAGTTTATTAAAATGACTGGTGCAGGATTACGTGAATCTCATCCACATGATGTACAAATTACAAAGGAAGCACCTAACTACTCTATCCAATAATTACATGCAACTTTCAAACGTTACTATCGTCACATTTGAGGATAGTAACGTTTTTTTTATTAAGTGAGGTCACATTCTATTACTCTTGTATGATAAAATGACGTAGATAAGGAAAACAAAAATTTGGAGGTAGCTTTGTGAAGAAAGTAAACAAAAGATCAATAACTAGTCTGTTTTTGATTCCGATGTTGATACTAAGCATGTTGGCGTTAGCACCTGCTACGACAAATGCGGAATCAGATTTAGGATTAACTGTCGATGCAGCAATTTTAATTGATGCAGATACAGGAAAAATTTTATATGAACAAAATGCATCTGCGCCACTTGGTATTGCGAGTATGACAAAGATGATGACAGAGTACTTATTACTTGATGCTATTAAAGAAGGCTCAATAACATGGGAGCAACAGTATAGTGTGACAGAGTACACATATAAAATTTCTCAAAACCGTTTATTAAGTAATGTTCCACTACGAGCAGATGGAACTTATACAATTAAAGAATTATATGAAGCAATGGCAATCTATTCCGCAAATGCAGCGACAATTGCTATTGCTGAAACAATTGCAGGTACGGAAACAGAGTTTATTAAATTAATGAATAAAAAAGCAGAGGAGCTTGGCTTAGAAAATTACAAATTCGTCAACTCAACTGGTTTAAATAATTCAGATTTACAAGGTATGCACCCAGCTGGCACAGGAGAAAATGATGAAAACGTAATGCCTGCCCGTTCAGTGGCAAAATTAGCTTACAATTTATTAAAAGATCATCCTGATATGTTAGAAACAGCAAAGATTCCTAAAAAGGTTTTCCGTGAAGGCACTTCAGATGCAATCAATATGTCTAACTGGAACTTCATGTTACCGGGTCTTGTTTATGAATATGAAGGTGTAGACGGCTTAAAAACAGGTACAACGGATTTTGCAGGTCACACGTTTACAGGTACGGCAAAACGTGGTGATACACGTTTAATCGCTGTCGTAATGAAAGCTGTAGATTCAAAGGGCGTTGGTTCTTATAAAGCACGTTTCGATGCAACAGCAAAATTATTTGATTACGGTTTTGGTCAATTCTCAAAGCAAGAGATTTTACCAGGAAACTATACGTTTGATGAGCAAAAAACAATTGACGTAACAAAAGGTAAAGAAGATGTTGTTAAAATCGGTGTAAAAGAACCGATTTCTGTTATGGTGAAAACGACTGAAAAGGACTTATATGTCCCTACATTAGCATTAGAAGTGGACGAGTTAGAAGCAGGTGTTAAAGCCGATAAAGTAGTCGGAAAAGTAATTGTTGAGCGTACAGAGGGTACGGATTACGGCTATATTGATGGTTCGGATATTACTGCTGATGTAGTAACAACAGAAAGCGTAGAACGCGCAGGGAAAATGTCATTATTCTTCCAAGGAATTGCGAATTTCTTCGGCAATTTATGGGGCGGTCTATTTGGCTTTGCAGTTAATACATTTTAATAAAGAGGGAGTTCTTTCTATAAGTTAATTACTTATGGAAGGGCTCCTTTTTACTATGGACAGCATATAATAGCGCCATGGAGGGATGTCATTATTTGTGGAATTACAGGATGGATCGATTTTTCAAGGGATTTAAGGTACGAGGATAAAATTCTTCAAACGATGACAGAAAGTTTAAAACATCGTGGACCAGATTCTGACGGCTATTACAAAAGCCATCACGCATTGCTAGGGCATAAGCGGTTAGCTATTATCGATTTGCAAAGCGGTGGACAGCCAATGACGAGAGCGCACTATACAATTATTTATAATGGGGAAGTTTATAATGCGCAGGAAATTCGTGAAAAGCTTGAGGCGTTAGGCCAAACTTTTTATACGACGTCCGATACAGAAGTAATTTTAGTCGCCTATATTCAGTGGAAAGAAAAATGTGTGGACTATTTAAATGGAATCTTTGCCTTTGTTATTTGGGATGAAGAAAAGGAAGAGTTGTTCGGATGTCGCGATCGTTTAGGTGTAAAACCGTTATTTTACAAGAAACTTAATCAAGGAATTCTGTTTAGCTCAGAAATTAAATCGATTTTAGCCCACCCAGATGTTAAGACAGAGGTTGATGATTATGGTCTTGCAGCATTGTTTAGCGTAGGCCCTTCTCGTCTTGTAGGGAATGCTATTTTTAAAGGAATAGAAGAAATTAAGCCAGCGTATGCGTTTATTGTTAATCGACATGGAATGCAAACTTGGCGCTACTGGGAAATCGAGAGTAGGCCTCATTTAGATTCTCTTGAAGAGACAAAAGAGCAAGTTCGAAATTTAGTTACAGCTGCTGTGAAACGACAATTAATAAGTGATGTGCCTATATGTACAATGCTATCAGGGGGTCTCGATTCAAGTATTATTACGGCAATTGCAGCAATGGAACTAGCAAAGCATAATAAAACATTATCGACTTTCTCGGTATCCTATGAAGATAATGATCACTATTTCAAAGGAAATGCATTTCAAACATCTCAGGATGAATATTGGATTAATAAAATGCAGCAACTTTATAAGACCCATCATCGAAATATCATTTTAACCCAAGATGAACTCGTAGAAGCTTTGAATGAGGCACTTTATTTAAAGGACTATCCGAGTATGGCAGATATCGATAGTTCGCTTTATTTGTTTAGTAAGGAAATGAAAAAAGGATATTCTGTAGGTTTATCTGGTGAGTGTGCAGATGAAGTATTTGGGGGATACCCATGGTTTTATGAAAATAAACCGACCTCACTGTTTCCATGGCTACGTTCAACAAGTGAACGGGAACAATTATTAAAGCCAATATGGCAGGAGCGCTTAAAGTTACACGATTTTTTAAATGCTTCCTATGACCAGGCACTAAAGGAAATGCCAGTATTTATCGGCAATGAAGAGGAACAAGAGCGACAAAAATTATTCTATTTAAATAATCAATTCTTTATGCAAACTTTACTTGAACGGAATGACCGAATGACTATGGGGGCTAGTATGGAAGTGCGCGTTCCATTTGCGGATCATACGATTATAGAATATGTTTGGAATATTCCTTGGGAGATGAAAAATAGTGGTGGGATGGAAAAGGGGATATTACGGGATGCATTTTCAAATGTCCTACCAAAGGAAGTAGTTTATCGTAAAAAAAATCCATACCCAAAAACGTATCACCCAAAATATACCGAGTTAGTTCAAAAACAATTGCAACAAATACTCGAAAAAAAGCATTCAATCTTACATGAATTATTTGAAGGTGAGAAGTTAAAGCAATTAATTGCAACAGGAGGACAATCATTTCAAATTCCTTGGTTTGGTCAGCTGATGGCAGGGCCTCAATTACTCGCTTATTTAATGCAACTTCATGAATGGGTGGAACATTATCAGATTGATTTTGTTTCAAGCATAAATAAACAGCACCTATAATATAGGTGCTGTTTATTTATGCTTTCTTTGAAATCCCCCAGATTTGCATTAATTGGTGAATCTTCGTCGCAATTTCGGTAAGGGGAAGGTTCCCAAAGCCAAGTAGAAAAACACGTTCGGTCGTATTTTGTGGAGTTACAAAAAAATTTGATAATGGTAATATATAAATTTGATGCTTAAGAGCCAATTGTTGAAGTTCTGTCTCTGATTGTGCATGGGCAAAGGTAATTAAAATATTAGTACCCGCTGCATCTCCTGAAATTTGTATTTGAGGATAATATGTTGAAAAGATTTCAATGAGCTTATCATGTTTTTTACGGTAAATCTTCCGCATCCGATTTAAATGTTTTGAAAAATGACCGTCCTTCATAAAATTTGCTAAAATATGCTGCTCAAAGCGTGGTACGGTCGATGAATAGTAGTTAAAGTTTTCGCGATAACGCTTCACTAGCGATGGCGGTAATACAAAATAGGCAACACGTAAGGACGGCATTAATGACTTGGTAAAAGTGCTTAAATAAATGACACGGTCATGCTGATCTAACCCTTGTAGTGCTGGAATTGGTTTTCCAATATAACGAAACTCACTGTCATAATCATCTTCAATAATATAGCGGTTCGGTGCTTGTGCAGCCCACTTTAAAAGCTGAGTTCGCCTGTTCGCAGAAAGAACTGCACCAGTAGGAAATTGATGGGATGGTGTTACATAAACGATATTAGCATCTGTCCTTTGAAGCTGTTCCACAATCAATCCATCCGTATCGACAGCAATAGGAATTGCTATTTGCTTGAGCTGTGTTCTTGGAATCGGTGAATAACCAGGATTTTCGAGTGCAAGCTTTGCATGATCACCAAACAATTTTAAAATCATCGGTAAAAGCTGTTCTGTACCAGAGCCGATGACAATTTGTTCAGGGCTACATTGAATCCCTCTAGATTGGTGTAAGTAGTTTGCAATTTCAATACGAAGGGCAAGCTCTCCTTGACGTTCTCCCGTCTGTAATAAATGCTTAAAGGGCATATCGAGGACGTCCTTTGCATACTTTCGCCAAAGAGTAAATGGAAAGGCGTCTTCATCAATTTTGGCAGAGGAGAAATCAATTGCGTAGGAAGGTCTCTCACCTTTTACTTGCTGAAATTTAACGGATTGTTGTTTAGCATAAATAAGAGGTAGCTCATCAATTTCCTCTACAAAATATCCAACACGTGGTTTAGATGTAATATAACCTTCTGCAAGGAGTTGCGAATATGCAAGCTCGACGGTTGTTTGGCTTATCGTAAAAAACTCAGCCAATTCACGTTTTGAAGGAAGTCGTGCCCCAACTTCTAACTGCTTTGACGTAATGGCATTTTTAATACCGATGTAAAGCTGTTCATATAATGGGATTGTATTTTCCTTATGTAATTGAAAATAAAGCATAATAATTGCCTCCTTACTGACCACGTCAAATGATCATAATTTTTTAGAAATAACAATGTCATAAAAGTATAGCATGGTTGTCTTCTCTTATGAAACTTTTAGCGAGAACTTGCAAAAACAAACAGTATATAGTACAGTATGATTAAATTTATAAGGAATTCGATGATAGGAAGTAGTAGCAAGCACGTTTTTTTTAGAGAGTCAGCGGGTGGTGAAAGCTGGCAAAGACACTTGTGAATCCGTCCTTGAGATGCTAAGCTGAACATTATAGTAAGCTTAAGCCGGCTTACCAGAGTCGTTAAATGTGAAGTGGAATAGATTAATTTCTATTCAATTAGGGTGGCAACGCGGGTAGCTCTCGTCCCTTTCTAAGGGATTGAGGGCTTTTTTGTATTCATTTTGCTAATACATTAACGTATGAAAGTACTCCGGATCATCAATTTCATAATTTATAGGAGGAATGAACATGTTAGATATTAAACGCGTTCGTGATAATTTTGAAGAAGTAAAAAAAATGCTTCTTACACGTAATGAAGACCTAGGAAACTTAGATAATTTTGAAACACTGGATACAAAACGTCGAGAGTTAATCGCAAAAACAGAAGAACTAAAGGCAGAGCGTAACAAAGTATCTGAGCAAATTTCTGTTATGAAACGTAACAAGGAAGATGCTTCAGAAGTCATTGCTCGTATGCGTGAAGTAGGCGATGAAATTAAAACACTAGATGCAGAGTTAAATGCCATTGAAGAAGAGTTCAAGGATATGATGATGCGTTTACCAAACATTCCACACGAATCTGTTCCGGTTGGGATGGAAGAAGAGGATAACGTAGAAGAATACACTTGGGGGAATGTACCAAGCTTTGATTTTGAAACAAAAGCACATTGGGATATCGCGAAAGACTTAGATATCGTTGATTTTGAGCGCGGTGCAAAAGTTGCAGGAAGCCGTTTCTTATTCTACAAAGGTTTAGGAGCGCGTTTAGAACGGGCGTTAATTAGCTTCATGATGGATCTACATGCGGATCAACATGGTTATACTGAAATGATGCCACCACAAATCGTAAACCGTGATAGCTTAACAGGGACAGGTCAATTACCGAAGTTTGAAGAGGATGTATTCAAATTAGTCCGTGAAGAGGATGAAGTAGATTATTTCTTAATTCCAACAGCTGAAGTTCCGGTAACGAACTACTTCCGAGATGAAATTTTATCGGCAGATATGCTACCACAAGCTTTCACTGCATACAGTGCAAACTTCCGTTCAGAAGCAGGTTCTGCAGGACGTGATACGCGTGGTTTAATTCGTCAGCACCAATTCAACAAAGTAGAATTAGTACGCTTCGTTAAGCCAGAAGAGTCTTACGAGCAATTAGAGCTTTTAACAGGTCATGCTGAAAAAGTATTACAATTATTAAACTTACCTTACCGTAAGCTAAAAATGTGTACGGCTGACCTAGGTTTTACTGCTGCAAAAAAATACGATTTAGAAGTATGGATTCCAGCACAGGATATGTACCGTGAAATTTCTTCTTGTTCAAACTTTGAAGATTTCCAAGCGCGTCGTGCTAATATTCGTTTCCGTCGTGAAGCAAATGCCAAACCAGAATTTGTACACACACTAAATGGTTCAGGTTTAGCAATTGGTCGTACAGTAGCGGCAATCCTAGAAAACTTCCAACAAGCAGATGGTTCAGTCGTTGTACCAGAAGTATTACGCCCATATATGGGGGGCGTAGAAGTTATTTCTGCAAAATAATTAATGAAAGCATCAACTTGTCAATAAACAGGTTGATGTTTTTTTATAAGGAGCATACATATGGAAATTTTAAAGTTTGAAAATACCATTCCAAAAAGCTGGCTAGAAGGAATACAAGAAGTGCATCGCGCAGTATTTGATGGTGATTTATTAAAGGAAGAAAAACTCCAAAATCGCAATAACTTTTTGGCGATTTTAGCCATTGTCGATGGTAAAGTAGCGGCATTTAAATTTGGCTACGAGCAACCAGATGGGGCCTTTTACAGCTGGTTAGGAGGCGTACACCCAAATTATCAACGACTTGGTATCGCAGCAGCATGTATGAAGGCCCAGCATAACTGGTGTAGAGGAAAAGGATACAAATTAGTTCGTACATATGGGCGTAATGAAAAGAAAGCAATGCTAATTGTTAATTTAAAGGCAGGATTTAATATTATCAAAACCTTTGTTGATGACAAAGGGCGTCATAAAATTGTCTTTGAGAAAAATTTATTAGCCGATTAATCTAAATAAGTTGTAGTCTCTTTCGTTTACTCCAAAAGAAATATTTGTTATATTCTAGAAAATTAATGTATTTCCGATTGTTTTTATTATTAAACAGTAGAGGTGAACGCGTATGCATTTCCCGCAGGAAGTGGAAATTATTGAAGTTGGACCGCGAGATGGACTACAAAATGAAAAAAAATTCGTTCCGACGGATCAAAAAAAGAAATTAATAAGGCAGTTATATGAAGCAGGATTTCACCGTATTGAAACGGCATCTTTTGTACATCCAAAAGTGGTTCCTCAAATGGCTGATGCTAGTGAAATTACGGCATTTTGTAAAGAAATAGGTTTTACATTTATTGCATTGACACCGAATATAAAGGCGTTAGAGCGTGCTATTGATGCAAATGTCCCTCAAATTGCTGTGTTCGTAGGTGCCAGTGAAACATTTAATCAAAAAAATATTAATCGTTCCATTACGGAATCATTAGATGAGTGCAAATTGTTATTTAAGCGAGCAAAGGCGAATCAAATGTTTATTCGGGGATACGTTTCGATGTGTTTTAGCTGTCCTTACGAAGGAGAAGTCTCCTATGAGCAAGTGAAGCGTGTTGTCCAACATTTTGTAGCACATGGTGTCGACGAAATCTCAATAGGAGATACAAATGGGCAGGCGAATCCAAGAATAGTATATGAGCGTTTTCAAATGCTCAAACAAGACTTCCCTGAAATTGTGTTTGTTGGTCATTTTCATGATACAAACGGCTTTGCTTATGCCAATATTGTTGCGGCGATGCAAGCAGGGGTAACAAAGTTTGATAGTTCAATAGCTGGCCTAGGGGGTTGTCCTTTTTCACCAGGAGCTACAGGGAATGTGGCAACCGAAAAGGTTGTGGAGTTACTAGAAGCGATGC
This sequence comes from Solibacillus sp. FSL R7-0682, assembly GCF_038005985.1. NCBI lineage: Bacteria > Bacillati > Bacillota > Bacilli > Caryophanales > Caryophanaceae > Solibacillus > Solibacillus sp. FSL R7-0682. The sequence goes on from NZ_JBBOUI010000001.1 coordinate 25,207, forward strand.
AGATTAAAACTAGCATTCAACAAGAACCATTGAAACATGTCGCCTCATTTGCAAGGCAACTCATAAAGTAGAGAAATCAACTTACAACAAAAAGGTAGCTGGAAGGGCATAACATTTGAGATTGCTAGTTCAGGTTATGCCCCATATTCAAAATCCGTAGTGTTAGTTTATTTTTCGCATAAAAGGTAGGTACAACAAGAGCCATAATACACAGATGACGACAGCGAGGCTTAGTAAATAGCCTGAAGCACCGAATAGTTCAAATAACCATTGTAATGGTGTATTGACAACAGGGCGATTCAAAAACATGAAGTTCGTTTTAAACTTTGCATTATACCAATAAATCGGAGGGACGATCAGAAGTAAAAATAAAATTGCTCGCCAAAGGTCTGTTAGTGTTGTTTCTACTTTCTTGGTTACAAGTAAAAGAAGTACAAATAATATAAGAAGTGCATGAAATAAAAAACTATGAATATGTAAGAAGCCAAAGATAGGATCTGTTGTCCATCCAGGGAATAGCAAAGCAATGGCTGCACCTGGTAGCGTTAAGGCATAGAGTAGTGTAGCCGTTGTTCGATTTGGAGAATAGGCATGCCAGCCAATAATAAAAATGCCTAAACCACATAAATGAAGTGGTGGACTCCAATAAGAATATTGATTCGTAAATAGTAAATAACATTGCTTGACGATTTCTAATAGGAGAAGCAGCCAAAAAATTAAACGTTGAAAATGCTGTTGATTTGTTATTGAAAAATTCCGATAAAAATATACTGAAATAATTAAAAGTAATCCTATTAAAACAAGCCAGGAAAGGTGAATGGAATCAAAAATAGAAAATCCGTTCATAGTAGCCTCCTTTTGTTATAGGTTTTGTATCACGTTTCCGATCAGTAATTTATCTGGAAAGAAGCAACGTGCGTACAAGACGCTTACTTTTTAAATCAACACATCCTGTACATCAAAATCTTCGCGGTTTGAAATTGCGGTTTATTGTTGCTTCCTTGCTAACTTTTCTGCTTTTTTTCGGTTGCGTAATGCACGGAAGAAATCTGTTAAAATTTGTCCGCATTGTTCTGCTAAAACACCTTCTGTTACTTCGCATTCATGATTAAAACGAGCATCATTTAATAAGCGGTACAGTGAATCTACACAGCCTGCTTTTAGATCACGGGCACCATAAACAACACGTGGGATACGAGATTGTAATATTGCGCCAGCGCACATTGGGCATGGCTCTAATGTGACATACAGGGTTGTTTCTTCTAAACGCCAGCTGCCAATTTTTTTGCAAGCTTCTTGAATAACCATACTTTCTGCATGCGTTAAAGCGTTTTGTGTTGTCTCACGTAAATTGTGTGCACGTGCAATAATTTCATCTTTGTATACGAGAACAGCCCCTATAGGTACTTCGCCGAGCATCGCTGCTTTTTCCGCTTCCACTAGCGCCTCCTGCATATAAAAATGATCTTTATTGATAGTTGTCATGATTCATCGCTCCTTATTGTTCAGTGTAGCATGATTCGAAATGTTTCCGCGACAGTTGAATAATTCGTGCTATTATGAAAGAAAAGTTTGAAGGGAAAAGGGTTGTATGAAATCATTTCAAACAATTGAGCAAGCAGAAACATATTTTATAGAGCTATATGAAGAGCTAGAGCAAGAATATGAACAAAAACAACAGACAATTGAAAAAAATGAGACGCAAATAAAAGAAACATTACATAAGCAATACGAGGAAAAAAGAAAAAGGCTTAATGCGCAAATAATACAAGATGAACAGGCTTTAAAAAACAATAGCGAACAAGCTATTCAGAAAATTAAAACATTATTTAAAAATAAGAAAGAAATTATATTGAAAAACTATAAACTAGAACAAAATAAAATAAGCGAGAGCTATCAAAAGCAGATAGAGGAGCTGTTGCGACAAAAGCTTGAGGCAGAACAGCTTCAGTTTCAAAAATACGTAGAGGTACAACATCAGTATAGCGTTAAAAGGTGTACAAGCGTTGAGTTAGTAGCAGAGCTTGAGGACTTAACAGATAATCTAAATCAGGCGATGATCGAAATACTTGAAAAATATGAGTCTTTGTTTGAGGCGGCAGAATTAACTCTAGAAGGTCATCTTGAAAATATTCACGAAACATATGAACAATCAATAGAAAAGCTAGAGGAAAGTGAGGAAGCGTCACAAAGCCAACTGGAAGATCAATTATTTGAAGCTCTTCAATATGGGAGAGAACAGTTGGAGGAGAAATTGGAGGCGTTACAAGTATCTTTTGTAGAAAAAGAACAGGATATTGAAGACTTGGCTAGGCAGCAAACCGAAAAGATAGAAGAGGCGTATGAAAAAGAACGCGTACGATTAGACGAGTTACAGGAGCATGCGTATGCTCAATTTGATGAATAGAAATTGGTAGAAAATGTTCTATACCATTTTCGTAAAAATGGAATTGTTTGTTTTGTTGTCCATTAACCGTTGTGATAAAATGAAAGGCACTGACTATAAAGAAAGAAAAAGAGAGAAGGAGGACTTCTAGTGTCTGTGCCATTTATAACAGTAGAAGGTCCAATTGGTGTAGGGAAGACCTCATTATCTAAGGTCGTTGCTGAAACATTTGACTATCATTTATTAAAAGAGATTGTAGATGAAAATCCATTTCTAGGTAAGTTCTATGAAAATATCGATGAGTGGAGCTTCCAAACGGAAATGTTTTTCCTGTGCAATCGTTATAAGCAATTAGCAGATATTCATCAAATTCTTGAAAAGCAAGGCCCTGTTGTAGCGGATTATCATATCTTCAAAAATTTAATTTTCGCTAAGCGCACATTACAGCCTTCTGAATATGAGAAATATGAGGCAATCTATAAAATATTAACAGCAGACATGCCTAAGCCAAATATGGTTGTTTACTTACATGCTAGTATCGACATGCTTATGAAGCGAATTGCTATGCGTGGACGTGAATTTGAAAAAAATATAACACGTGAATATATGGAGCAGCTTGCGAGTGACTACCATGAATTTATCGGCCATTTTGAAAAAATGCATCCTGAAATTCCTGTCATCCAGCTAAATGGGGATGAGTTGGATTTTGTGAAAAATGAAGAAGATTTGCAGTATGTTTTAAAAGTAATAGAGGAAAAGTTACAACAAAGGAGTTTGCATCAATAATGAATTTAAGAGAGAAATACAATATTTCTGCCAATACAGTGATTACGATTGCAGGAACAGTCGGTGTAGGGAAATCGACGATGACAAAGGCATTGTCGGAAGCTTTAAATTTCCGTACGTCATATGAAAAGGTTGATACAAACCCTTATTTAGATAAATTTTATGATGACTTTGATAAATGGAGCTTCCATTTACAAATTTATTTTTTAGCTGAGCGCTTTAAAGAACAAAAACGTATTTTTGAATATGGGGGCGGTTTTATTCAAGACCGATCTATTTATGAAGATACAGGTATTTTTGCAAAAATGCATTACGATAAAGGGACAATGACACCGACTGATTACGAGACTTATAAAAATTTATTTGATGCAATGGTAATGACACCTTACTTCCCACATCCTAACTTACTCGTCTATTTAGAAGGCCCGATTGATGATGTGATTGGTCGGATCCAAGAGCGCGGACGTGAAATGGAACAACAAACACCACATACGTACTGGCAAGAAATGCATGGTCGCTATGAGGAATGGATTAATAACTTTAATGCATGCCCAGTGCTTCGCATTGATATTAATGACTATGATTTAATGAAAAATCCAGAGCAAGTAGAGGATATTGTAGCACGTATTGCACATATGTTAGAGCAAACAAGTCATTTACGTAAATAAAAATGAAGGACTTATTCTGTAAAATTTGTTACAGGATAAGTCCTTTTTAATTAATTAGCATCACAACGAAAACAGGAAGCATCACAAGAAAGAGTAAGAAAAAGCTCCATAATAGTTGTTTGGCAGTAGACATGTTTTTCGGTTTGATTGTCAATGTTTCATACAGTTCATTAATCGCTCGCTGTTCTTTTTCATAAAGCATTTGTTGAAAAGAGGAATAGTCTTCAATATAAGAGGCAGGATTGTCATGATGGAAACGAATTGCACGTATGTCATCAGTGACATCATTGTCGTTATACATATAGGATATTGTTGGTGCTATGCCGCCTGTTAAACGGGCAACAACCTCAATATCGAATGTCGCCATCTGGTAAGTCGTATTTCCATCTTCTTCGATAATTATTTTAATAAGTGGATTATTCATTCATTTGACCCTCCTTTAATTATTAGTAGTATTCCCATAACGAATGATTTGTAACATTTTTCTGAAAATTATTGCGAGAAAAAAGTTGAATCGATTATGCTTAAAATGAGGCAAGATTTCACAACTTGTATCAGTATAAGTCAAGGGGGATGAAATTATGACAATCATTACAGTGGAAAAGCGTTTATTAGCGCTTCCAACAACTGCTATTTCAGATGCAACAGGGGGGCATACAAATGTTGCATCGTCGATTAAACCATTAGCGGATCATTTTAAAATTGCAGGACGAGCCTTAACGGTACGCTTACCAGATGGAGAAAATGGAGCCGTATTAGAAGCGATTAGTAAAGCCAGTAAAGGAGATATTTTAGTAATCGATTGTAAAAGCAATACGAATCGTGCTGTAGCAGGTGATTTTGTAATGCAATTAGCACAAGGCGTCGGTGTGCAAGGGTTTGTAGTTGATGGAGTGATCCGGGATTTAGCGGCAGCAAGGGAAATTGATTTTCCTGTCTTCGCTTTAGGAACAACAGTGGCTGCTGGTAATAAGCATGGTGGTGGAGCAGTTGGGGTACCAGTATCTGTTGGTGGTGTTGTAGTGGAGCAAGGAGATTATATTATCGGCGATATTGATGGTGTCATTGTCGTACCGCAAAGGCAAATTGAAGCAGTCATCGAAGCAGCAGAGGCGAAAGTGGCAAAGGACGAGGTGCGTGAGCAGGAAGCGTTACATAATGGGGAAGCGTCTATTCGTGCTTATTTAGCAAAGGTCGTTAAATAAAAAACTCCGAGCATTTTATAAAGTGCTCGGAGTGTTCCCATTTTTATTTTAAGTTAGCTGCTTGATACTCAGCAAATTGCTCGCTGTCGAAACGTTTTTCCCATTTTGCCATAACAAGTGCTGCTAACGTGTTACCTACTACGTTTACAGCTGTACGAGCCATATCTAGGATACGGTCAATACCAGCAATGAATGCTAAACCTTCAAGTGGAATACCAACAGAACCTAATGTTGCAAGTAATACAACGAATGATACCCCTGGAACACCAGCAATACCTTTAGATGTTACCATTAACACTAGCATTAATGTAATTTGTTCCATTATTGTAAGGTCAATACCGTACATTTGTGCAATGAAGATGGCTGCAATTGCTTGGTAAAGCGTTGAACCATCAAGGTTGAATGAGTAACCTGTTGGAATAACGAAAGAAACGATATCTTTAGGAGCACCCATTTTTTCAGTTTTTAACATGATACGAGGTAATACTGTCTCTGACGATGACGTAGAGTATGCTAGTAATAGCTCGTCTTTAATCATGCGAATTAATTTAAAGATATTAAAGCCAAACAGTTTTGCTGTTAATCCTAATACAACAAGTACAAAGAAAATCATCGCTGCATATACTAAAATCGCCAATTTACCTAATGGAATTAGTGATGCAATTCCAAATTTGGAAACGGTTACACCAATTAGGGCAAATACCCCTACTGGAGCGAATTTCATAACTAAGTTCGTCACCCAGAACATCGCGTCTGCGGTTCCTTGGAAGAATGCTAATACAGGCTTACCACGATCTCCAATGGCTGCAACACCTAAACCGAAAATTACAGAGAAGAAGATAATCGCAAGCATATCACCTTCAGCCATTGCATTTATAACGTTTTTAGGAACGATGTCAACAATGATTTGGAATGTGCTCTTTGATTCTTCCTGTTCAGTTGTTTCTACATATTTAGAAATATCTGACTGCTCTAGCTGGGTCATATCGATGCCAGCACCCGGTTGGAAGAGATTTGCTGCTAATAAACCAACAACAATTGCAATTGTTGTAATTACTTCGAAATAAATAAGTGTCTTACCGCCAAGACGACCTAATTGCTTCATATCACCAGTTCCAGCAACACCAACAATTAATGTCGAAATAATAATCGGTACTACAATCATCTTAATTAAGTTTAAGAAAATGTCCCCTAGTGGTTGTAGGTAAGTTTGTACGTTTGAGTTCCCGTAGAACACAGCACCTACAATAATACCTAGAACAAGACCGATTAAAATCTGAGCAGCTAAACTAATTTTAAACTTTTTCAAAATATAGTTCCCCCTAAAAATAAATTGATTTAGGACTAGCCTAAAATTAATTTTAGTAGAGGGTTACAGAATCCGACAAAATCCGACTAATCTACCTTACTAATAATTTCTGAATATAAGACTTGAATGAATTTTTTAATATTTACCTTCGCTTTTCGTTGGTCATTATTTTCGATTTGTTGCATTAAATATCGAATATCCGTAAGGTCAAAATAACGCGGTGTGTAGTATTCAAATTCAGAATTCGTATAGTCAACTATACCAAGGTTCGCTAAATTAATCATGGCTGCTAATATTGTACGTCGAACACGCTGTTCAATCGCTTTACTTTCCTTCAAAATATCATCAGGTGTATTTTTTGTAAGCATCGCCACTTTTTCATAAATTTCTTTTAGTGGAGGAAGCGGCGCAATTTTATGTCTTTCAATTAGTAATTGTTCAATAATTTTAATAATATCTTCACTACCAATCTCCGCCACAATCCCCATATCATTTAAAATGGATTGGATATGCTCCCGAGTAGTCTTTTTTGTATGCTTTACTTCAGGGATTTCGAAGTTCGTTAAAGATTGACGAATCGCTTGTAAAGAATTTTTTAATCGGTGTTGCTCGGCTGTTCGACGTAGTACCATTTGTACTTCCACATAATTAATTGGTTTATGGATAAAAAATTCAATCCCTTTTGAATAACTCTCAGCGACCATCTCTTTATTAACGACTTGGGAAATCATTATAAAGCTTCCCTCAAAACCGTTTTGACGTAAATGTTCAATTGTTTCAATCCCATCTAAATTTGGCATTAACAAATCGATTAAAACAAATTCAGGTTGCATCATAATAATTTGCGGAATAGCGTCAACTCCATTTTTTGCTTCACCAATTACAGAGCCAAGTTCACTATCATTAATAATGTTTGAAAGCATGACACGACTTGCGCGGTCGTCGTCTACGATAAAATAGCGCATTAAGTTTCCTCCTTTAATCGATTTGTAGGGAGTTGTACGGTAAAGTATGTTGTTTTATCACTCGTTACAGACAACATTCCTTGTAAGTTTTCAACAATTGTTTTCGTGTGAGAGAGTCCGATGCCCGTAGAAGCATGTCCTTGCTCACTAAATTTAGATGTATAGCCAACATCAAAAATGATTGGTAAGAGTGAAGCTTCTATTCCAACACCATTATCTTCAACAATAAAAACAGTCATATCTTGTTGAATTACTACACTTAACGTAACGAATCCGGATTGTGGGATTGCTTCAACAGCATTTGCCATTAAATTATTTAATATTGCTAACAATGCAATATGCTCTTTTGTATGGAAGTCATCAGGGCAAATTAGTGTAAACTGTATTGATTTATTTAAATGTTTTGCGTAATTTTCATTTGCTTCAACGATGTAACTGAGCAGATCTGACAATAAAAAGCTTTGTTTATATTCAGAGCTTGTTATTTTGGATAACCCAGCATAAATGCGCTCATGATCTTTTTTAATTTCGTGAATTTCCTGAGCAATTGTTAAAGCCTCTTTACTCAGCTCAGGATGAGAGGGTTTTAATTTTTTATACAATTGATAGCTATAGGCCGTTAACTGTTCAATTTGCTCCATCGATTTTTGCAAATACAGTGCCTCAACATATAGCTCTGAGTGAATTGTTATTAATTGTTGTACCTGCTTTTTTTGCTCAGAAAGAGTAATAATACTGTAAAGACCAACAACAAAGAAGCTCCGTAAAAGACCTACCACAACGAACAATAAAAAGGAATCGATTGTTTCAAGTTGAGGTAATAATAATAGTCCAGTCGCAATATGCTCCATCGTATTTGCAATGACTTCAAATGCTGTCGCGCAAAAGCCGAGAATGAAAGGGCGTTGCTTTACTTCTTCTAAAGAAATGAAATGAAAACATAGAGCAAAAACAATGTAAAAGAGCCCTGCTGGTAAATGCTCAATTAATTGTGCTATAAAAGCATCATTATAAAGAAGCACATCAAGTAGTGATCTCCAAAGAATAACCGTACTTGCAGTAATCAAACCTGTAAAAAAAATTGGCAAGGGTCTGATTAATAGGGCGAAAAAGAAAATGATACTACCTAGCCCAAAACGAAAAGGAATATTTTCAAAAGGCATAATTTTCACTTCGCTACCAATCGCAGTTAAAAGTGCAATAACTAGCATAACAAATACCATTTTTGTTGCTTTTGTTCGAGAATGTGTAGTTTCCACGAGTAATACCACCTTGTTAATAGTTCTAGATTAACTTTATGAATAGGTGCCTTTATAGTGTTTAATATTTACTGAGTAATTAATTGTACAAGAAAAGTAATGGATAATACAAAAAAGTACTATTTCAACTTAATTAGAAATAGTACTTTTTGCAGTTAATTATGTATAAAAAAATCCGTTACATCTTTGTAACGGTTTACTTTAAAAATGGAGGAGGTAGAGGGATTCGAACCCCCGCGCGGTGTTACCCGCCTGTCGGTTTTCAAGACCGATCCCTTCAGCCAGACTTGGGTATACCTCCAAAATATGAATGTCCTTATTTCGACATAAATTAATTTATCATGAAATGATGTTCTCGTCAATAAACTTTTTGAAAAATTTTTGACGAAATGAGCGATTTGTTTTTTATCCAATAAAAAATATAGGGACATTTCATTGCAATTTTAACAACTGCTTAGTATACTAAGTATTGCCGTGCTAGATGGGGAGGTAGCGGTGCCCTGTAACTTGCAATCCGCTCTAGCAAGATTGAATTCCTTTTCTGAGGCTGTCCGTATTGTTTGGTCTGCCTTTTGCACGTAGTGTTGACGGTTGGGTCCTGCGCAATGGGCACCCATGAACCATGTCAGGTCCGGAAGGAAGCAGCATTAAGTGGTCCCGCCCATGTGCCGCGGGGTAGCCTAACCTGAGCTGGCGACAGAAGTAACGCTTATGTGCGGCAGTCGAAGAAAGGTGCACGGTATTAACTTGTTTATTCAAACGCATTCATCATCATTGATGGATGCGTTTTTTTGTTGTTTCACGAAATAAGAAACTTCAATAATAAAAGTGTTTCTTATTACTTTATGCTATACTGTAGCTATTGAAATTTATTGAAGGAAAGGAGAGGGAAAGGTTGACATATCAAGCATTTTATCGTGTATACAGACCACAGTCATTCCGTGAAATGTCAGGTCAAACACATGTAAAAAGAACCCTTCAAAATGCTCTCCTCGCTAGTAAAACGACACATGCATACTTATTCTCTGGACCACGCGGCACTGGTAAAACAAGTACAGCGAAAATATTTGCAAAAGCACTTAATTGTGAAAAGGCGCCGGCTAGTGAACCATGTAACGAATGTGCGACATGTGTAAGTATTACGGAAGGCTCCCATACAGATGTTATTGAATTCGATGCTGCCTCAAACTCAAGAGTAGAGGAAATGCGCGACATTATTGAAAAAGTGCGTTTCGCACCAGCTGACGCGCGTTTTAAAGTGTATATTATAGATGAAGTGCATATGCTTTCCACAAGTGCATTTAATGCATTATTAAAAACATTAGAAGAACCACCAGAACATGCAGTATTTATTTTAGCGACAACGGAGCCTCATAAGCTTCCAGCAACAATCATTTCTCGTTGTCAGCGTTTTGATTTTAAACGACTTTCTTCTATAGATATTGTAGAGCGCATGAAGGTAGTATTAGAGGATATTCAAATGGGCTATGACGAGCAAGCTTTAAAGGTGATTGCTCAAGCAGCTGCTGGTGGTATGCGTGACGCACTAAGTTTACTTGACCAAGTTGTGTCATTTAGCAACGACACGGTGCAACTAGGGGACGTACTCCTTGTAACTGGATCAGTAAGCCAAGATGCATTTTACGATATTACGCAAGCTTTAAAGGAAAAAGATGTTGCGAATGTTCTCGGCATCGTTGAAAATTTAATCGCAGACGGGAAAGAGCCTCTGCGTTTAACAGAAGATTTTATTACATTTTTCCGTGACTTATTATTAATTCAAACAGATAATACATTAGAAGAACTACTAGAATTTATCTCGCCAGATGAAAAGTATGTGCAATTAGCGAAAGAATATGATGCAGATACACTATATGGTTATATTGATATTTTAGCGAAAACTCAGCAGGAAATGCGCTTTTCTCATCATACGAAAATTTATTTGGAAACGGCCCTTTTAAAAATGGCACAAGTAAAAGGTAATCATCAAGTGGCTGTGGGCATTGACCCAGAGTTGGAGGGGAAAGTGAGCTCGTTAGAAAACCGTCTAGGACAGCTCATGCAGCAATTTCAAAATGGTGGTGCACAGAACCAGCAAGTGCAAGAACAGCCTCGCCAACGTGTTCGACCTGCAGGAAACCAGTACAATGCGCCAACAGGACGAATTCAAGAAGTGTTAAAATCTGCAACAAAATCAGATTTACAAAAGGTGAAATCAGTTTGGGCACTGGGATTAGCAAACTTGCAAAAATCACAATCAGCACTTTTAGCTGATGCAGAGCCTGTTGCGGCAAACTCGAGTGCTTTTGTGGTAAAATTCAAGTATGATATACATTGTCAAATGGTAGCAGATAACAATGCCCTTATTTCAATATTTACACAGCGTATCGCTTCCGAATTAGGAATTCAGTATGAGCTACTTTGTATACCAGAGCCGGCTTGGATGAAATTGCGTGAAAGCTTTATTAAAGAAAACGGTTTGGATCAAAAAAAGCAAGACGCTAGTGATTCAGACGATTTATTAAGTGAGCCTTCATTTATGGAAGAAGCGCAAATGGCGGAAGCATTAGATCCACTAGTGGTTGAAGCTGAAAATCGATTTGGAAAAGACTTTGTTGATGTTGTCGAAGAATAATTTTTAAGTTTAAGGAGGAAACAACAATGCGTGGTATGGGTAATATGCAAGGCATGATGAAAAAAATGCAAAAAATGCAAAAAGAAATGATGGAAGCACAGGAAGCGTTAAACGCACAACTATTTGAAGGTACTGCTGGTGGCGGTATGGTGAAAGTTGTGATGAACGGTCAACGTCAAATGCTAGAAGTTAACTTAGATGAGTCTGTAGTAGACCCAGAAGATATTGAAATGTTACAAGACTTAATTGTAATCGCAACAAATGATGCACTTAAAAAAGTAGAAGAAACTACAAATTCAACAATGGGTAAATTCACACAAGGAATGAACCTTCCTTTCTAATTGGAATAGCTCGTTAGTGTAAGCACATCTCAAATTTTGGGGTGTGCCTTTTTAAAGGAGGGAACATATGCACTATCCAGAACCGATCTCAAGATTAATTGATAGCTTTATGAAATTACCTGGCATTGGACCGAAAACGGCAGCTCGATTAGCATTTCATGTATTAACTATGAAAGAAGATACCGTATCTACGTTTGCCAAAGCACTCATTGATGCAAAGCGAAATTTATTATACTGCTCACAATGTGGCCATATTACGGATATTGATCCATGTCATATTTGTTCAGACAAACAGCGCGATGTTTCAACAATTTGCGTTGTCCAAGACCCAAAAGATGTTATTGCTATGGAAAAAATGCGTGATTATCAAGGATTATATCATGTATTGCATGGGGCTATTTCTCCGATGGATGGTGTAGGACCTGAAGATATCAATGTCGCGTCATTATTAACACGTTTACATGATGAGCGCGTGCAAGAGTTAATATTAGCCACAAACCCTACTATTGAAGGAGAAGCAACCGCGATGTATATTTCAAGACTCGTAAAACCATCGGGAATTCGAACAACACGTATTGCACATGGCTTACCTGTCGGAGGGGATTTAGAATATGCCGATGAGGTTACGCTATCAAAAGCACTAGAAGGACGCCGTGAATTATAAAGTGAGGGAACAATTATGCTATTTTCTCGCAAAGGGAAATTAAAAAAAGAATTCGATGAAAAATTAGTTTCTTCTA
>NZ_JBBOUI010000001.1:40000-97500 GCF_038005985.1 Solibacillus sp. FSL R7-0682
GTGATGGTAGTCAGCTGTCTTGTTCTTTGAAAACTGGATAAAACGACATTGAAAGCAATAAATCAAATTTCTATTTTATAGATATTGAACAAGTCAAGTAACATTGACGTGTAACTCAAATCTTAAAGCGAATGCTTTAAGTGTTAACTTTTGGTTAAGTTAATAAGGGCGCACGGTGGATGCCTTGGCACTAGGAGTCGATGAAGGACGGCACTAACACCGATATGCCTCGGGGAGCTGTAAGTAAGCTTTGATCCGGGGATTTCCGAATGGGGGAACCCACTATCTTTAATCGGATAGTATCTACACGTGAATACATAGCGTGATGAGGACAGACGCAGGGAACTGAAACATCTAAGTACCTGCAGGAACAGAAAGAAAATTCGATTCCCTGAGTAGCGGCGAGCGAAACGGGAAGAGCCCAAACCAAAGAGCTTGCTCTTTGGGGTTGTAGGACACTCTATACGGAGTTACAAAAGAATGATTTAGATGAAGCGACTTGGAAAGGTCCGCGAAACAAGGTAAAAGCCCTGTAGTCAAAAAGTCATTCCCTCTTGAGTGTATCCTGAGTACGGCGGAACACGTGAAATTCCGTCGGAATCCGGGAGGACCATCTCCCAAGGCTAAATACTACCTAGTGACCGATAGTGAACCAGTACCGTGAGGGAAAGGTGAAAAGCACCCCGGGAGGGGAGTGAAATAGATCCTGAAACCGTGTGCCTACAAGTAGTTAGAGCCCGTTAATGGGTGATAGCGTGCCTTTTGTAGAATGAACCGGCGAGTTACGATTACGTGCGAGGTTAAGTTGAGAAGACGGAGCCGCAGCGAAAGCGAGTCTGAATAGGGCGAATTAGTACGTGGTCGTAGACCCGAAACCAGGTGATCTACCCATGTCCAGGGTGAAGGTGAGGTAACACTTACTGGAGGCCCGAACCCACGCACGTTGAAAAGTGCGGGGATGAGGTGTGGGTAGCGGAGAAATTCCAATCGAACCTGGAGATAGCTGGTTCTCTCCGAAATAGCTTTAGGGCTAGCCTCGTGATTGAGAATACCGGAGGTAGAGCACTGTTTGGACTAGGGGGGCATCTCGCTTTACCGAATTCAGACAAACTCCGAATGCCGGATATTTATACACGGGAGTCAGACTGCGAGTGATAAGATCCGTAGTCAAAAGGGAAACAGCCCAGACCACCAGCTAAGGTCCCAAAGTAATCGTTAAGTGGAAAAGGATGTGGCGTTGCTTAGACAACCAGGATGTTGGCTTAGAAGCAGCCATCATTTAAAGAGTGCGTAATAGCTCACTGGTCGAGTGACGCTGCGCCGAAAATGTATCGGGGCTAAACGATTCACCGAAGCTGTGGATGCATACCGTTGGTATGCGTGGTAGGAGAGCGTTCTAAGTGCGTTGAAGTCAGACCGGAAGGACTGGTGGAGCGCTTAGAAGTGAGAATGCCGGTATGAGTAGCGAAAGACGGGTGAGAATCCCGTCCACCGTATGACTAAGGTTTCCTGAGGAAGGCTCGTCCGCTCAGGGTTAGTCGGGACCTAAGCCGAGGCCGATAGGCGTAGGCGATGGACAACAGGTTGATATTCCTGTACCACCTCCTCACCGTTTGAGAAATGGGGGGACGCAGTAGGATAGGGTAAGCAGAGCGTTGGTTGTCTCTGTTCAAGCAGTAAGGCGTGTGTGTAGGCAAATCCGCACACTATAACGTTGAGCTGTGATGACGAGCTCGTATGAGCGAAGTTCCTGATTTCACACTGCCAAGAAAAGCCTCTATCGAGGTGAGAGGTGCCCGTACCGCAAACCGACACAGGTAGTCGAGGAGAGAATCCTAAGGTGTGCGAGAGAACTCTCGTTAAGGAACTCGGCAAAATGACCCCGTAACTTCGGGAGAAGGGGTGCTCTTGAGCGTGCAAGCGCATGAGAGCCGCAGTGAATAGGCCCAGGCGACTGTTTAGCAAAAACACAGGTCTCTGCAAAACCGTAAGGTGACGTATAGGGGCTGACGCCTGCCCGGTGCTGGAAGGTTAAGAGGAGTGGTTAGCGCAAGCGAAGCTGCGAATTGAAGCCCCAGTAAACGGCGGCCGTAACTATAACGGTCCTAAGGTAGCGAAATTCCTTGTCGGGTAAGTTCCGACCCGCACGAAAGGCGTAACGATCTGGGCACTGTCTCAACGAGAGACTCGGTGAAATTATAGTACCTGTGAAGATGCAGGTTACCCGCGACAGGACGGAAAGACCCCGTGGAGCTTTACTGTAGCCTGATATTGAATTTTGGTACAACTTGTACAGGATAGGTAGGAGCCAGAGATCTCGGAGCGCCAGCTTCGAAGGAGGCGTCGGTGGGATACTACCCTGGTTGTATTGAACTTCTAACCCATGCCCCTTAGCGGGGTAGGAGACAGTGTCAGGCGGACAGTTTGACTGGGGCGGTCGCCTCCTAAAAGGTAACGGAGGCGCCCAAAGGTTCCCTCAGAATGGTTGGAAATCATTCGAAGAGTGTAAAGGCATAAGGGAGCTTGACTGCGAGACCTACAAGTCGAGCAGGGTCGAAAGACGGGCTTAGTGATCCGGTGGTTCCGCATGGAAGGGCCATCGCTCAACGGATAAAAGCTACCCCGGGGATAACAGGCTTATCTCCCCCAAGAGTCCACATCGACGGGGAGGTTTGGCACCTCGATGTCGGCTCATCGCATCCTGGGGCTGTAGTCGGTCCCAAGGGTTGGGCTGTTCGCCCATTAAAGCGGTACGCGAGCTGGGTTCAGAACGTCGTGAGACAGTTCGGTCCCTATCCGTCGTGGGCGTAGGAAATTTGAGAGGAGCTGTCCTTAGTACGAGAGGACCGGGATGGACACACCGCTGGTGTACCAGTTGTCTTGCCAAAGGCATCGCTGGGTAGCTATGTGTGGACGGGATAAGTGCTGAAAGCATCTAAGCATGAAGCCCCCCTCAAGATGAGATTTCCCATTACGCAAGTAAGTAAGACCCCTGAAAGACGATCAGGTAGATAGGTTCGAGGTGGAAGTGCGGTGACGTATGGAGCTGACGAATACTAATCGGTCGAGGACTTAACCACATTTTATTGCATAATTCAATGAAACGTTTATCCAGTTTTGAAAGAACAAACTTTCAATAGTGAAGTGATGATGGCAAAGAGGTCACACCCGTTCCCATACCGAACACGGAAGTTAAGCTCTTTAGCGCCGATGGTAGTTGGGGGCTTCCCCCTGTGAGAGTAGGACGTCGCTTCGCAACACAAACCACTGAGGAATCAGTGGTTTTTTTATGTTTAAAAACGCCTTTGTTGATGTACAGGGGAATAGCAATGTTAATACTATATCTAAATAGGGAGAAAATCAAAATTCACCTGGATGTTGAACAATTTTATCGAGATAAGCTTATTAGCTAATGACTAGCTATTTTCAGTAACTTAAGTTGATTATCTTTCTATTTTTATGATAGTAGTAAATATTCGCTGTAATACAACCATAATTTTCTGTTTCTCTTAATAAAGGAAGAATCTAAAGATTAATTCTTCGTAGGAGCTAGTCGTATGTAGTATACAACTTTATAATAAAGAAATAATGATAAATGAGGTGACATGATGAAAAATGGAAGACCCATTGTTGAAGCATTAAAAAAATTTGTCGCTAACGAGCCGCAATCACTTCATGTGCCGGGACATAAAAATGGTTTACTATCAAATTTACCTTCAGAAATAAAACGAGCTTTAATATATGATGTAACGGAGTTAACAGGACTAGATGATTTTCATCATCCAGAAGAAGCAATATTACAAGCAGAGCAATTATTAGCTCAAATATACAAAGCGAACCGTAGCTTCTTTTTAGTAAATGGATCGACTGTCGGTAATTTAGCAATGATTTATGCGACGTGCCAAGTGGGGGATACAGTCCTTGTACAACGAAATGCACATAAATCAATTTTTCATGCATTACAGCTAGTAGGCGTAAATCCGGTATATGTAGGGCCACAATGGCATGAAGAGACAAGAACGGCAGGGAGTATTCAAACGACTACGTTAGTAGAAGCGATAAAGCGTTATCCTTTTGCAAAAGCAGTCATATTGACATATCCTACATATTACGGTGTGACGACAAAAGAGCTAGCAAAGCAAATTGAGCTTTGTCATGAAGCACATATACCTGTCCTTGTTGATGAGGCCCATGGAGCACATTTCATAGCTAGTGAGCAATTGCCTCTTTCTGCATTACAGCTTGGTGCGGATGTAGTTGTACAATCAGCACATAAAACGTTACCAGCAATGACAATGGCTTCATTTCTACATATTAATTCAACTATTGTAAGTGAACAGAAAATAAATCATTATTTACGTATGCTGCAATCAAGCAGTCCATCGTATTTACTTTTGGCTTCTTTAGATGATGCAAGACAATATGTAGCGAGTTATACGGAAAGTGATTTTGTATATTTAATGGATAAGCGTAAGCAATTAATCGAGTCATTAAGGACATTGACAGAGTTGCAAGTTATTGAGGTAGATGATGCATTAAAATTAGTAGTGCGTGCACCAGGTTATACAGGTTTTGAGCTTAAAGATGCTTTAGAAAAAATGCATGTTTATGTAGAATTGGCAGATAGTGAGCAAGTACTCCTAGTTTTACCTTTATTAAAACATGGAGATAGCTACCCATTTGCAGATTTACGAATTCGGATGAAGGAAGCGTTAATTAACCTAAAAGAATGCCCTGAAAATACGAATACTAGTAACAGTGCTAATTATAAAATGCCGATGATTACTAAACCTGAATTAAGCTTTGCAGAAATTGAACAAGCACAAAAAGAATGGGTACCATATATGAGAGCGATAGGGCGAGTTGCCGCTTCGATGATTATTCCGTATCCACCGGGTATTCCATTATTTGTACCAGGTGAAAAAATTACAGTAGCAAAATTGAGTCAATTAGAGGAATTGCTTGCAATAGGAGCGGCATTCCAAGGTACTCATCGCTTACAGGAAAAATTAATATATGTCATAAAATAAAGGCAAGGGGAATATAAAAATGCAAGGGAATTTATTTATTACATTTGAAGGCGGAGAAGGTGCTGGAAAGACATCCGTGTTAAAGGCTATTGGAGAACGAGTAGCGGAAGCAAGGATTAATGCACTGTTAACACGTGAGCCCGGAGGAATTGAAATTGCCGAAAAAATCCGTGCGATTATTTTAGATCCGGCACATATAGAAATGCATGAACGTACGGAAGCCTTACTCTATGCAGCAGCACGAGCACAGCATTTTTATGAAAAAATAATTCCTGCATTAGAGGAAGGGAAACATGTATTGTGCGATCGCTTCATTGATTCATCACTTGCATATCAAGGGTATGCACGTGAAATTGGTGTTGATGATGTTTTAGCAATTAATCAATTTGCAATTGGGAAGAGACTACCAGATATAACGTTTTACTTTGAACTTTCGCCTGAAAAGGGTTTAGCGCGAATTCAAGCAACGCGAGCAGATGAGATTAACCGTTTAGATGCGGAAGGTCTGGCATTTCATCAAAAGGTTTATGAAGGGTATCAAGAAGCGATGAAGAGATACCCAGAACGATTTAAAATTATTAATGCAGATCAACCATTGGAAAATGTTATTGAGGATGTATGGAGGATTTTAAATCCAATATTAGGGTAAAAGTAAATGAAGTGTACCTTCTATCTATGATATAATAGAGGCACCAATTCAATGAAGGGGTGAGTGCGGATGAAGTTAGTAGTAGCCGTTGTGCAAGATCAAGATAGTGGCAGATTGTCGAATGCATTAACGAAAAATAATTATCGTGCAACGAAATTAGCGAGTACAGGTGGTTTTTTACGCTCTGGAAATACGACATTTTTAATTGGTACGGATGATTCGTTAATTCCAAAATTACTGGATATTATTCGTGAAAACTGTCGATCGAGGGAGCAGATGGTCGCGCCTGTATCACCAATGGGCGGAAATGCAGATTCTTATATTCCGTACCCTGTGGAAGTTGAAGTTGGAGGAGCAATTGTATTTGTTTTACCAATCGAACAGTTCCACCATTTCTAATTAAGTGGAGGCGAGAGGTAAATGAAAATTAATCAAGAACTTCGTATGAATGTAAATACGAATCGTAATGATTTACGTCCAGCAAACCAGGCGGGCAATCGTTTTGGGGATATGGTCGTCAAGCAAGGTTCCAAATTGCAAACGGAACAGTTAACAAGATTAATGGGCGATATTTCTGCTGCCGGAGATCGTGTTGCACGTTCACGGAATTTACGTGAATTAGCAAGATTTAAAATGCTTGTGAAACGTTTTTTGCAAGAAACAGTAGATCATGGTTTAGAAATGAAACAGTCGCATACATGGAATCGTTTCGGTGAAGGAAGACGTTTAAAAATTGTCGAAACGATTGATGAACGTCTTGTTGAATTAGCCGAAGATATTTTAAGTGAAGAAAAAGAGTCGATTGAGCTATTAGCGAAAATTGGTGAGATTAAAGGACTTTTAATAAACCTTTATATGTAAAGCATCCCCGTGTCTTTGTCGTGCACTAGACACGGGTTTTTTCTAGCAGAGCATGTTACACCTTTTTGATGAATAGTACATAGACGATTTTAATAGAGCAATGAAAAGGTGAAGAAAATGGGACGAACAATAGAGGAGCTAATAAAACTACAGCCTGTAGTAATAAAGCAACTACAAACGATTGTCGAGAAAGACCGTTTGGCACACGCCTATATTTTTGAAGGTGAAAAAGGGACAGGTAAACGTGATGTCGTGTCTTTTTTTATAAAACTTCTCCTTTGTAGTAATTTGTCAGAAAATGTTCCATGTGAAACATGTCGAAATTGCAGACGCGTCGATTCGGGAAATCACCCGAATATTCAACAAGTTCAGCCAGATGGACAATTTATCAAGATTGACCAAGTGCGGGATTTAATTGCTGAAATGAAAATGACGGGTGTTGAGGAAGGCAAGAAAATTTATGTGCTTCATCATGCCGATAAGTTAAATGTAGCTTCGGCAAACATGCTGTTGAAATTTTTAGAAGAACCGGATGGACAAGTTGTCGCCATTCTTTTAACAGAGCACCTACAATCAATACTTCCTACAATTCGATCAAGATGTCAGCATATTAAATTTGCGAAAGCACCTCGTCAATCTCTTGTACAATCATTAGTTGAGCAGGGCGTAACCAATTCAATGGCAGCGACAGCTAGCATGGTAACAAATGATGTTGATACTGCGTTAGAACTTGTAAAGAATGAGCAGTTTGTACTTGCACGAAAAACAGTGTTAAAATTAGTAGAGACCGTTCATCAAAATGTTCATGAAGCATTATTACTAGTTCATGACGAGTGGCTTCCGTTATTTAAAGAAAAGGAAGAAATGGAGCAAGCACTTGATTTGTTATTATTTGCTTACCGTGATATCGTTGCGATTAAAGCAAATCAACAAGCGACTTGCACATATCCCGATATGTATCAACGTTTTAATGAAATCGCCTTGCACCAGACGTATGAAAAGCTGTCACGTCAAATGCAGTCGGTGTTACATGCACGTGCGAACTTAAATCGTAATATGAATCGTGCGTTATTGATGGAACAGCTAATGCTGAATCTTCAGGAGGGGTATACGTTTGTATAATGTAGTCGGAGTTCGCTTTAAAAAAGCGGGTAAAATATATTATTTTGATCCAGCAGCATATATTTTAGATGTTGGAGAATATGTCATCGTAGAAACTGCTCGCGGAATTGAATATGGGAAAGTTGTTGTCCCAATGCGTGAAGTTGGCGAGAATGATGTCGTTCTACCACTAAAGCAAGTTGTACGCCCTGCGGATGAGCGCGATCGCATTCAAGTAGAGGAAAATACAGTGGAGTCAAAGCGAGCATTTGAATTAGCGAATACTAAAATACTAGAGCATTCGCTTGAAATGAAGCTTGTTGACGTAGAATATACATTTGATCGCAATAAAATTATTTTCTATTTTACAGCTGAGGGACGCGTAGACTTCCGAGAGCTAGTAAAGGATTTAGCGAGTGTTTTCCGTACACGTATTGAACTTCGCCAAATTGGTGTACGTGATGAAGCAAAATTACTTGGTGGTATTGGCCCATGTGGAAGAATGCTATGTTGTTCGACGTTTTTAGGTGATTTTGATCCAGTATCGATTAAGATGGCGAAGGATCAAAATTTATCATTAAATCCAACGAAAATTTCAGGCTTATGTGGCCGTTTAATGTGTTGTTTAAAGTATGAAAATGACGATTATGAACTTGCAAAAGAAGGCATGCCAGATATCGGAGACGCAGCAATGACCCCAGATGGAGAAGGTAAAGTAATTGGATTAAATGTATTAGAACGATTAATACAAGTATATTTAACAAAGCAAGAGCGTATGGTTGAGTATACATTGGATGAGTTGTTACAATGTGAGAAAAATCTTATATAGATAGAAATTAATGGGGTGGCTTGAGTGAAGGACCGTAATTTTTTAGATACTGTTATGGAGTTCGAACAACAGCTTGAATCAATGCAGCAGCAATTTGGAGCCTTAAAGCAATTTGTTGCGCATATGATGGAGGAGCATCAGACGCTTCAAACAGAAAACCTTCACCTCCGAAGTCGTTTAGAAGAACTATTAGCAAATGAGGCTGATAAGAATCTACAAACGGAAGAGCTTAAAAAAGAGGCAATTGATATTGGAGAAGGCTATGATAATTTAGCACGTCTCTACAATGAAGGTTTCCACGTATGTCATGTACATTTTGGTAGCTCGCGTAAAGGTGAAGATTGTTTGTTCTGTCTATCGTTTTTAAATAAACAAAATGGTTAAAATAAAAGGCTGAATCTGCAAACAGTAGATATCAGTCTTTTGTTTGGTCTATAGGAAATCCTATCGTAAGGAAGAACATTATACATGCAAATAGACGTATGAGGTGTCTTTCTCATTACACAAAATTAGTACGAATAAGTGGAGGATCTACAGTGGAAGAGTGGTTAAAGGAAGACGAACGATTAGACTATTTATTAGCTGAGGACTTACGTATTATCCAAAGCCCATCTGTCTTTTCGTTTTCATTAGATGCAGTATTGTTGGCACGCTTTGTACAAATTCCTAAAAATAAGGGGCATATAATAGATCTTTGTTCAGGCAATGGGGTCATTCCATTATTTTTAAGCGCAAGAACAAAGGCAAAAATTACAGGTGTAGAGTTACAGCCAAGACTTTATGATATGGCGAAACGTAGTATTGAATACAATAAACTACAACACCAAATCAACATGCAACTAGGTGATGTAAAAGAAGCACCAAAAACATTAGGCATTGAAAAATATGATGCGATCACATGTAACCCACCATATTTTTTAGCCCACGAATTAAGTGAGAAAAATGTAAGTGAACATTATGCAATTGCACGACATGAGCTATACTTAACATTAGAACAAGCAGTTGAATCTGCGAGTCGTTTATTAAAGCAAGGTGGAAAAGCGGCTTTTGTACACCGCCCAGGTCGCTTACTAGATATTGTGATGGCCATGCGCGCGAACCGATTAGAGCCTAAACGGATTCAATTTGTTTATCCTAAGAAGGGTAAGGAAGCGAATACATTATTAATCGAGGCAATTAAAGATGGAAAACCGGATTTAAAAATATTACCGCCATTATATGTGTATGAAGATAATAATGAATACACAGAAGAAGTGAGGGCGATTTTATATGGAGAAGCAAAATAGTCATTACTTCTATGTATTAGAATGTCGCGATGAAAGTTTCTATGCCGGCTATACGAATAATCTAGAAAAACGAATACGAACACATAACGCAGGGAAAGGCGCTAAATATACAAAAGCGAGAGGACCTGTAAAATGCATTTACTTTGAAACATTTGAAACAAAGCAGCAGGCAATGTCAGCAGAATATGCGTTTAAACAATTACCTAGAATAAAAAAAATTGAGTATATGAGGAGGGCTACCGATGAAATCACAGAAAAGTAGCCAGCATGAACAAGGGAGCTGCTTATATTTAGTGGCAACCCCAATTGGCAATTTAGAAGATATGACGATGCGCGCATTGCGTACTTTAAAAGAAGTGGACGTTATTGCAGCAGAGGATACACGCAATACGAGAAAGCTATGTAATTACTTTGATATTCAAACACCCCTCATTAGCTATCATGAGCACAATATTGAAGTAGGGGGAGAAAAGTTACTAGCTTATTTACGTGAAGGAAAGTCAGTTGCCCTTGTGAGTGATGCTGGTCTACCATGTATTTCTGATCCAGGTGCGGATATTGTAATGAAAGCAATTGAAGAAGATTTTGCTGTAGTACCAATTCCCGGAGCGAACGCAGCTTTAACAGCACTTATTGCATCAGGATTAACCCCACAGCCATTTTATTTCTTTGGTTTTTTAAATCGAAATAAAAAGGAACGTCGTGAGCAACTTGAAAAATTAGCAAAGCGAGGGGAAACGTTAGTATTTTATGAAGCGCCACATCGTTTGAAGGATACGTTAAAGGATTTAGAGTTAGTACTTGGGAATCGTAAAATTACATTAGCACGTGAGCTGACGAAAAAATTTGAAGAGTTTTTACGTGGTACGATTGAAGAAGCAATTACGTGGACGCAAGAAAACGAAATTCGAGGTGAATTTTGTATCGTAATAGAAGGGAATCTTTCAGGCGAGCCAGAAGAGGAAGATGAAATCTATTGGACAAACCTATCATTAGAAGAACATGTAAACTATATAATAGAAGAAAGCCAAATTTCTTCGAAGGATGCGATTAAAGAAGTCGCAAAATTAAGAGGTTTACCAAAGAGAGATGTATATCAAGCGTATCATCAATAAATAATATAAATAACAAAAGGAATATCTCTCCATGGATATTCCTTTTTTATAAAGCCAAAATCATGACTTATTTTTTTAAGTTGTTTTGGATTTCTTTCATTAAAGTTTCTGCGCCCTCTGAGCTTAAAATTAACTTACCGCCAACTAAACGCATATTGTCATCAGAAACTTCGCCAGTTACTGCACATGTCATGTTAGGCATGTATTTTTTTAAGATGATTTTGTCGTCATCCACATAAATTTCTAAAGCGTCTTTTTCTGCAATACCTAATGTACGGCGTAATTCGATTGGAATTACTACACGTCCTAATTCATCTACTTTACGAACGATACCTGTTGATTTCATAATGATAATTCCTCCTATATTTTAAAAGTTATTTTAAATTCGTCAAAATTCGACATTCATTACTTGTCTAATATGAATCATACCAACTAATGCCATAAACGTCAATAAATTAGCATTCATATTTCCTAAGTTTTAGAAAGATTTTTGTTATTTCTGTACTTTATCCCGGATAATTTAAAGATTTTTACTACAAAATTTTCTCAATAGTCTAAAAGCTCCAACAAACTACCAACATTTGTTTCGATTTTTCGACATATGAATTTTAAAAATAAACTTTGATTGAAACAAATTTCGTACTTCGTTAGAATAAAGACTATACGAAAAAAGCAAATGGAGGCAGCTCGCGTGAGTGAACAACAAACATTCTATATAACAACCCCAATTTATTATCCAAGTGGAAAGTTCCACATTGGTACTGCGTATACAACAGTTGCATCAGATGCCATCGCACGCTACAAGCGATTAAAGGGATTTGATGTTCGCTTTTTAACAGGAATGGATGAGCACGGACAAAAAATTCAGGAAAAAGCGCAAGAAGCAGGCATGCATCCACAAGATTACGTAAACGAAATTGCAGCTAGTGCAAAAAAATTATGGGCTATTATGGATATTTCCTATAATGACTTTATTCAAACTACAGAAAAGCGTCATATTGACTCTGTAGAGAAAATTTTTCAAAAGTTTTTAGACAACGGTGACATTTACAAAGGTGAATACGAAGGTTTATATTGTGTGCCTTGTGAATCGTATTACACTGAAACACAGTTGGTTGATGGAATGTGTCCAGACTGTGGTAGAAAAGTACAAAAAGTAAAAGAAGAGTCATACTTCTTTAATATGAAGAAATATGCCAATCGATTACTGGAATACTACGAAAATAATCTAGAATTTATTGAGCCTGAGTCTCGTAAAAACGAAATGATTAACAACTTTATTAAGCCAGGTCTTGAGGATTTATCAGTATCTCGTACATCATTCGACTGGGGAATTAAAGTACCTGGTGATCCAAAGCATGTTATTTACGTATGGGTAGATGCTTTATCGAACTATATTACGTCATTAGGTTACGGCTCAGATGATGACCAGCTATTTAATAAATACTGGCCTGCAGATGTGCATGTGGTTGGTAAAGACATCGTGCGCTTCCATACAATTTATTGGCCAATTTTCCTGATGGCTTTAGATTTACCATTACCGAAAAAAATATTCGCTCATGGCTTCATTATGATGAAAGATGGCAAAATGTCGAAATCAAAAGGCAATGTTGTATACCCGGAAATGCTAATTGAGCGTTACGGATTAGATGCAACACGCTATTTCTTATTACGTGAATTACCATTCGGTCAAGATGGTGTATTTGCACCAGAGTCATTTGTTGAGCGTACAAATTTTGACTTAGCAAACGATTTAGGGAATCTTTTAAATCGTACCGTTTCCATGATGAACAAGTATTTTGATGGGAAGATCCCAACAGAAAACTTACAAGCAACTGAATTTGATGCGGCACTAAAAGCCCATGCTGAAAATGTCCGTGTTAAATATGAAGAAAGTATGGAAAAAATGCAATTTAGTGTTGTATTAGGGGAGCTTTGGTCACTAGTATCACGCACGAACAAATATATTGATGAAACGTCTCCGTGGGTATTAGCAAAAGACGAAGCAGATAAACCAAAACTTGCAGCGGTAATGTACAATTTGGCAGAGAGCTTACGCCATATTGCGGTATTAATTCAACCATTTATGACGACAACACCAAAGCAGATTATGGAGCAATTAGGTCTTGATGAAACATTATTATCATGGGACACGATTGAAACATTCGGTAATACTATTCCACAAAACATAAAAGTGGTAGAAAAAGGAACACCGATTTTCCCACGCCTTGATGCAGAAGTGGAAATTTCTTACATTCGTGAGCAAATGCAAAGCTCAGTTAAAACTTCTCAAGAAGAAACAACAGTAGTAGAAGCACCTCAAACAGAGGAAATTACAATCGATGATTTCATGAAGGTGGACTTACGTGTTGCAACAGTTACAGCATGTGAGCCAGTAGCAAAAGCGAAAAAGCTTTTAAAGCTACAAGTAGATTTAGGATATGAGCAACGCCAAGTCGTATCTGGAATTGCAGAGCATTATAAGCCTGAGGAGTTAATCGGCAAAAAAGTAGTAGTCGTTGCAAACCTAAAGCCAGTTACATTACGTGGAGAGCTATCACAAGGTATGATTTTAGCAGGTTCTCATGATGGTGTATTAACGTTAGCAACTGTTGATCCGAAGCTTGCGAACGGTGCACAAGTAAAATAATTGTAGAAAGTCTGTTGAGCGAATGAAGTTCAACAGACTTTTCCATTATTTTAGTAAAAGGAAATAAATTAAAAGTATATCGATATAATATTATTTAGTAATAAAAGGGAATTAATTAGGTTGTTTGACACTATTTTTTAAAAGTGAACTAGATAAAATGACATTAAACTTAATATATGTAATATATCTGAAATAAATCTAAAAACTAGAGATATTCAATTCATATAACTAACGACAGGAGAAATGAAAATGAGCACATATATCGATACCCATGTCCACTTAAATGCAGATCAGTATGAAGAAGATTTACAAGAAGTAATTGATCGAGCATTAGCTGCAAAAGTGGAAAAAATGGTTGTTATTGGGTTTGATCGTAAAACAATTGAACGGGCAATGAAGTTAATAGAAGACTATGATTTTATTTATGCAGTTATTGGTTGGCATCCAGTAGATGCAATTGATTGTAAGGATGAGGATTTACAGTGGATCGAACAATTGGCCGCACATCCAAAAGTAGTAGGCATTGGTGAGACGGGTCTAGATTATTACTGGGATAAATCTCCGAAAGATATCCAAAAGCATTGGTTCCGTAAACAAATACATTTAGCCCAAAAATTAAACTTACCAATCATTATTCATAATCGTGACGCAACAGCCGACGTTGTTCAAATTTTACGTGAAGAAAATGCAGCTTCGGTAGGGGGCATTATGCACAGCTTTAGTGGGAGTGTTGAAACTGCTCAAGAATGTATTAAAATGAATTTTATGATTAGTCTTGGTGGCCCTGTGACATTTAAAAATGCGCGACAGCCAAAAGAGGTTGCAACAGAAATCCCATTAGAATACTTGTTAATTGAAACAGATGCACCGTATTTAACACCACATCCATATCGTGGTAAAAGGAATGAGCCGGCCCATGTAGTATTAGTAGCTGAGGAAATTGCAAGATTAAAGGAATTACCTGTAGAAGAAATCGCACAAAAAACTACAGAAAATGCAATGCGATTTTTTAAAATTAAACCATAAAAAATGGAGGGGGGTTGTTTAAATAAATTCTCCTCAAAACCTTCTGCTATATGGTTTAAAAGTAAAAAAATGTAATTCAAAAAATAGTGAACTATTGCATAGAAAAAAAGAAAATGTTTAAAAATTTAATACGCCTCCAATACTAGTTATTACAATAGTTGAAGCAAAGTTTGCATTTTATTAGAAAATCATTTCTATTGACAGCCAGAAAACTAGTCCGTATAATCCAACTTTGTATTAAGGAGGCGTTTTTTCATGTCAAATAATTCCATGAAAAGCCAGTTCTTAGGATCATTGAGGAGTAAGCAAACAGGTGTAAGATTATTAACGCTTGTCCTGTTTGTTTCAGTTATTGGATTCGTTCTTTATCAAGGGACGAAAACACCCGTTTCAATTACAGCAAACGGCGAAACAACCGAATTGTATACTCATGCAGACACGGTTGCAGAGCTTTTAGAAGCAGAAAATATAGAAATAAGTAAGTATGATAAATTATCACCCTCACTGAGTACCAAAATTGACAGTGGAATGTCAATCGAATGGGAACAGGCAAAAGAAGTAATAATTTCAGTTGATGGAAATCAGTCAAAAGTTTGGACAACTGAAAATGTAGTGAAGAACATTTTGGAAGAAGCAAATATTGAAGTAACAGAGCATGATTTAGTATCACAAAGCTTAGATACAGAAGTAGGAGCAGATAACAAAATCGATATTCAAAAAGCGTTTCAGTTAACGCTTGTCGATGGCTTAGAAAAGAGACAAGTATGGTCCACTTCGACTACGGTCGCTAACTTTTTAAAACAACAAGGGGTTCTGCTAAATGAATCCGATCGTGTCGACACAGATTTGGAGCATGTTATCACTCCAAATGATAAAATCGCAGTTGTTCGCGTAGAAAAGGTTACCGATGTAGTGGAAGAATCAGTGGATTTCGCAGTTGAAAAGAAAAATGATTCTTCGATATTGAAGGGTAAAGAAAAAGTAGTAACAGACGGTAAAAAGGGTAAAATCGAACGTACGTATGAAATCGTAAAAGAAAACGGTAAAGTCGTATCGAAACAAGTTTCCTCAGAAAAAGTGTTAGCGGAACCAACCAAAAAAGTAGTAGCAGTTGGAACAAAAGTAGTAACAGCAACTGTCTCTCGTTCTAATGGTGAACCCGCTTCAGGTAAAGAGTTTTATGTTGAAGCAACAGCCTATACACCTTATTGTGAAGGCTGCTCAGGTGTATCAGCAACAGGTATAAATTTGCGTTCAAACCCGAGTATGAAATTAGTCGCAGTAGATCCTCGAATAATTCCACTTGGCACTAAAGTGTGGGTGGAAGGGTATGGCTATGCCGTAGCTGGCGATACTGGCGGTGCGATTAAAGGAAATAAAATCGATATTTTAGTACCAACAAAGGCACAAGCATATAGCTGGGGCCGTAAGAAGGTACGCATAAAAGTATTAAACTAATTTTTTATTTACATGAACTTTTCATGTAAATATTCCAAAATGTATAATAGCTTTCTCGCTTTTAGACTGATGGCGAGAGAGCTCTTTTTCGTTTTGAATTACCGGAAAACAACCGTTAAGTAACTGAGTGTAATCTATGGTAAAATAGCGAAAGACTATGTTAGAAATGAGGAACGTTTCTTGGATATACAAGAGATTATTGTTGTAGAAGGAAAGGACGATACAACAGCGATTAAGCGAGCGACAGGAGCAGATACAATCGAAACGAACGGCTCAGCGATTTCAGATGAGGTGCTACGTCGTATTGCCCATGCACAAAAAAAGAGAGGGGTAATCGTATTTACGGACCCTGATTACCCAGGTCGACGTATTCGAGCAATTATTGAGGAGCGTGTTCCAGGTGTAAAGCATGCCTTTTTAGCAAAAGCAAAAACAATCGCAAAAAATGGCAAAGGTTTAGGAATTGAGCATGCGAGTGATGCAGATATACGAGAAGCGCTTCGCAATGTATATACAATGGCACAATCACAAATTGAAGAACATATTACATTAGAAGACTTAATGACCGCTAAATTGATTGGTCACCCGCAGTCAAAAACAAGACGCGATCAATTAGGTGAAATTTTAAATATCGGTATGACAAACGGCAAGCAATTACACAAACGATTAATGATGTTTCAGATTACGGTAGAGCAATTTGCAGAAGCGATTCAGCAATTAGATCAGGAGGACAAGCATGTATAAAGATATCGCAACACCGATTCGCACAAAGGAGATTTTAGAAAAGTACGGGTTTTCATTTAAGAAGAGCCTAGGTCAAAACTTTTTAATTGATCCGAATATTTTACGTAATATCGTAAGCCACGCAAATTTAACTGAAAACAGTGGTGCTATTGAAGTTGGGCCGGGAATCGGGGCCTTAACGGAACATTTAGCACGTGAGGCGAAGAAGGTTGTGTCCTTTGAAATTGACCAACGCTTGTTACCAGTATTAGAAGATACATTAAGTCCATATCCAAACGTTAAAATTGTCCATTCAGACATTCTAAAGGCAGATGTGGAACAGGTAATTCAAGAGGAAATGCCAGGTATTGAAGATATTATGGTCGTAGCCAATTTACCGTATTATGTTACAACGCCAATTTTAATGAAATTATTAAATGATCGCTTACCAATTCGCGGATTTGTTGTAATGATGCAAAAAGAAGTAGCAGATCGTATTACAGCGAAGCCTGGTACAAAGGCATACGGATCGCTATCAATTGCAATCCAATATTACATGACGGCGGATATTGCAATGGTCGTGCCAAAAACCGTATTTATGCCACAGCCAAATGTAGATTCAGCAGTCATTCGCTTAATTAAACATGATACACCACCTGTACAGGTAATTGATGAAGATTTCTTATTTGCAGTAGCTCGTGCATCTTTTGCACAACGTCGTAAAACGATTTTAAATAATTTACAAAACGGACTTGTAAATGGCAAGAAAAACAAAGATCTGATTGTAAAAGCCTTAGAAGAAGCAGGCATCGAGCCAACACGTCGCGGAGAAACGTTATCTATCCAGGAATTTGGAAAACTAGCGGATTGTTTACATCCAAATTTTTGTGTTCAACAATAATATGAAATTTAGTTCAAAAAAACTAAAAAAATGTTTAAAAATAAGTTGACGACTACTATTTCTCGGTGATAAAATATTATATTTTATTGACAATTATCTGGCTGCGTGTTACACTATTTAACAGTGAGGTGTATGCGAAAATGCCAAAAACGTTAGCAGACATTAAAAAATCCTTAGATACTCAATTGGGTAAACGTTTGCAATTAAAAGCAAACGGTGGACGTAAGAAAACAGTTGAATGCGAAGGTGTTTTAAGGGAAACTTATCATGCTATTTTCGTTATTGAACTGATGCAAGAAGATAATGCGTGTAAACGCGTATCTTACAGTTACACAGATATACTTACCGAAGCAGTAGAGATTACTTTTTTAGATGATGCTGTAGCAGCCATCAAATAGTTTTTCTAGTACTTATTTTTATATGTTGAAAAAGCGCTCATTCAATATGAGTGTTTTTTTATTTTTTACACATACTACAACCGTCAGCGAAACTTTTGGAAAAGAGGAGGTTTTCTGCATGCCAAAACAAGGAGTCATGTCGAATCGTCTTAAAGAAGAGATCGCCAAGGAACTCGGATTTTATGATGTCGTCGAGCGTGAAGGTTGGGGCGGTATTAAATCCCGTGATGCAGGTAACATGGTAAAGCGTGCGATAGAAATGGCTGAACAAAATTTAGCTAAAGATTCTATGCAAAACAACCAAAAGTAAGTTGGCAAAAATGTATGGTGTCTTAGTGAGAGAAATCTTACAAGACACTATTTTTTTGTCGGGCATTCATATCATTAAAAATGTGAGTAATACGTTCAATATTCATGCGTTTCCTGTGTTAAAATAGGAACATTACTAAATTGATAACGTATTAATAACATGCGTGCCTTACAAATAGGAGGAATTTTTAATGTTATATGTAAAAGCACCCGCAAAAATTAATTTAACTCTTGATGTGCTTTATAAACGTCCCGACAATTATCATGAAGTAGAAATGATTATGACAACGGTAGATTTAGCGGACCGTATTGGATTAGAATCTCGTCACGATGGGCAAATCAAAATTGTATCTACAGATAATTTCGTACCAGATGACCATCGAAATTTTGCTTACCAAGCTGCTGAGTTATTGAGAAATACATATGGCATCAAAGAAGGCGTTACAATTTCGATTGAAAAGCAAATTCCAATTGCGGCAGGGTTAGCGGGGGGAAGTAGTGATGCGGCTGCTACATTACGCGGCTTAAATGAACTATGGAACTTGAATCTATCATTAGATGAATTAGCAGAGTATGGTGCTAAAATAGGCTCAGATGTATCATTTTGTGTGTATGGTGGGACAGCCCTTGCGACAGGGCGCGGTGAAAAGATTCAGGAAATTGCGCCGCCGCCACCTTGTTGGGTCATTTTAGCGAAACCAAAAATTGGTGTTTCAACAGCGGATGTTTATGGGGGTTTAAAGCTTGACGGTATTAAGCATCCAAATACAAAACAAATGATTCAAGCAATAGAAACAAATGATTATCCATTACTTTGTGCATCACTTGGTAATGTTTTGGAAACTGTAACATTTAAACTTCATCCTGAAGTTGTAACAATAAAGGAACAAATGCAACGATTTGGAGCAGATGCTGTCCTCATGAGTGGCAGTGGTCCGACAGTGTTTGGCTTAGTAGAAAGTGAACCGCGTGTTAGTCGTATATACAATGGTTTACGTGGCTTTTGTGAAGAAGTGTATGTAGTTCGTCTGTTAGGAGAACGAAATCCACTTGCTTAAATGCGTATATTTATGGTAATTTGACAGTGGAATATTCGTATTTATAAATAATCAATGTTTAGGAGAGGGTCGCATGAAATGGAAGCGTAGTGAACGCCTTGTAGATATGACGTATTATCTACTTGAGCATCCACATCAGTTGATCCCGCTAACTTATTTTTCTGATCTTTATAATTCCGCTAAATCGTCAATTAGTGAAGATTTAACGATTGTAAAGGAAACATTTGAAGAAAAAGGAATCGGGCTTTTAATTACCGTACCTGGAGCAGCAGGTGGAGTGAAGTATATTCCCAAAATGGCGGAGCAGGAAGTTCGTGAAATTATTGGGGAATTAATTATAGAATTGAGCCAATCCGATCGTCTACTTCCCGGTGGCTATTTATTTATGACCGATTTATTAGGAAATCCCGATTTAATGAACCGTGTCGGAAAAGTGTTTGCATCGGCATTTGCTGATCAACAAATTGATGTCATTATGACCGTAGCAACAAAAGGGATTTCGATTGCCCATGCCATTGCAAGACACTTAAATGTACCAGTTGTTGTTGTACGTCGTGATAGTAAAGTGACAGAAGGCTCAACGGTAAGTATTAATTATGTATCAGGATCTTCTCGTCGTATTCAAACGATGGTTTTATCTAAACGGAGTATGAAAAGCGGTCAGCGTGTTTTAATTACGGATGACTTTATGAAAGTCGGCGGTACAATGAACGGGATGAAAAACTTACTAGAAGAGTTTGATTGTGAGCTTGCTGGTATTGCCGTATTAGTGGAAGCAGAGCATGCTGATGAGACATTAGTAGATGATTACTATTCTTTAGTAAAGCTTCATGAAGTCAATGAGAAAGATCGCACAATTGCATTAAGTGAAGGTAATTTTTTTCAAAAGGAGAGAAATTAACATGAAAACAGTTTCAACAACAAATGCACCAGCGGCAATCGGACCATATGCACAAGGAATTATCGTAAATAATATGTTTTACTCTTCAGGTCAAATTCCTCTAACAGCTGCAGGCGAATTAGTAGATGGTGATATCGAAGCCCAAACAAATCAAGTATTTGAAAATTTAAAAGCAGTTCTAGCAGCAGCGGGTTCATCTTTAGATCAAGTTGTCAAAACAACTGTATTTATGAAGGACATGAATGACTTTGTAGCTATGAATGAAGTTTATGCTGCACATTTCGGCTCACATAAGCCAGCACGCTCGGCGGTAGAAGTTGCGCGCTTACCGAAAGATGTAAAAGTAGAGATTGAAGTAATTGCTCTAGTGAAATAATTAATAGAGGTACCACTTTAATTTAAGTGGTGCTTTTTATTTTCCCGGAAAAATTTTTTAAATTTTTTGTATATTTTAGAAGGAGTTTTCATTTTTTTGAAGAATCTAATCTCTCATACCTAGTAGACACCGTAGATGAGAGGAGTGGAAAAAATGGAAGTTACTGATGTAAGACTGCGTCGCGTTCAGACAGATGGACGTATGCGAGCAATTGCTTCGATTACATTAGATGATGAATTCGTCATCCATGATATTCGAGTAATTGATGGTAATACTGGATTGTTTGTTGCGATGCCAAGTAAAAGAACTCCGGATGGAGAATTCCGTGATATCGCGCACCCGATTAATTCGAATACGCGTAATAAAATTCAAGAAATCGTTCTTGAAGCTTACCATGCTGTCTCAGAAGAAGATGCTGTAGAACAAGTAGAACTAGCAGAAGTAAATGTGTAATCGTAAAATGAGAGCCACTCAATATGAGAGAGGCTCTTTTTTTATTAAATTTCTTTAGGAATATTAGACAGTTAACAGAAGATTTCGGGATTAATAGTGAAAAAGACGTAATAGTCTAGTTTAGGTATCAAATATCTACCATTTTAAAACATAGCTTAAAATCAGTTAAACTATAAAAAATATTTTAATTTCAAACTTTTGTCAAGTCTGAATGCCTTGAAAATATAGTGAATTTACTATATAGTCATAAGAGAAAATGAGCTAAAAAGGGGACTTGTAAATGACAAATATCTTTGCAGTCGTTTTGGCTGCTGGTCAGGGTACACGAATGAAGTCCAAATTATATAAAGTACTACACCCAGTATGTGGTAAGCCAATGGTTGAGCATGTCATTGACCATATCGGCTCACTAGATGTTGAACGCATTGTAACCGTAGTAGGTCATGGAGCTGAACTTGTAAAAGAAACACTTGGAGAAAAGAGTGAATATGTTTTACAAGCAGAGCAGCTAGGGACAGCACATGCGGTGCAACAGGCAGAACCGATTTTAGGTAGCCTGGAAGGAACTACGCTTGTCGTATGTGGCGATACACCATTAATTCGCCCAGAAACGATGCAAGCGTTATTTGCGCATCATGAAAAGCAAAATGCGAAAGCAACAATTTTGACAGCGGTTGCAGAAAATCCAACAGGCTACGGTCGTATTTTACGCGATGGCTCTGGTCAAGTTTCTCAAATCATTGAGCAAAAGGATGCAACAGCTGAACAACAGCTTGTAAAGGAAATTAATACAGGTACGTATTGCTTTGACAACAAAGCATTATTCGATGCATTAAAACAAGTGAATAATAATAATGCACAGGGTGAATATTATTTACCAGATGTTATTGAAATTTTACAAAAGCAAGGTGAAATCGTTTCCGCTTATGTAACAGATGATTTTAATGAAACATTAGGTGTAAATGATCGTTTTGCATTATCGCAAGCAGAAGAACTAATGCGCGCACGTATTAATGAGCACCATATGCGTAATGGGGTTACAATTATTAATCCAGCGACAACGCACATTAGCGCGGATGCAATTATTGGAAGTGATTCAGTGATTTTACCTGGCGTGATCATTGAAGGAACGACGGTGATTGGGGAAGATTGCGAAATCGGCCCAAACAGTCATATTGTTGATAGCCAAATTGGGAACGGGACAACGATTCATAGCTCAGTGGTTTTAAATAGCCATGTAGGGAATGAAACGACAGTTGGTCCATTTGCGCACATTCGTCCAGATTCTTCATTAGGTGATCATGTAAAAATCGGTAACTTTGTTGAAGTGAAGAAAAGTACATTAGGTAATGCCACAAAGGTTTCGCACTTAAGCTATATTGGCGATGCGGAAATCGGCAACAATGTAAATGTTGGTTGTGGTTCGATTACTGTCAATTACGATGGTAAAAACAAATTTAAAACAATTATTGAAGACGATGTATTTGTTGGATGTAATTCGAACTTAGTAGCACCAGTGAAGCTTGGCAAAGGATCATTTATTGCTGCAGGTTCTACGATTACAAAAGAAGTTCCAGAGGATGCACTTGCAATTGCTCGTGCCCGTCAGGAAAATAAGCAAGGCTATGTTAGTAAATTAAATTCAAAATAAAAATTATTTAAAATACAGGAGGCCATCATGCCGTATCAATACGCTGACTCAAAATTAAAAATCTTCTCATTAAATTCAAACAATCCACTTGCAAAAGAGATTGCGGATGAAATGGGGGTAGAACTAGGGAAATCATCTGTAAAACACTTCAGTGATGGAGAAGTCCAAATTAGCATTGAAGAAAGTATTCGTGGAATGGATGTATTCATTGTTCAATCTACTTCTGCTCCTGTAAACGAGCATTTAATGGAACTTTTAATTATGGTTGATGCTGTTAAACGTGCATCTGCTCGTACAGTAAACGTTGTTATGCCTTACTATGGCTATGCACGTCAAGACCGTAAAGCAAAAGCACGTGAACCAATCACTGCTAAATTAGTAGCGAATCTTTTAGAAACGGCTGGTGCAACACGTGTAATCGTTTTAGATTTACACGCACCTCAAATCCAAGGTTTCTTTGATATCTTAATCGATCACCTAGTAGCAGTACCACTACTTGCTGAATACTTCGGATCAAAAGGATTCAACGAAGACGAATTAGTAATTGTTTCACCAGACCACGGTGGTGTAACGCGTGCTCGTAAAATGGCAGAACGTCTAAAAGCACCAATCGCGATTATTGATAAACGTCGTCCAAAACCAAACGTAGCGGAAGTTATGAATATTGTTGGTAACGTAGAAGGCAAAGTATGTATCTTAATCGATGATATTATCGATACGGCTGGTACAATTACTATTGGTGCAGAAGCGTTAATTAAGAGCGGTGCAAAAGAAGTGTATGCTTGCTGTTCTCACCCAGTATTATCAGGTCCTGCAATTGAGCGTATTGAAAATTCTTCAATTAAAGAATTAGTTGTAACAAACACAATTCAATTAAGCGAAGAAAAGCTTTCTCCAAAAATTAAGCAATTATCGGTTGCAAAGCTAATGGCAGAGGCAATTTCTCGTGTGTATGAAAATAAATCAGTAAGTACTTTATTTGATTAATTAATAATAGAAGTAGCCTAGGAATTAAATTCCTAGGCTTTTTTATGTTTAAATTTTTTTGTAAGAGGGTAAACATATATTTGTATTACTATACTTAAAGGGGGATATGAAGATGACTACAGTATTACAAGCAAAGAAGCGAGAAACTGGGAAACGTTCAACATTAACCCAACTTAGAAAAGGTGGCCAACTAGCAGCCGTGCTATATGGTTATCAAACAGAAACAATGCCGATTTCATTAGATTATAAAAAAATGGCAAAAGCAGTTCAACAATACGGATCTACAAGCGTGTTTAAAATTGACGTAGACGGGAAAATGGTGAATGTAATATTAACAGACATTCAACGTGATGCATTAAAGGGTCATGTTAAGCATGTCGATTTCCTTGCTATCAACATGAAAGAAGAATTAGAGGTAGACATTCCTGTGACATTAATCGGAACTTCTATTGGTGTTAAAGAAGGTGGAGTTCTTACTCAACCTAACCATACATTGAAGGTAAAAGTAAAACCAAGTAATATTCCAGATGTAATTGAAATCGATGTATCCGAATTAGCAGTTGGCGATACGTTATCTGTGGGTAATGTACGTAATCAGTTTACGGATTACACAATTATAGATGAAGATGATTACACTTTAGCAACGGTAACACCGCCAGCTCCATCAGTAGAAGAGGTCGATTCAGAAGCTGAAGGGAATACAGCTAATGATGTTGAAGCAACAGGTGAAAAGTTATCACCTGACAAACCAGGTCGAGAAGACTAAATAATATGTGGGCCGCTCTTAAAAAGGAGCGGCTTTTTCTTTGTGAAAAAATAAAAACTTCGACATCCGAAGGAAATCCAGTATAATGGGGTTGATAAGTAAAAATTATGAATATTTTGAGGGGAATATGAGAACTTATAATGAGAAAATGAGTATTTATCATGGGATGGCGTCGGCAGTAGCGACGAATATGTCGAATAGCTATATACCCATATTTGCAATGACGATTTTAGGGGCAACAAATTACCAAGT
Organism: Solibacillus sp. FSL R7-0682; assembly: GCF_038005985.1. Taxonomy (NCBI): domain Bacteria; kingdom Bacillati; phylum Bacillota; class Bacilli; order Caryophanales; family Caryophanaceae; genus Solibacillus; species Solibacillus sp. FSL R7-0682. The sequence goes on from NZ_JBBOUI010000001.1 coordinate 64,781, forward strand.
TGGTTTAATTAGCTCACTTCCGCCCTTGGTAACACTTCTTATGACTTTACCAGCAGCTATTTTATTGAACCGTGCGATTGAACAAAAAAAACTCGTGGCTTTTTCAGTGTTAGCGGCGCGCTTTGTTTTTTTATTAATCGCATTTGTGAGCTATGTGCCAGGAAGTTTTGGTTCATGGATATTACTTCTATTAATTGCAACTATGAGTATTCCAAACACAATGGCCAATATGGGCTGGCAATCATTTATTGGGAATATTATAGAAGATCATCGGAGAGCACAATTTTTTAGTGACCGCAATCGTCTCTTAACAATTGTCGGGCTAATCGTCACGCTCATCATCGGGCTATTAATGAAGGATGCGACAGCCAATGCGGTAACGTATCAAATTTTATTTATGTTTACGTTTATCGTAGGAATTTTCGAGTTATATTTTTTATTGAAGCATAATGAGCCAATTCGAGAGGAAGTATCAGCAACAAGAAAACGTGCGATGGATTGGTCCATTTTTAAAAACAATCGATATGTGCTTTTTTTAGTTGTCGCCCTCGTATTTAATTTTGGCTGGCAAATGGCATGGGGACTATTTAATATTTATAACATTCGTTATGCAGAAGCGACAATTTTCTGGGTAAGTATGTTTAATGTAGGCAGTATGATCGCACAAATCTTTTCATTTTCATTATGGCGCAAATGGTCACAAAAATACGGCAATATGAGCGTCTTTGTATGGGTCGCATTTGGCATGTCTTCAGCGCCATTATTGACTGTTCTATCAACCAACCATCTTTATTTAGTCGCAATGTATATGCTATCTGGCTTTTTCGTATCAGGAACGGTCTTAATTTTATTTAATTTACTTTTAGAAAACTCTCCGCAGGAAGTACGAACATATTGTATTACGTCATATAATGTACTTTTAGCCATAATTGCTTTTACATCCCCGCAAATTGGTATTTGGTTGCTGGAAATGTATTCGATGGAAGTAGCGATGTATTTATCAACAGGGATGCGCTTACTTGCAGCCTTTGGATTTTTCGTCCTATATATCATACGTAAAAAACGTGAAATTACTATGTAAAGCACCGAGTTAGAGTTGCATACTTTTATTTGGAATGTATGATAAAATAAAGGCGATTAGAGAAAAAGGATGCGATTACTAGTGAAATTAATTATTGGTTTAGGAAATCCGGGTAAACCATATGAACATACACGTCATAATATTGGATTTGACGTCATTGATGAATTAGCAAATAAGTGGAATGCACCATTAAATCAATCAAAGTTCAATGGCATGTATGCGAGCGTGCATCGTCCAGAGGGAAAAGTAATATTATTAAAACCACTAACATATATGAATTTATCTGGTGAATGTGTGCGACCTTTAATGGATTATTTTGATATAGATGTAGAAGATATCATCGTCATTTATGATGATTTAGATTTAGATACAGGTAAGTTACGATTACGTGGCAAAGGGAGCGCGGGAGGCCATAATGGCATTAAATCATTAATTCAGCATTTAGGTACACAAGAATTTAATCGTATCCGAGTTGGCGTTAGTCGCCCACCAGCAGGGGTGAAGGTAGCTGATTACGTACTTTCAAAATTTTCAAAAGAAGACCAACTAATCGTAAAAGATTCGATTGATAAATGCTGTGATGCAGTTGAATTGTCGTTAACAAAACCATTTTTAGAAGTTATGAATCAATTCAACGGTGCATAATTGATGAATAGTGGGGCTATACTTTGAATACATTTAGTGTTTAAAGGAGGCTTAGAAAATGCCTGTACGCTATCGTTGCAGACATTGCGAAGTAGAAATTGGTACATTACCTTTTGATGCAGATGAAACAATTCGTAAGCTTCATCAATTCGAAGTTGGGGAAGTCGATGATTATATCGAAAAAAACGAACGTGGTGAAACAACAGTGCATAGTATATGTGAGCATTGTGAAGAGTCATTGCGTCAATTCCCAGATTATTATGCGTTAAAAAGATGGTTACAGTAGAGGAGTTGCTTTGGTCGCATTCAGTTGCGCCAAGGCTTTTTCCGCTTTTATATAGAGGACGGAAGGAGACTATGTGTGGAAACGATTCATCAATTGCTTTTAAAAGATAAGCAGATTCATAATTTTCTTCAACAAATAAAAGCTGGTACGGCGAACAATCAACTAGTAACAGGATTAACAGGGAGTGCCAGACCAGCAATTATACAATCGATTTTCAACGAAACAGGAAAATCAGTTTATATCATTTCATCCAACTTACTACAAGCACAAAAGCTCGTCGATGATATTAGTGCGTTAGTTGGAGAAGAATGGGTTCATTATTACCCTGCTGAGGAGTTCATTGCAGCAAATATGACGATTTCTTCTCCAGAGCTACGCGCACAGCGAATTGCAACACTTGGACGACTTGTCAAAAAAGAACGCGGTATATATATAATTCCAGCAGCAGGAATGCGCAAAATTTTAAATGCACCAAGCGATTGGAAAGGACACGAATTAAATACCTCGATTGGCGAAGAAATAGTGATTGACCAATGGCTACACAAGCTGGTCGAAATGGGCTATACACGAGGACAAATGGTAACAACACCAGGTGAGTTTGCGATGCGTGGTGGTATTTTAGATATATACCCACCCTACATGGAATCACCAATTCGTATTGAACTATTTGACACAGAAGTGGATTCGATCCGGACATTCTCAGCAGATGATCAACGTTCAATTGAAAAACTAGAGCAAATTCATATTTTACCTGCAACGGAGTTGTTATTAACAGCAGAGAAACGAGTTATATTAGCCGAGCGATTAGAAACCGCTCTTGCGAAAAGTTTGAAGAAAGTTCGAAAAAAAGAAATACAAGAATTACTTGTACAAAATATGGAGCAAGATATTGAGTTATTACGTCAGGGACATTTACCCGATCATATAGCGAAATACGGCTCGTTGCTATTTGATCAACCTCATTTTCTAGGAGATTATTTCTCATCTGATGGACTTGTATTATTTGATGAGCTTGGACGTATTCAAGAAGTAATGGAAGCTTGGGAGCGTGAAGAATCGGAGTGGTTTATTTCGTTAATTGAAGAGGGCAAGATGTTGCATGAAGTTAAGCCTTCATATGCAATTAAAGAAGTACTAGCCATGTTAAAACAGCAAACGATTTACTTCGCTTTGTTTACCCGAACTTTTGCGGGTGTGACAATTAAAAAGACGACGAGTTTTTCATGTAAACCGATGCAACAATTCCATGGGCAAATTGCGTTATTACAAAATGAAATTGCCCGTTGGATAGCAGAAAAGTATATTGTATTATTTACGGCTGAGACAGATGAACGAATTAAAGCGATTCAGACATTGCTCGAAGATTACCATATACAGGCCACGATTGGTTTTTCAGATCAGCCGGGTATTTATTTAGTAAATGCCAATTTATCGAGTGGTTTTGAAATGCCACTCCAGCGAATTGCGATTGTAACGGATGATGAGTTATTTAAACAACAGGCGAAGAAAAAAGCGCGCTCACAAAAAATGACCAATGCCGAGCGCATTAAATCCTATACTGAAATTAAGCCAGGGGATTATGTGGTTCACGTACATCACGGTATTGGGAAATATATTGGTATTGAAACATTAGTCGTCAACGGTACACATCAAGATTATTTACATGTGCGCTACCGTGAAGACGATAAATTGTTTGTGCCCGTAGACCAGATCGAACTCATTCAGCGATATGTTGCTTCAGGAGAAAAAGAGCCGAAGTTACATAAGCTTGGTGGAGCGGAATGGAAAAAGACACGGGCGAAAGTATCTTCGGCGGTACAAGATATTGCAGATGATTTAATTAAACTTTATGCTAAGCGTGAAGCTGAGGTTGGCTTTGCGTTTTCACCAGATTCAGATGAACAACGAAGCTTTGAAGCCGCATTCCCGTATGAGGAAACGGATGATCAATTACGTACAATTGTTGAAGTGAAACATGATATGGAACGTGAACGCCCGATGGATCGACTTGTTTGTGGGGACGTTGGCTATGGAAAAACAGAAGTAGCCATTCGCGCGGCATTTAAAGCCATCCTAGATGGAAAGCAAGTCGCTTTCTTAGTCCCGACAACGATTTTAGCACAGCAACATTATGAGACGATTCAAAAGCGCTTTGAGGAATATGCGATTAATGTTGGTTTACTAAGTCGATTCCGGACGAAAAAGCAACAAACGGAAACGATTAAAGGCTTACGTGAGGGGACAATTGACATTGTTATCGGAACACATCGTATTTTATCAAAGGACGTGGCGTATCAAGATTTAGGATTGTTAATAGTCGATGAAGAGCAACGCTTTGGCGTGACGCACAAAGAAAAAATTAAGCAACTCCGTACAAATATTGATGTTTTAACGTTAACTGCAACACCAATTCCACGAACACTCCATATGTCGATGGTAGGTGTGCGTGATTTATCGGTAATAGAGACACCGCCGCAAAATCGCTTCCCCGTGCAAACGTATGTAATGGAGCATAATGGTGCACTTGTACGTGAGGCAATAGAACGTGAAATGGCCCGTGGTGGTCAAACGTTTTATTTATATAATCGGGTAGAGGATATTGCGAGGCGCGTAGAGGAAATTCAAATGCTTGTACCGGATGCCCGTGTTGCATTTGCCCATGGCCAAATGACCGAAGCAAAATTAGAATCGATTATTCTTTCATTTATTGATGGAGAATATGATGTATTAGTAACGACAACGATTATTGAAACGGGTGTCGACATTCCAAATGTTAATACGTTAATCGTTCATGATGCAGATCGAATGGGCTTATCACAGCTGTACCAATTACGTGGTCGTGTAGGCCGTTCGAATCGAATTGCGTATGCATACTTTATGTATGAACGTGATAAAGTATTAACGGAAGTCGCAGAACAAAGGCTACAGGCGGTGAAGGAGTTTACCGAGCTTGGGTCAGGCTTTAAAATCGCGATGCGTGATTTATCAATTCGAGGTGCGGGTAATTTACTCGGTGCGCAGCAACATGGCTTTATTGATTCGGTCGGATTTGATTTGTATTCTCAAATGTTAGAAGAAGCAGTAGAAGAGCGACGCAGCGGTGTGAAGCGAGAAGAGAAGACAGAAGTAGAAATTATGCTCAATATCGACGCATATATTCCAGATGCGTATATTCCAGACGGCTATCAAAAAATTCAAATGTACAAGCGAATTAAAGCGATGGAGCAAATTAATGATTATCATGAAATTATCGATGAGCTTCAGGACCGATTTGGTGATTTACCGGTGGAAACTGAACGCTTAATGCGAATTGCACGTATGAAGGTTTGGGCAATACAAGCAGGAGTACTGTCTATTAAAGAAAAGCAACAAATTGTCACGATTACCTTATCTGAAGAAGGAACAGCACGGGCAGATGGTGCAAAAATCGTCGAGCAATCGATGGAATTTGGACGCGCTGTTGGCTTTGGGATGGATGGAAGCCAATTAATTATTACAGTTGATTACCATAAATGTGGTCAGTACTTACCGTTTGTTGTTGTTGAAAAAATGATGGAGATTATTGCAACATCAAAGAAGGCATAATAAAAGCTGATGGATGACTAAAAGGTCGTCTATCAGCTTTATTTCTGAAAAAAAGCATAACTTTTTGTTTCGGTGTAAATTTAATTTACCCTATTAAGTGTCTTAATGAATTTTGAGCACTGTAATGTACACCATTATTATAACTTAAGCGTTGAAGTAACTCTTCACGATTGTGATGTTCCTGGCGTAATGATAAAAATTGTTTTTCGCGCGTTGTCGATGTAGAAATTAAATCGCGTTGACCATTTGGCTTTTCTAAATAACGCTTGAAAATACCATTCTCAAATTTCGGGATAATTTGTGTACGTTCTTGCGATAAATTAGGGTAATGGACTAAATGCGTTCCTGCATAATATTGATGTTGACGATACGCGTCTGGCGTAGAAACAATGGAATCTACTTTCAACATAGTGAACCCCTCCTAAAATTTTTCCTACATTTTTATTTCCGCAAATAATGAAATTGAAACAAAACTAACGTTAAACTATAGTTATTTACTATTTAGAAAATTTTTGATTAGTTCCAAAGTAATTGAGTGAATCACTACAATTGAATCGTTTACTTTCAAATTTTTTTTGATCTTACATAGATTTGCATAGATTTTGTTTAATCACACCATACTAGTAACATCTTGTAGACAAATGATGTGAAAGCGAGGAATACAAACGATGAAAGCAACAGGGATAGTTCGCCGCATCGATGATTTAGGTCGTGTTGTTATACCAAAAGAAATTCGTAGGACACTTCGCATCCGTGAAGGGGATCCGCTAGAGATTTATACCGACCGCGAAGGAGAAGTAATATTAAAAAAATATTCACCAATTAATGATTTAGGTGAGTTTGCACAAGAATACGTAGAGTCGCTTTTTGAAACATTAGGGACACCAAGTTTAATTAGTGATCGAGATGAAATGATTGCAGTTGCAGGTGTATCAAGAAAAGATTACTTAGCTCGACGCTTAACCGTTTTTTCTGAAGATATTATAAAAGATAGGACAGCTGTATCTGAAAAGTTGGAAAAGACTATTGAGCTAGTCACAGGGCAATACGAGCAAGTAAAATCGTATTGTGTCGTACCAATCATTTCGAATGGAGATCCAATAGGTGCTGTTTATTTACTTTCAAGAGCACATTTTATTGGTGAAGTAGAACAAAAAGCAGCTGAAACTGCTGCACACTTTTTAGCTAAGCAAATGGAAAATTAATTGAAAATAGAAGATGCATAATAGGAAATTTCCTATTTGGCATCTTCTTTTTTGTTATTAAGAAAGACAATAGGCATTTAAATGGCAAATGTAGTTTTCATGTTATACTTGTATCATTGTATGTAGAAGAGGATGGAAATAGAATGTCTTCGCAAAAATATGGTATAAAAAATTATATGAAGGGTGCCTTACTATTAACGATTGCCGCTTTAATTGTAAAAGTACTTAGCGCAGTGTATCGTGTGCCTTATCAAAATTTAGTAGGGGATCAAGGATTTTATGTGTACCAGCAGGTGTATCCATTTATTTCGTTTTTTGTAGTGTGGACTTCTAGCGGATTTGCTGTCGCCATCTCGAAAATATTAGCGGATATTGAGGCACGCGGCGGTACATATTTAGAAAAACGCAATGTTACCCAAATTATTTTTAACTATTTAGTATTTTTAGCTGCTATCTTTTTTAGCTTGTTGTATTTTGGAGCAGATTCAATCGCGTCATTCATGAAAGACCCTGAACTCGCATCGTTATTAAAAGTAGGATCATTCATTGCTCTTTGTATGCCATTACACGCTGTATTAAAGGGCAATTATCAGGCAGAAGGTAAAATGAAGCCTGTTGCTTATGCTCAAGTGTTCGAGCAAGCCATTCGAGTATCAATTATTTTAATTGGAACCATTCTATTATTAAACTTTACGCAATCTGTGTACGAAGTGGGGAAAATTGCAGTTTTCGGAACAGTTATTGGTGAAGTGGCAGGAATTCTATTATTGTTGTTTTTCTTAAAAGGTAAGCAAGAAAAAAAATTAAATCCAACGCAAAAAACTGCAAAATGGCCAATAGTAAAAGAAGTTACACTATACAGTATTACAATCAGTATGAGCGGGCTACTTTTATTATGTTTTCAATTAGTAGACTCATTCACGATTTTTAAAACGCTCATTCAGTCAGGAATGGAGCCGCTTCAGGCAATGAAGGTAAAGGGAATTTACGACCGTGGACAACCTCTTGTTCAATTAGGGCTTGTGATTGCCACATCGTTGTCACTTGCGATTGTGCCACTTGTTGCCCTAAAATCGAAAAATAAAAATGGTCGTGGTGCGGCGCCTTTTATACAATTGACGTATCGAAGCACTTTAATATTTGGTGTAGCAGCTGCCCTTGGCTTAATACTTGTCATGCCTTATGTGAATCAGTTGTTATTTAAAACGGATACTTTATCACAAGTACTAAAATTATATGCTTTTCAAATCATTCCGTTGTCGATTATTTTAACGTTCACAGCGGTGTTACAGGGCTATGGTAAACTAAAAGTACCGATGCTATTTTTAGCATTAAGTATAGGAATAAAATATAGTGGAAATATGTTCTTTATTGCATCATGGGGAGTAGTTGGCGCGGCGATTGCGAGTAATATAGGACTTACTTTTGCTGCTGTGGCACTCATAATTTACTTGAAAAGAATTAAGCCCATTCAGTTAGCAAATCAAAAGTTTTATGGGAAGCTAGCTATAGCCTGTGGGACAATGATTGTAGTCGTTTTATCAGTAGTTTTTCTATTAAATTTAGTGTTTAGTACTAAATTAACGCGCTCCGATGCGCTTATTTATAGTGGAATTCTAGTAACGCTTGGTGCGTTTAGTTTTATAACAGTTGTGGCGAAATTGCGTGTACTAGCAGAGAAGGATTGGTTTTTAATTCCACTTGGACGCCGTATGGCTAGCTATCAACTTTGGTTAAATCGAAAGAAGTAGGTGTGTATGTTGAATCAATTAACAGTCATTGGCTTAGGAGCAGCAGACTTTGAACAAATGCAAATGGGCGTTTATAAAAAATTAAAAGCAGCTAAAAAATTGTACGTACGTACGGAAGACCATCCCGTATTGCAAGATTTACGTGAAGAAGGTGTAGAATTTACGAGCTTTGATGAAATTTATATTAAGCATGGTGCATTCGGGCCGGTTTATGAAGAAATTGCAGAGCGCTTAATTGAAGAAGTGGCGAAAGAAGAAATTATGTATGCCGTACCAGGACATCCATTAGTTGCTGAGCAAACGGTTCAGCATTTAATTGAAGCAGACCGTCAAGGACGTATACGATTGGTCATTGAAGGAGGCCAAAGCTTTTTAGATCCGATTTTTGGGGCTTTAAAAATTGACCCAATTGAAGGCTTTCAATTACTAGATGGGACAATCATGTCGATGCATGATATTAATATGCGCCAGCACATTTTAATTGCCCAAGTGTATGACTCATTTAGTGCATCGGAAGTAAAGCTTACATTAATGGAGAAATACCGTGATGATTATCCCGTAACGATTGTTACAGCAGCAGGTTCGTCACAAGAACAGCTACGTACAGTGCCTTTATATGAGCTTGATCAAGCAGCAGAAATTAATAACTTAACAACCGTATATGTGCCACCTGTACAGTCAAATGAAGAGGCGCTGCGCGATTGGGTAACATTCCGTCAAATCATAGCGAAGCTACGTGGTCCAAATGGTTGTCCATGGGATCAAAAACAAACCCATGAATCGTTAAAGAAATATTTATTAGAAGAAACTCATGAGTTTTTAGCAGCGGTAGATGCAGAGGATGACTTTGCAATGGTCGACGAACTAGGGGATGTTTTATTACAAGTATTCCTGCATGCACAAATTGGGGAGGATAATGGCTACTTCACATTAGAGGAAGTACTGGCTGCCATTAGCGAAAAGATGATTCGTCGTCACCCACATGTATTTGGGGATGTGTCAGTAGACGGTGCAGATGAGGTTGTTGCAAACTGGGAAGCTATCAAAAAAGACGAAAAGGGCCATGATGTCGACGAGCCATTATTAACACCTGAATATCGCCCAGCATCTTCGTTGCTAACGTCTTTCAATTACCAAAAAAAGGCCGCGACAGTAGGCTTTGATTGGCCAAATGTAGAGGAAGCATGGGAAAAATTTGCGGAAGAATGGCAAGAGTTCAGGGAAGAAATTCAAAATGGAACAGCTACTTCACGGTTAGATGAGTTTGGCGATGTCCTCTTTACACTTGTCAACTTAGCACGCTTTTATAAAATATCACCTGAGGAAGCAATGCTCCATGCAAATGAAAAATTTGCTCGCCGTTTCAACTATGTAGAACAGCAAGTAAAATTAAGTGGCAAAGCATTTAGTAATTTTACATTACAACAATTAGATGCGTTTTGGGATGAAGCAAAGCGTATAGAAAAAGGGGAGTAAGATAATGCGTTTAGATAAATTTTTGAAAGTTTCCCGATTAATTAAACGCCGTACATTAGCAAAGGAAGTTGCGGTACAGGGGCGTATTACAATTAATGATAAAGTAGCAAAAGCAAGCAGTACGGTAAAAGTAGGCGATGAGCTAGCAATTCGTTTTGGTCAAAAAATTGTGACTGCACGTGTAGAAGAAATACGTGAAAATGTTAAAAAAGAAGAAGCATTAAAAATGTTTACAATTATAAAAGAAGAACGTCTTGATAAAGTAGAGCCTGAATTTATTGACGATGAAGATTAATAGATAATAAAGAGAGCATGACAGCGATTTTGTTGTCATGCTTTTTTGTGTACGAGCATATAGTGTAAAACTATGAAATAAGGGAGGACTTACATGACAATTCATCAAGAAAGCACTCGTTACACAATTTCATCTGGCGACCATTTAGTGACGGTGCGCAATCGCAAGCGAATGGATATGACATCTGTAAAGTCAATCGAACGATTTGACCAAGAAGAATTCTACGTGCATACATCTCAAGGACATTTACTAATTCGAGGCGAGGAGCTACGCATTGTTCATTTAGATGTGGATAAGGGGCTACTTACGCTAGAAGGTGAAGTAAAGCAACTGCAATATGACGAAAGTGATAGTGGTCTATCGAAAAGCTTCCTCCATAAATTGTTTGGATGATGATGAGCGCGCAACTTGTAAGCATTATTGTCATGTTTATAAGTGGAATCGCTGTAGGTGCAGTTATTGATTGTACAAGAACTATATTTTATAACATTCCGTTTAAAAGTGTACGCTATGTAAAAACGTTTATAGAATGGTTCGTTTGGTTGGCTTTAGGGGTATGTACGTTTTACTTATTGTTTTTAATAAAAGGCGGGCAGTGGCGTGTTGTGGATCCACTCGCCCAAATTGCAGGTATTATTACGTATGAATTTGTATTACAAAGAATGTTTCGTTTCCTAGGACGAGTATTTGTGACACTAGTTATTAAGCCCATTTATTTTGTTGGGCATTTAATTGTTCGATTTATACGCACGGTCCTACGTTGGATTGTTGGGTTTTTCGTAGTGTTAACACGTCCAATTTACAAACTTTTCAAGAAAATTATGTAAAAAACCTTTTAAATGAAAAGGGGAACTCGTATAATAGAGACTACTATTTAAACTAATGGAGGCGACGGAATGGTACGAAGAAAATCACATGAAGAGCTACATACCCGCAATGTTCAGTCTTTGAATAACGACTATGTCCGCTCGAATCCGCAAGCAAAAAAACAATATAAAGCAAGACAAGCAGTTTTACGTCGTAGAAGAATGGCTATCTTTTTCATTTTAGCAGCAATAGTGATTACGGGATTGGTACAAGCAAACGAAGTACAAAAAGAGCGACTAGCTGCAAAAGAAGACCAGAAGGCCATTGTAACAGAAAAGCTTAATGAAACATTAGAGCAGCAAGAAATGCTTAACTTGCAAATTGCCAAGTTAGAAGATGATGAATATATCGCTAAATTAGCGCGTAAGGAATTTTTCTTATCCGAAGAAGGCGAGATTATCTTCACAATTCCTAAAACAACAGAAAAAAATGATGAGGAAGACAAGGAATAGCCATCAGAATTGAGTGAAATGGACCATTTGTTTGTAATCACTATGGTATTGCCTATAATTCCTTAAAATCAGATGAATATCCTTCAAATTTATTATTTTTATGATAAATCATTGGTAGTAATTACCTTTTTGGTGGAGTGTCTTGTTGACACTCTTTTTATGTTAGCTATAATTAGAGAAGAAACTAATGAAATACAGTTTCAGTATAATGAATAATGACTTTTCATTTGAAAGGTCTCTCAAAATTTAAGGAGGAGCATTTTTTTTATGTCAATTGAAGTAGGCAGCAAGGTACAAGGTAAGGTAACAGGCATCACAAATTTTGGCGCATTCGTTGAACTTCCAGATGGTAAGACAGGTTTAGTTCACATTAGTGAAGTAGCAGATAACTATGTAAAAGATATTAATGAGCATCTTAAAGTAGGCGATGAAGTCGAAGTTAAAGTGATGAATGTTGAAGCGGATGGGAAGATTGGTCTTTCAATTCGTAAAGCAAAGCCTCAAGCTGAGCGACCAGAGCGTCCGCAGCGTCCTCGTCGTGAAAATAATCGTTCAAACGATCGTAATGATCGCCAACCAAAGGAAAGCTTTGAACAAAAGATGGCACGTTTCTTAAAAGATAGCGACGAGCGATTAACAACATTAAAACGTGCAACAGAATCTAAGCGCGGTGGCCGAGGAGCTCGCAGAGGTTAATTTGGCTGGCTATTTGAATCGTAGAAAAAGTGACATATAGATGATAAAGGAGCTGTAATGTAAGAGATTTCTTACATTACAGCTCCTTTTAGTTTAGAAAAATAGATAGTTGAACAGAAGGTGGAAACTCATTTCCCATCATTCTTTTTTTGTACCTTCAGTATTATGCTTTATAAGTACGCGAATTAGAGTAATGAAGCAAAAAACTCCGCCAACTAAGCCAATAAAGATCATAATCGTTTGAAGCATTACTGGCAACTTTGTTAAAACAACGCCCCCAACAATTAATAGCATGCTTATTCCGCATAGAAAAGCTAGGTATGTAAAGTTTTGTACCAAAGAAAACGCCTCCTCTTTCACGTCTATTATAAGGGATAATACAAATAAATTTCCATTCAATGGGAGAGGTAGGTATGAAAAAAGAGCCACCTTATAAAAGGTGACTCTTTAATAGGATGACCCGTACGGGATTCGAACCCGTGTTACCGCCGTGAAAGGGCGGTGTCTTAACCACTTGACCAACGGGCCATAAAAAATATGGTGGCGGCAGAGGGAGTCGAACCCACGACCTTTCGGGTATGAACCGAGTGCTCTAGCCAACTGAGCTACACCGCCAAAATTAACAACAAAATTAATAATACAGGGCAACGATTTAAGTGTCAACACTATTTTATTAAATTTCTAGGAAAAATAATCTCTTTTTGCTTTTGATTCGATAATCTACCACAAAATACAAGAGATGAGGGCTTTTTAGAGGAAATAGCATGTCAACTTTTGTTGAAAAGTAAAACTTTGATAGTTACATGATAGAAACCGTCGAACACTTTATTAAGCATGCTTCTATAAACAGACAAAAATCTGCTCATCTTCTTTATATAATGACGGAAAAAAGAAAAGGTGATAGAAATGGCAACAGTAAACGGAGAATCAGAATTCCAGTCCTTCTACTTAAATTCGACCACGTTACAGGCAAAAAAAATAAAAAGTATTGTTACTGGAATTATATTATTTATAGCATTTTGTTTTGCGCAAGCAACCTTTTTTGAAGTTATTGCCCCATTATTTCTTCCGTTTTGGTTAATTGTTCGTTCTAAGTTTCAATCATTTCAAACAGTCGCATTAATTGGCGGATTTGCAGGAACATTATTTTTAGGGGTAGGACAAGGAGTCATTTTGTTGCTCGAGATTATACTAGTTGAAGGCTTTTTACGCTTTAAATACTTGCGAATGTCCCCCTATGTAGCGGTCCTTATAGCGATTGGTATTGTACAAATAGCATGGCAAACAGTCGCACATGGAGGAATTCCACCTTTTTTAATTTTATTTTACGTATTTAACGAATGTTTTTTTTCAATGGTTATGTTGTTTTTTATGAACCAGTTTTTTGTGCCACTACAAGAAATAGAAAACTATCATTGGTCTAAGGAGAAGGCAGTAGCTCTTTTTGTAGTAATGGCAGGGGTTGTTATTGGGATGCAAAATTTGACGCTATTTTATTTCTCTTTACCATTTATATTGATGCATCTTTTAATATGTGTAGTAGCAGCGGTAACAACAGTAGGAGCGACTGTCGTTTTTACGCTGTCACTAGGGTTTATTATAGGTATGGCAAATTTATCCTTTACAAGCATGATGATTTTATATGCATGTACAGGGTTAATAACGGGCTTAATGCAATCAACGGGCCGTTATGGAATAGCGCTATTTAGTTTGTTTCCAAGTGTATTTTTCTTCTTTTATGATGCGACATTACCAATCGACAGTGTGTATTTTTTGTCGATTTTAACAGGGACGATCGGTTTTTTATTTTTCCCACAGACGCAATTAGATCAGCTTCAACGTTATTTTAATAAGCATTCAAACCACCAAATTGTTGTGAATAATAATGAATTAGCAACCGAGCATCTGAAGCAATTTCAGCAATTTGTATCGTTTATGAAAGGTCTTGTGTTTGACCGGTTTACACAGGAAATTCAAGCAAATCAAAAGAAAGAATCTTTCATCATTTGTTCGAGCTGTTTTCGATACGAACAATGTTGGGGGGAGCGACGTGAAATGGAAAAGACGGTAGAGAACTGGCAAATGGCACGAAGAAGTTCAAAGCCTTTAGAATGGATTCGAGCAGAAGAACAAGTGAAAGGAAGATGCATTAAATCAGCAAAGCTGCTAGAAGAATTAGAATCAGCTTTGCATAAAGAAAATATGGAAAGGCAATTTTATCATGGGAAAAAGATGATTGCCCTTCAACTACGCGATTTAAGTCATCATTTAGAGCAATTGTTGGATGTGCGACAAAATGAAATCGAAATAACTGAAATGGACGATTATGTACAGGAGTTTTTAAAGGAGCACCAAATAAATTGCGTCCGTATAGAATGGATAAAGACAGATATTGGTGCAAGGGAGCTTATTTGTTCCATTGCAGATGAGCGTGAATCACATATCGTTATTCGACAAGTGGAGCAATTATTGCTGGAGTTATTGCATGAACCAATGCAAGGTAGTCAAATCCAACAAATTGAAACACCATTTTTTTATCGTCAATTAAGGTTTCGTTCAGCAATTCGCTATCAATTGGAGTATGATATATATAAGCACTCACAAGGGCAACAAATGGTCTCGGGTGATTCTTATAGTGTATTTGCGATTCATCCAGGCTTAATGGCCATCATGTTATCTGACGGGATGGGGACAAGTTATGCAGCACAGCAAGAGAGTAGTCGTTTAATTCAAATGATGCAAGAATGTATCTCGTACAATATGGATCCAGAAACAGCGATGCATACGATGCATTATGTACAGTCATTAAAAAAAGACACGGATATGTACGCTACGATGGACTTTGCATTGGTAGACTTACAATTAGGTGATTTATGGTGCTGGAAAGCCGGCAGTATGACAACTTACGTGCTTCGCGGTGGCGATTTGTTTAAAATAGAAAGTAAAAGTGCACCAATTGGATTTTTACCGGATTTTGCAGTGGATACAGAGATGTTTTCCTTACTTTCTGAGGATACGATATTAATGATTTCAGATGGCTTATTTTCAAGCAATGAAAGCTGGGAACTACAAGAGCAATTATTTATTCAGTTGATTCGTCAAGGAATAAAAAAGGGCAACTCCATTCAAGTGGTATTATATGATGTCATGGCTCAATTCAAAGAGCGCCATCCAGTAAATGATGATTGTACGGTCATGTTATTCCGCTTGCAGCATGTGGCAACCCAGTGGTCTGTTTTTAGACCAGCATATCAGTGAAGGCTTAAAAAGAGATGGATATATGATTCAATAGATGAGGTGAGAGGGATGCATGCATTAGAGCATCGTGTATTAGCCTATATTAAACAACAACAATTGATTTCTAAAGGGGATCGATTGCTTGTTGCTTGTTCGGGAGGCGTTGATTCTATGGCGCTTCTTTCTTTTTTGGTTAAATTTCAACAGTATTTTGAAATTGAAGTAGCCGTTGCGCACGTGGATCATATGTTGCGCGGAGATGTATCAGACGGTGATCGACGATTTGTAGAAGAAATGGGTGAGCAGTGGGGCGTAGCGGTATTTAGCTGTGCCATCCCGATTGCCTCCTATCAGCAACAAGAAGGTGGTAATTCTCAAGCGATTTGTCGGAGGGAGCGCTATCGTTTCTTTGATGAAGTGATGTTAAAAGAAGGTTTTACAAAGCTTGTAACAGCACATCATGCCGATGATCAGCTTGAGTCTATGTTAATGGCTTTGACGAAGGCGAGTTCACTTAATGGGCTAAAGGGTATTTTACCTGTTCGAGCCTTTCAAAAACATTTTGTAATTCGACCTTTTTTAACGGTTACAAAAAGAGATATTGGGGAATATTTACATAACGAGGGTGTTTCCTACCGGGAAGATGCGAGTAATGAAAAAGATACGTACACACGAAATCGATTCCGTCATCATATTGTGCCAATGCTAAAAAAGGAAAATGGTGCAGTTTCGTCTCATGCTGTACAAATTGCCCAACAGCTGGCAGAGGATGATTTGTTTTTAATGGAGCTGGCGTTTAGCCGTTTTTCAGAGCTTTTTGAACAAATTACTCAAAATTGTTATAAAGTGAAGGTTTCTGCCTTACAAAGTGAACCACTTGCTTTACAAAGAAGGCTCATTTTAATACTATTAAATTATATTTATAACGATTCAAATACGATTCAAAGCTACGCACTTTGTACGGCGATTTTAACGTTGTTAGAAACGTCAGAAGGTAGTCGTTCAGTTGATTTACCTGAGAATTTTATTGCGCGACGTCAATACGATGAAGTTGTATTTGAACGAAAGCAACAAAGCGCTCCGATTTCAAAGCAACATTTAACTTTGAATGAGTGGCATACAGTAGGGGCGATGCGTATGTTTATCGGGGAATTAGCAGTTTGTGATGAAGCTTCTCTTGTAAAGTATCAACCTGTTTTTTTCACCGCTTCTACGGTTTCGTTTCCGCTTTCTGTAAGAACCCCAAAGCAAGGAGATCGCATTGCATTACACGGCATGCAGCAAAAGAAAAAAGTTTCTCGCATTTTTATTGATGACAAGATTCCTTTAACAAAAAGAGCTAATTGGCCATTAGTAGTCGATGCTACTGACGAGCTTTTAGCAATAGCAGCTGTACGGGTAAACAATAAATTTTCTAACGTAAAGTCATCGGCACATGATTACGTGTTCATCGTCGATAGCAATGAACGTTTTTAGAAAGTTTGAACAATCTAAGGAGGAATCTACTCATGATTCAAAATGATATCGAAAAAATAATGATTACCGAAGAACAAATTCAAGAGCGTATTAAGGAATTAGGAGCACAATTAACAGAAGAATATGCAACTCGTTTCCCTTTAGCTGTTGGTGTCTTAAAAGGTGCTATGCCTTTCATGACAGATTTAATGAAGCGTTTTGATTCTTACGTAGAACTGGATTTCATGGATGTAACAAGCTATGGAAATGCAACAGTTTCATCAGGCGAAGTAAAAATTGTAAAAGACTTAAACACATCTGTTGAAGGTCGCGACGTGATTATCATCGAAGATATCATTGATAGCGGTTTAACATTAAGCTACTTAGTAGACTTATTTAAATACCGTAAAGCAAAATCAATTAAGATCGTTACATTATTGGACAAGCCATCAGGTCGTAAAGTGAACTTAGATGCAGACATCGTAGGCTTCGAAGTACCAGACGGTTTCGTAGTAGGCTATGGTTTAGATTACGCAGAAAAATATCGTAACTTACCGTACATTGGGATTTTAAAACCAGAAGTATACTCATTTTAATTCGCTATTATAGGTGTTATGAGGAAGCAATTTAAAGTAATTGAGCGGATTTTGTCATAAATCGTTCGAACATTTAAAATGCTAGGTGCTTTTCGTTGTATGAAATTTTCAACGTATGTTAAGATTTTACTTATAGTTTTTCTGTAACGTTGTGAGGAGGCTGGGGATGAATCGAATATTTCGATACACCATATTTTATTTACTAATATTTCTCGTAATCATCGGGATCTTTGGAACATTTAATGGTGGAAAACAAACAACTGAAGACCTTGATTACCATGAGTTTTTCAAGGCTTTAGATAGTAACAAGGTTGACTCGATTACGATTCAACCTGAAAAAGGTGTCTACAAAATCGTTGGAACGATGAAGGGTGCTAAAGAAGGTGAAGAATTCACCGTTAACATTCTTCAAAACGATCAAACATCGGTTGACCGTATTACAAAAATTCAAGATGGTGCTTATCCAGGCGTAAAAATTATGGAGGCACCGCAAACAAGTGGCTTTGTAACATTCCTTACAAGTATTATTCCATTTGTTATTATCATCATTTTATTCTTCTTCCTATTGAGTCAGTCTCAAGGTGGCGGTAATAAAGTAATGAACTTTGGTAAATCGAAAGCTAAGCTTTTCGACGACTCGAAGAAAAAAGTTCGCTTCAACGACGTTGCAGGTGCTGACGAAGAGAAGCAAGAGCTTGTAGAAGTTGTAGACTTCTTGAAGGATCACCGCAAATTCACGGATATCGGTGCACGTATTCCGAAAGGTATCTTACTTGTTGGTCCTCCAGGTACAGGTAAAACATTACTTGCACGTGCAGTAGCGGGTGAAGCAGGAGTACCATTCTTCTCGATTTCAGGTTCTGACTTCGTAGAAATGTTCGTAGGTGTCGGTGCGTCACGTGTTCGTGATTTATTCGAAAACGCGAAGAAAAACGCACCATGTATCATTTTCATCGATGAAATTGATGCAGTAGGTCGTCAACGTGGTGCAGGTCTTGGTGGTGGTCACGATGAGCGTGAGCAAACATTAAACCAATTACTAGTTGAAATGGATGGTTTTGGTGCAAACGAAGGTATCATTATCATCGCTGCAACTAACCGCCCAGACATTTTAGATAAGGCATTATTACGTCCTGGTCGTTTTGACCGTCAAATTACAGTTGGACACCCAGATGTAAAAGGACGTGAAGCAATTCTAAAAGTACACGCACGTAATAAGCCGCTAGCTGATACAGTTGATTTAGCAGCAGTTGCGTCACGTACACCAGGATTCTCAGGTGCCGATTTAGAAAACTTACTAAACGAAGCAGCACTTGTTGCAGCTCGTAAAAACAAAAAAACAATTAACATGGTCGATATAGACGAAGCATCTGACCGCGTAATTGCGGGTCCAGCAAAGGCAAGTCGTGTTTACTCTCCAAAAGAGAAAAAGCTAGTGGCATTCCACGAAGCTGGCCACGTTGTTGTTGGTCTAGAATTAGATGAAGCAGATACAGTTCACAAAGTAACAATCGTACCACGCGGCCAAGCGGGTGGATATGCAATTATGTTGCCGAAGGAAGAGCGCTTCTTTACGACAAAACAAGAGTTACTTGACCGTATTGCCGGCTTATTAGGTGGACGTGTTGCGGAAGAAATTGTACTTGGAGAAGTATCAACAGGTGCGCATAATGACTTCCAAAAGGTAACAAGCATTGCCCGTGCAATGGTAACAGAATATGGTATGAGTGAAAATCTTGGTGCGGTTCAATATGGATCTAGCCAAGGTGGCAACCCGTTCTTAGGTCGTGACTTCGGCTCAGACCAAAACTATTCTGATTCAGTTGCTTATGAAATCGACAAGGAAGTTCAACGTATTGTTGATGAGCAATATGCACGTACAAAACGCATCTTAACGGAAAACCGTGATTTATTAGATTTAATTGCGAATACGTTAATGACGAAAGAAACATTAAACGCGCAAGAAATCGAGCATTTACGTGATCACGGTGTACTACCTCCTGAAGAGTCGGTTACAGAAGAATCTACTGTTCAACTATCAAAAGAAGCAACTCCTGTTATTGAAAAATCAGGTGATGCATCGATTAATGATGAAGTAATCGGTAAGCCAGTAGATCCGACAGTAGAAAATTTACCAAAAGACGATCAAATTGACCGTCCACAAGGTATTAACGAAGACCGTCCAAAACAATAAATAATATACGAGCTCCCTTTCATGTATGGGGGCTCGTTTTTTTGTTTTTGAATGGTGAATGGTTTTTGGAGTAAGCAAATTAATTGAGTTCTGATTAAAATCGATTATAATTGACTAGTCAATAATTGATTTATCATATGACAAAAAGAAGTTTTAGGGAAGGGAGATCTTATGACGAGTAGTGAGCAATTAAAACAAATTATTTTGCTAATGAAGACGATTGATCGACAAGTAACAAAGCAATTTGAGCAACAAACAGATATTAGCATGACACGGTATGAGCTTTTGTACACACTCGTAAATAAGGGGACCGTTTCACAGCATGTTTTGAAGCAAGCATTGCAAATTGACCAAGCAGCAATAACAAGACATTTAAAGCTTTTAGAAGAAGATCAATTTGTCGTCCGCAGTCGGAACGCACAAAACAATAGGGAAGTGCATGTAAGTATTACGAAGGAAGGACGAGCACACTTAACGATATGCAAGGGTGGAAAAGATAGCTTTTTAGAAAAACTGACAGAAGGTTTTTCGGAGGAGGAGCTACGGAAGTTTTATGAATTATTAGTCCGCCTACAAAAAAATAGTGATCAATGTGAGTAAGCTTAATTTATATAATAAAGGAGAAACGTAATGACAACTCAAACTCAATCAGCAAAAGAATTAATGCACATAAGAAAATCTGTACGAAAATACAACGAGGGTGTAACAATTCCAAAGGAAGTATTACAACAACTAATTCAGGATGCAATTTCAGCACCATCTTCAAGCAATATGCAACCTTGGCGCTTTTTGGTCATCCAAGATCAAGAAGTAAAAAAAGAGTTACTTCCGATTGCCAATAACCAAGAACAAGTAGAAAAGTGCTCCGCTATTATTGCAGTATTAGGCGACATAGAAATGTATGAGCGTTCAGAAGAAATTTACAATGCAAACGTTGAAAAAGGTGTAATGTCACAAGAGGTTGCGGATATGATGATTGCAAACTCACGTAAGCTATATAGCTCGTTACCTCAAGAAGTAATCAAAAATATTATTCATTTTGACGCGGGATTAGTATCCATGCAAATGATGCTATTAGCTAAAGAACTTGGTTATGATACAGTGCCAATGGGAGGCTTTAACAAAGTAGAATTTGCGAAATACTTTAACCTACCAGCAAACGAAGTCCCAATATTATTAATTGCTATAGGAGAAGCAGCAGTACCAGCACACGGTTCTACACGAATCCCAGCTGAAAAGATTACGCGTTTCATTTAATCAATACGTATAAAACAGCAACACTATAAACAAGGCATTAATCTATGGTATCATTTTGAAATAGAACACTTTTAGAAGTAGGTGACGAGCGTGATACTAGTAATGGATGCTGGTAATTCGAATATCATTTTAGGTGTATATGAACAAGATCGACTTCGCTACCATTGGCGGATGGAAACAGATCCACGAAAAACAGAAGACGAATATGCCATGCAAATAAAGGCTTTCTTTTCACATGAAGGTTTATTATTTGAACAAATTAAAGGAATTATTATATCCTCAGTGGTACCGCCAATCATGTTTTCCCTTGAAGCGATGTGTCAAAAATATTTCCATAGTGCACCGCTTATCGTAGGTCCAGGTGTCAAAACAGGCTTAAATATAAAATATGAAAATCCACGTGAAGTTGGAGCAGATCGTATTGTAAATGCAGTAGCTGCCCTTTCAGAATACGGAGGGAAACCACTTATTATCGTCGATTTCGGAACAGCGATTACGTATTGTTATATAAATGAACAAGGTTTTTATATGGGTGGCGCTATTGCACCGGGAATTGGTATCTCGACAGAAGCTTTATATGCACGTGCATCAAAGCTACCACGTATCGAAATTATGCGCACAGAACAAGTGGTAGGTAAAAACACAATTGCGGCAATGCAAGCAGGGATTTTTTACGGATTTATTGGCCAAGTAGAAGGTATTGTCGGTCGCATGAAGGCACAGAGTAAGGTAGAGCCCTTAGTTATTGCTACAGGTGGCTTGGCAAAATTGATTGCAAATGAGACACAAATTATTGATGTCGTTGATCCTTTTTTAACATTAAGAGGCTTATATATCATATACAAAAGAAATCAATAGAAATGAGGAATTTACAACATGAAAGACTACTTAGTTAGAGCGATTGCATTTGACGGCCAAGTACGTGCATTTGCAACGACAACAACAGAAACTGTAAGTGAGGCACAAAAACGTCATAACACATGGCCAATTGTATCAGCTGCATTAGGTCGTTCTATGACAGCATCTGTAATGATGGGTGCAATGCTAAAAGGTGAAGATAAAATTACTGTTAAAATTGAAGGGAACGGTCCGATCGGTCCTATGGTTATCGATGCAGATGCAAAAGGAGATGTGCGTGGTTTTGTTACAAATCCACATGTACACTTTGATTTAAATGAGCACGGAAAATTAGATGTACGCGCAGGTGTAGGTACAGAAGGCGCATTAACAGTCGTAAAAGATTTAGGCATGCGCGACATGTTCTCTGGCCAAACACCCATTGTGTCAGGGGAAATTGCAGAAGACTTCACATATTACTTCGCAACTTCTGAACAGGTGCCTTCATCTGTCGGTCTTGGCGTATTAGTAAACCCGGATAACACAATTTTAGCTGCTGGTGGTTTTATCATTCAGTTAATGCCTGGCTGTGAAGATGACACAATTGATGAAATCGAAAAACGATTATCTTCGATTGAGCCAGTTTCAAAAATGATTGAAAAAGGCTATACACCAGAGCAAATTTTAGATGCAGTTTTAGGTGAAGGAAATGTACAAATCCTTTCATCAATGCCTGTTAAGTTCCAATGTCAATGTTCAAAAGATCGTTTCGGTGCGGCAATTATTGGTTTAGGTGTACAAGAAATTCAAGAAATGATTGATGAAGACGGTCAAGCAGAGGCACAATGTCATTTCTGCTTAGAAAATTATCACTTCTCTAAAGTAGAGCTAGAAGGCTTCATTGATGAGATCCAATCGTAATTTACAGCAAAAAACACCACAAACACCGCCAAATATACCGTTATCCCAACGTCGTTTAAAAACAAAACCTACGTTAATTTTATTGTTAATTTTAGTAGTCGGAAATTTATTTTGGTTCGTGTTATGGTTACTCCCATCAGATGATAATTCATCTAAAAACGGTAGCGAGAAAGTCGCTACCGTCGATGGAGAGGTTATTACACGCCAACAGTGGCTAGCTGCGATGGAAAACCGTTATGGGAAAGAAACATTACAAGGGTTAGTCAATGAAGCAGTGATGGAAAAAGCCGCAAAAAAATATAAAATCGATGTTTCAGATAAAGAAATCGATTTAGAAATTGCATTATTACGTTCGGCACAAGATTCGAACGATACTTCTTTACATAGTTTATCGACGGAGCAATTACGTCAAAAAGTACGTGCGCAGCTGATTTTAGATAAAGTTTTAACCAATGATGTAGTTGTTGAAGAGCAAGAAGCAGAGGCGTATTATAAAGAGAATCAGTCCCTTTATAATATTCCAACTACATACCGTACAAGCATGATTGTTGTTAATACAAAGGAAGATGCAGAGCGTGTACAAAAAGAGTTAAAAAATGGCTCAGAATTTGCAGTATTAGCCCGAGAGCATTCTTTAGATACTGCTTCTTCAAGTCTTGGTGGGGACATCGGTTTTATAACGGAAGATCAATCGACTGTTGACCAGGCAATAGTATCGGCAGTAAAAAAGCTAAAGGCAAATGACATTTCGAAATCATTTGTTTTAAGTGATGGTCGGTATGCCATTGCCTATGTAGCAGAAATTACCGAAGGCCAATCTTTTTCATATGAAGAAGTTGAGAATCATGTAAAGCGTCAGCTCGCATTAGAGCAATTACCACCATCAATTACTCCGGAAGCCTTTTGGGCAGAGTTTGAGGCCACATGGTTTTACGGCGAGGCGACAAAATAAAAATGGGAAGGAGCTGTCAAAAAATATTTTTTGTTCAGCTCTTTTTCTTTTGCAAAACAGTTCCTTTTAAGGAAAAATGAAAGATACCTTATTAAAATTAAATAATCAGAAAATTTATTTGAAATTGTTGGCGTAGATCATTGACAATTACTAATAAAAATTGATAAGATACGAATTAAGGAAAACCTATTAAGTTAGTAGGAATTGAGAGGGGATTAGTTTAAATGAGCAAATTAGCAAATTCAGTGGCGGACTTAGTAGGACGCACACCAATCGTAAAATTAAACAATGCAACAAATGAAAATGAAGGTACGGTATATGTTAAGCTTGAGTACTTCAACCCAGGTTCTTCTGTAAAAGATCGTTTAGCTTTAGCGATGATTGAAGCGGCAGAAAAAGATGGCACATTAAAGCCGGGTGGGACAATTATCGAGCCAACTTCAGGTAACACAGGTATCGGTCTAGCGATGATCGCTGCAGCAAAAGGTTACAAAGCGATTTTAGTAATGCCAGAAACAATGTCATTAGAGCGTCGTAACTTATTACGTGCATATGGCGCAGACTTAGTATTAACACCAGGTCCAGAAGGGATGAAAGGTGCAATTGCAAAAGCAGAAGAATTATCTGCTTCAGAAGGCTACTTCTTACCACAGCAATTCAAAAACGAAGCAAATGCTGAAATCCACCGATTAACAACAGGACCAGAAATTATTGCGGCATTTGAAGAAGAAGGTTTACAATTAGATGCTTTCGTATCTGGTGTTGGTACAGGTGGTACGATTACAGGTGCGGGTGAAGTATTAAAAGAGAAATACCCAGAAATTGAAATTGTAGCAGTTGAGCCAAAAGATTCTCCTGTCCTTTCAGGTGGTAACCCTGGTCCACACAAAATTCAAGGGATTGGTGCTGGATTTGTTCCAGATGTATTAAATACAGAAGTGTATACATCTGTGTTCCCAGTAGAAAATGAAGTGGCATTCGAGAATGCACGTAAAGTAGCACGTGAAGAAGGTATTTTAGCTGGTATTTCGTCTGGTGCAGCTATTTATGCAGCGATTGAAACAGCAAAACGTCTAGGTAAAGGTAAAAACGTATTAGCGATTATCCCATCAAACGGTGAACGCTACCTATCTACTCCTTTATACCAATTTGAAGACTAATCATAAAATTTATATTAGACCATTCTATGAGTGCGAACTTATAGAGTGGTTTTTTGTCTATTTAATACTGAAATTCACCGCTTATCATTAATAAATGGATTTTTCCAGCATTTTCGAGTTTAATTAAGAAAATAAGAAAAGCAGGTGTTAAATGTATGCAGCAAGTAGAGTACCAAACTTTTTCACTGACAAAAGATGAGTTTTATTATAGTTTTCAACAACAAACAAAAAATGAAAAGGCACGAGTATTTTTGGAAAGTGGTCGTGGTGGCCATTATTCGATTGCGGCATGGCAACCAATTGCGACGACTAAATCTATCCAGGGAGGCCTACAAATTACATGGCAATCTGGCGAGGTAGAAGTAAGACAAGGGGAAGCGCTTGAACAACTTGAAGTATTAATAAAAGATTATTACTATGCGCCAATTCCAAATTTACCAGATTTCCAAGGTGGAGCAATTGGATTTATTTCGTATGACTATGCTCGCACAATTGAGGTATTGCCTGCACTAGCAGAAGATGATCTTCAAGTACCGGATATTTTCTTTTATTTATTTGAATCATGGGCAGTACATAATGTAAAAACAGATGAAGTAACATTAATGAAGCTTAAGAATAGTTCAGTTGATTTGAATGAATGGCGTGAGGCGTGGCAAAAACAGGCGACATTAGGTCTGGAAAACCGCCATTTCAATCAAGAGGCGGCTAAAGATATTAAACAAGATGATAATGAATTACAAGTATCCTTCCAAGACGAAGATTTTGAAAGGGCTGTAGAAAAGATTCAGCAATATATCGGGCAAGGCGACGTTTTCCAAGTGAACCTATCAGTGCGCCAAGGGAAAAGGTTACAAACTGCGCCGATTACGGTATTTGAAGCAGTTCGTTCATTTAATCCTTCGCCATATATGGCTTATATTGAAAGTGAAGATTTTGCTGTTGTAAGTGGCTCTCCGGAATTACTCGTGAAGCGAAAAGGCCAAGAGCTTTCAACTAGGCCAATTGCAGGGACACGTCCTCGCGGTGATTCGAAAGAACAAGATGAAGCACTTGCCAACGAGTTGATCCATCACGAAAAAGAACGGGCAGAACATGTTATGCTTGTTGATTTAGAGCGCAATGATTTAGGGAGAGTTTGTGAATACGGAACAGTAGAAGTGAATGAATTTATGGTGATTGAGTATTACTCTCACGTTATGCATATTGTATCCAACGTCCGTGGCAAAGTTGCGACAGGAAAAACGAATACAGATGTCATTCGTGCCATGTTCCCTGGGGGCACGATTACGGGGGCACCAAAAATCAGAACGATGGAAATTATTGAAGAATTAGAGCCTGTTCGGCGCGGGCTTTATACAGGATCGATTGGCTGGATTGGTTATACGGGCGATTTAGAGTTAAATATCGTCATTCGCACAGCATATATTAAAGACGAAATGGCCTATATTCAAGCAGGTGCAGGTATTGTCATCGATTCAATTCCAGCAAATGAATACATTGAATCGATGAATAAAGCAAAAGCAATGTGGCAAGCAAAGGCAATGGCAGAAGGGGTGGTTCGATGATTTTAATGATTGATAATTATGATTCCTTTACGTACAACTTAGTACAATATTTTGGTGAATTCGGACATGAGCTCGTTGTAAGACGGAATGATGACATTACAATCGAAGAAATTGAACAGCTTGCCCCAATGATGTTAGTAATTTCGCCAGGGCCCTGTACACCAAACGAAGCAGGGGAAAGCTTAAACATTATTGCGCATTTTGCTGGAAAGATTCCGATTTTAGGTGTGTGCTTAGGGCATCAGGCTATTGCACAAGTATTTGGCGGAAAGGTCGTAAGGGCAGAACGCTTAATGCATGGTAAAACGTCCCCGGTGTTTCATAAAGGAATTGGACTGCATTATAAAAATACAAGTCCCTTTGCTGCAACACGTTATCATTCGCTCATTGTTGAACCGGAATCCTTACCAGATTGTCTTGAAGTGACTGCCTGGACGGAAGAAGGCGAAATTATGGGGTTACGACATAAAGAGTACCAGGTTGAAGGCGTACAATATCACCCAGAATCCATTATGACGGAAGATGGTAAGCAACTGTTACGTACGTTTATAGAGCTTTATTGTCAGGTGGTGAAGTAATGCTTTGTTGGATGAATGGTCGTTATATGGATGAAAAGGATTTAACAATTTCACCATTTGATCATGGCTTTTTATACGGTCTAGGATTTTTTGAAACGTTTCGCACATATGAGGGACAAGCTGTTTACTTACAAGAACATTTCAATCGATTGCTTGAAGCGTTAAAGGAATATCGGATTGCATTTCCTTATACAATTAATGAAATTCAAGCAGTTATTAAAAAGTTAAATGAACAGGATGGTCAGGAAGGTTATTTCCGCTTGAACGTCTCCGCGGGTGCTCATCCGATTGGACTTTCCCCAACCGAATACAATTCCCCAACAGTTATTCTTTTTCGAAAAGAACTACCTAACATTGTACGCGGTAAAGAAAAAGAAGCGGTATGGCTACAAACGGTGCGTAATACACCTGAGCAACAAATACGTCTAAAAAGCCACCATTATGGAAACAACGTAAAAGCACGAATGGAGCTACCAAATCTAGCTCAATATGAAGGCTTTTTTACCGATGCACAAGGCGTTGTGGCGGAAGGGATTACGTCGAATGTATTTTGGATAAAAGATGGTATACTATATACGCCTTCTGTTGAAACAGGCATTTTAAATGGGATTACACGCCAAATCGTCATTGGACTGGCAGAGCGTTTGGTGATTCCTGTGCGTGAGGGACGCTTTTTGAAGTGGGAACTTGAACAGGCGGATGAATGCTTCGTTACAACGGCGGTTCAAGAGCTAGTGCCAATTGTCTGTATTGGAGGCATTCGTTTTGCGGGTGCTGAAGGTAAATACTATCAACAATTACACAATGCATATTTGCAAAAAATCGTAGCACATTTAGGAGAACATAAATGTTAGAAAACTATAAAAAGCCACTTGTTTTGAATGGCATTGAGCTTGATTTTATGAAAGAAACATTTGTTATGGGAATTTTGAATGTCACACCGGATTCCTTTTCGGATGGTGGGCAATTTGACTCTGTGGAAGCAGCCGTCGCACAGGCGAAAAAAATGGTTGCAGAGGGCGCAAAGATTATCGATGTTGGGGGAGAATCAACACGTCCAGGCTACACACGAATTTCTGATGAAGAGGAAATCGCGCGTATTACCCCTGTCATTGAAGCATTAGTAAAAGAAGTGCCAGCGATCATTTCCGTAGATACGTATAAAGCAACAGTTGCCAAAGCAGCTATTGAAGCGGGTGCACATATGATAAATGATATTTGGGGTGCAAAGGCGGATCCACAAATGGTACAGGTGGCGGCAGAGCTAAACGTTCCAATTATTTTAATGCACAACCGTGAATCTGCCGAGTACACGAATTATTTTGAAGATTTTATAGAAGATTTAAAAGAAAGTATTATGATTGCCAAACAAGCAGGTATTCCTGACAATCATATTTTTCTTGATCCGGGAATTGGCTTTGTGAAAAACTTGGCACAAAGTATTGAAACAATGCAACGCTTAGATGAGCTTGTCGCACTTGGCTATCCAGTTCTATTGGCTACTTCACGTAAGCGTATGATAGGTGCAGTTTTGGATTTACCGGTAGATGAGCGTGTGGAAGGAACAGCAGCTACTTGTGCATTCGGTGTACAAAAGGGCTGTCACATGATGCGTGTGCATGATGTGAAGGAAGTCGCACGTACAGTCAAAATGATGGATGCATTAGTAGGGAAGTTTTTAGTACAAGGTGAATTAACACCGAGACATTAAGGAGTTAACGATGGATTACATTCATTTAAGAGAAATGCAGTTTTTTGGTTATCACGGCGTTCTACCAGAAGAAAATGTATTAGGTCAACGCTTTCGTGCAAACGTTTCATTGGCGGTTAATATAAAGCGCGCAGGGGAAACGGATGAGTTAGACGATACAGTAAGCTATGTGGGTGTTTACGATATTTGCAAAGAAATTATTGAAGGCAAGCCGTTTAAGTTAATTGAGGCTGTTGCTGAAACGATCGCAATGCGTATTCTTACACAATATGAAGGGCAAGTATTTGGTTGCCGCATAGAAGTTGTAAAACCTGACCCTCCAATTCCAGGGCACTACAAAGAAGTAGCGGTCGATATTACAAGAGGTACATTTATATGAATAGAGCCTTTTTATCGATTGGAACGAATATTGGCGAACGAGAGCAAAATTTACAAGAGGCTGTTCGTTTACTAAGTGGGCATGATGCCATTACAATTACAGCTATTTCTTCAATATATGAAACTGCAGCGGTCGGCTATACAGAGCAAGCTGACTTTTTAAATATTGCGGTCGCGCTAGAAACGCCCGTTGACGCGGCTAATTTGCTAGCGATTTGCCAAGGGATTGAAAATAAATTAGGGCGTATCCGTGAATTCAGATGGGGTCCTCGAATTATTGACCTTGACATTTTGCTATATAATCACGAAAATATTGAGACTGAAAGCTTAATCGTCCCGCATCCAAGAATGTATGAACGTGCTTTCGTTCTAGTACCGCTTCAGGAGATTATGACGCCAAAATATGATATGCTTGAGGATGTGCAACAAGCACTACAAGCATTTGATTTGCAGAAAGAGGGCGTCAAGCTTTGGAAAAAGGTCAATACGGCCGAAGAATTCGTGCCTTTCGAAAGTTAAAACGAATTCAACAGACAGAATTTGCAAAACGTATAGGCATATCTGTGACAACTTTAGGGCGTATCGAGCGAGGCGAAAAACTGCCTAAAGAAGAAACGCTCCAAACGATTGCAGATGAGCTATCGATAGATATTGAGGAATTAAAAGGTCAATAACCTTATGGAGGGAATATGATGTCAAACATCGAGCAAAAACCTTTCCAAATTGGCGACATTGTAATGGACAACCGTGTCGTTCTTGCTCCAATGGCAGGGATTTGTAATTCGGCTTTCCGTTTAACGGTTAAAGAGTTTGGTGCAGGTCTTGTTTATGCAGAAATGATTAGTGATAAGGCAATCAATTTCCGCAATGAAAAAACAATGGGCATGCTTTATATTGATGAGCGTGAGAATCCATTAACATTACAAATTTTCGGTGGCGATAAGGATAATCTTGTTCAAGCTGCAAAGTATGTAGATAAAAATACGACAGCGGATATTATTGATATTAATATGGGCTGTCCTGTAAATAAAATCATTAAATGTGAAGCCGGTGCAAAATGGCTCCTTGATCCGAATAAAATTTACGAAATGGTTTCGGCAGTAGTAGATGCCGTGGATAAGCCTGTTTCCGTAAAAATGCGTATCGGTTGGGACGACGAACGTGTATTTGCGGTAGAAAATGCACAAGCAGCAGAGCGTGCAGGTGCAGCGGCAATTGCGATGCATGGTCGAACGCGTGTACAAATGTATGAAGGTAAAGCAAACTGGGATGTATTAGCGGAAGTTAAGCAAAACATCAATATCCCATTCATTGCCAATGGGGATGTAGAAACGCCACAAGATGCAAAGCGTATTTTAGAGCATACAGGGGCAGATGCAGTTATGATTGGTCGCGCGGCACTAGGAAATCCGTGGATGATGTATCAAACGGTGCGTTATCTAGAAACAGGAGAGCTTACGCCAGAGCCATCAGTTCGCGAAAAAATGGACGTTTGTTTGCTTCACTTTGAACGCTTAAAAGCACTAAAAGGTGAAGTAGTTGCTGTACGTGAAATGCGCAAGCATGCTTCATGGTACTTAAAAGGTATACGTGGGAACGGAAAAATCCGTAATGCTATTAACATGGCGGAGACTGAGCAAGAGTTACGTATGTTAATTAATGGTGTGGTTGCGGAATACGAACAAGATGCAATCCAGGATGAGCAAGCTCAATTAGAAATGGTATAAACTAAAAGAAAGGGTGTCCGCTAGGGAAGCGGCCCCTTTTTTGTATGGGTGTAAATGAGAGTGATATTTTGCTAAAACTATCATTTAACAGAATTATTAAACATTTCAAATTAATTCGAAACAGATGAATCACCTATTAAAATACTGTACAATAGAAACATTATGGACAATTGTGCCGTGACATGAGCGCAAAATTATGAAGGAGTGAGACACGTGTCAAATATCGAAGAATTAAACGACCAACTTTTGGTGAGACGCCAAAAGATGACTGATATTCGTGAGAACGGTATGGACCCATTCGGTGGCCGTTTTGATCGTACACATTTATCAAACGAAGTAATTGCAGAAAACGAGCAGTTCGATAAAGAGCAACTTGAAGAAAATTTACGCGAAGTGGTAATCGCAGGACGTATTATGACAAAGCGCGGTAAAGGTAAAGCTGGTTTTGCGCATATTCAAGACTTAGGTGGCCAAATCCAAATTTACGTACGTAAAGATGCAATTGGTGAGGAAGCATATGAATTATTCAATAAAGCTGACCTTGGTGATATTGTTGGAGTTAAAGGGAATGTATTCCGTACACAAGTAGGAGAGTTATCAGTAAAAGCGACTGAGTTCACTTTCTTAACAAAAGCATTGCGCCCGTTACCAGACAAATTCCACGGCTTAACAGATATCGAGCAACGTTACCGTCAACGCTACGTAGATTTAATGACAAACGAAGAAAGCAAAAACACATTCATCGTGCGTTCTAAAATTATCCGTGCAATACGTAATTATTTAGATAACAATGGCTATTTAGAAGTAGAAACACCAATGTTACACACAATTGCTGGTGGTGCAGCTGCTCGTCCGTTCATTACACACCACAACGCATTAGATATGGAATTATACATGCGTATCGCAATTGAGCTACACTTAAAACGTTTAATCGTTGGTGGATTAGAAAAAGTATATGAAATTGGCCGTGTATTCCGTAACGAAGGAATTTCAACACGTCACAATCCTGAATTCACAATGATTGAATTATATGAAGCGTATGCAGATTATAAAGATATTATGGACTTAACAGAAAACTTAATCGCACACGTTGCGCAAGATGTGTTAGGTTCAACTTCTGTACAATACGGGGAAGACACAATTGAATTAGGTGTAGGCTGGAAACGACTGCATATGGTAGATGCAGTTAAAGAAGCGACTGGTGTAGATTTCTGGGCACCGATGACGGTGGAAGAAGCACGCACACATGCAGCTGAGCATGGCGTAGAAATTAAAGAATCGCATGAAGTTGGTCATATTATTAATGAATTCTTTGAGCAAAAAGTCGAAGAGACGTTAGTGCAACCAACATTCATTACAGGTCACCCTGTTGAAATCTCACCTCTTGCGAAGAAAAACCCAGAGGATTCACGCTTCACGGATCGCTTCGAGTTATTCATCGTTCGTCGGGAGCATGCCAATGCCTTCACGGAGTTAAATGATCCAATCGATCAACGTGAACGCTTTGAAGCACAAATGGCAGAAAAAGCGGCTGGTAACGATGAAGCGCATGAAATGGATAACGACTTCATTGAGGCATTAGAATATGGTATGCCGCCAACTGGTGGACTAGGTATTGGTATTGATCGCTTAATTATGTTACTAACAAATTCACCTTCAATTCGCGACGTACTATTATTCCCAACAATGCGTCACGTTTCAAAATAGTTTTTAATGAATGAGAGAGGATGTTATTTTGACATTCCTCTCTTTTTTTAATTATGTTAAACGTTTGGTATGTAGTGTCTTCTTATATAGAAGAAAGTAATTAAAA
>NZ_JBBOUI010000001.1:100000-102500 GCF_038005985.1 Solibacillus sp. FSL R7-0682
AATTCGATTCCCTGAGTAGCGGCGAGCGAAACGGGAAGAGCCCAAACCAAAGAGCTTGCTCTTTGGGGTTGTAGGACACTCTATACGGAGTTACAAAAGAATGATTTAGATGAAGCGACTTGGAAAGGTCCGCGAAACAAGGTAAAAGCCCTGTAGTCAAAAAGTCATTCCCTCTTGAGTGTATCCTGAGTACGGCGGAACACGTGAAATTCCGTCGGAATCCGGGAGGACCATCTCCCAAGGCTAAATACTACCTAGTGACCGATAGTGAACCAGTACCGTGAGGGAAAGGTGAAAAGCACCCCGGGAGGGGAGTGAAATAGATCCTGAAACCGTGTGCCTACAAGTAGTTAGAGCCCGTTAATGGGTGATAGCGTGCCTTTTGTAGAATGAACCGGCGAGTTACGATTACGTGCGAGGTTAAGTTGAGAAGACGGAGCCGCAGCGAAAGCGAGTCTGAATAGGGCGAATTAGTACGTGGTCGTAGACCCGAAACCAGGTGATCTACCCATGTCCAGGGTGAAGGTGAGGTAACACTTACTGGAGGCCCGAACCCACGCACGTTGAAAAGTGCGGGGATGAGGTGTGGGTAGCGGAGAAATTCCAATCGAACCTGGAGATAGCTGGTTCTCTCCGAAATAGCTTTAGGGCTAGCCTCGTGATTGAGAATACCGGAGGTAGAGCACTGTTTGGACTAGGGGGGCATCTCGCTTTACCGAATTCAGACAAACTCCGAATGCCGGATATTTATACACGGGAGTCAGACTGCGAGTGATAAGATCCGTAGTCAAAAGGGAAACAGCCCAGACCACCAGCTAAGGTCCCAAAGTAATCGTTAAGTGGAAAAGGATGTGGCGTTGCTTAGACAACCAGGATGTTGGCTTAGAAGCAGCCATCATTTAAAGAGTGCGTAATAGCTCACTGGTCGAGTGACGCTGCGCCGAAAATGTATCGGGGCTAAACGATTCACCGAAGCTGTGGATGCATACCGTTGGTATGCGTGGTAGGAGAGCGTTCTAAGTGCGTTGAAGTCAGACCGGAAGGACTGGTGGAGCGCTTAGAAGTGAGAATGCCGGTATGAGTAGCGAAAGACGGGTGAGAATCCCGTCCACCGTATGACTAAGGTTTCCTGAGGAAGGCTCGTCCGCTCAGGGTTAGTCGGGACCTAAGCCGAGGCCGATAGGCGTAGGCGATGGACAACAGGTTGATATTCCTGTACCACCTCCTCACCGTTTGAGAAATGGGGGGACGCAGTAGGATAGGGTAAGCAGAGCGTTGGTTGTCTCTGTTCAAGCAGTAAGGCGTGTGTGTAGGCAAATCCGCACACTATAACGTTGAGCTGTGATGACGAGCTCGTATGAGCGAAGTTCCTGATTTCACACTGCCAAGAAAAGCCTCTATCGAGGTGAGAGGTGCCCGTACCGCAAACCGACACAGGTAGTCGAGGAGAGAATCCTAAGGTGTGCGAGAGAACTCTCGTTAAGGAACTCGGCAAAATGACCCCGTAACTTCGGGAGAAGGGGTGCTCTTGAGCGTGCAAGCGCATGAGAGCCGCAGTGAATAGGCCCAGGCGACTGTTTAGCAAAAACACAGGTCTCTGCAAAACCGTAAGGTGACGTATAGGGGCTGACGCCTGCCCGGTGCTGGAAGGTTAAGAGGAGTGGTTAGCGCAAGCGAAGCTGCGAATTGAAGCCCCAGTAAACGGCGGCCGTAACTATAACGGTCCTAAGGTAGCGAAATTCCTTGTCGGGTAAGTTCCGACCCGCACGAAAGGCGTAACGATCTGGGCACTGTCTCAACGAGAGACTCGGTGAAATTATAGTACCTGTGAAGATGCAGGTTACCCGCGACAGGACGGAAAGACCCCGTGGAGCTTTACTGTAGCCTGATATTGAATTTTGGTACAACTTGTACAGGATAGGTAGGAGCCAGAGATCTCGGAGCGCCAGCTTCGAAGGAGGCGTCGGTGGGATACTACCCTGGTTGTATTGAACTTCTAACCCATGCCCCTTAGCGGGGTAGGAGACAGTGTCAGGCGGACAGTTTGACTGGGGCGGTCGCCTCCTAAAAGGTAACGGAGGCGCCCAAAGGTTCCCTCAGAATGGTTGGAAATCATTCGAAGAGTGTAAAGGCATAAGGGAGCTTGACTGCGAGACCTACAAGTCGAGCAGGGTCGAAAGACGGGCTTAGTGATCCGGTGGTTCCGCATGGAAGGGCCATCGCTCAACGGATAAAAGCTACCCCGGGGATAACAGGCTTATCTCCCCCAAGAGTCCACATCGACGGGGAGGTTTGGCACCTCGATGTCGGCTCATCGCATCCTGGGGCTGTAGTCGGTCCCAAGGGTTGGGCTGTTCGCCCATTAAAGCGGTACGCGAGCTGGGTTCAGAACGTCGTGAGACAGTTCGGTCCCTATCCGTCGTGGGCGTAGGAAATTTGAGAGGAGCTGTCCTTAGTACGAGAGGACCGGGATGGACACACCGCTGGTGTACCAGTTGTC
>NZ_JBBOUI010000001.1:407500-575000 GCF_038005985.1 Solibacillus sp. FSL R7-0682
GCGAAGCATAAAGGAAAGAAAATAGAAGGACATTTACCGGGAGCATCTGAGAAAACATTGGCGAAGATGCGCTTATTTGGTATTGATGGTGATCATGAATCGATGACGATTGAAGATATTGAAGCGCGAATTTTACATGGTTATGCAGTGACCTTACGCCATTCTTCCATCCGACCAGATTTACCACAGTTATTAAAAGATGTTGTTGAACGCGGTCATGCAATCTTTGATCATTTAATGATGACGACGGATGGTTCAACACCGGGTTTCCATCAGGATGGTGTAATCGATAAATGTATTCGTGCTGCTCTCGATGTCGGTGTTTCTCCGATTGATGCTTATAATATGGCGTCATACAATGTGGCGCGTTATTACAATATGACAAATTTACACGGCTTAATTGCAACAGGACGTTATGCAAATTTAAATGTTCTTACTGATGAAAACTCTCCAACACCAGAGGCTGTGCTTTCAAAAGGTGTTTGGCTGAAACGTGATAATGAAGACCAGCATGCATTACCTAAAACAGATTTATCGATATTTAAAACTATGGAGCTTAATTTTGACTTGAAGGAATCAGATTTCCAATTTTCTATGCCGATTGGTATAGAAATGGTTAATGACGTTATTACTAAGCCATATAGCATAAAAAATCAAGGGTACAACAATCAGCTTTCTACAAATCATGACGAGAGCTATTTAATATTAATCGATCGAAACGGTGCATGGCGTATTAATACAATGATTAAAGGCTTTGCGACTCATGTAAAAGGCTTTGCTTCTTCATATTCGAATACCGGAGATATTATTTTAATTGGTAAAACAAAGAAAGATATGGTGCATGCATTTAACGAGTTAAAGAAAATGCATGGCGGTATTGTATTAGTGGAAGATGGGGAAGTAGTTTCTTCAATCCCATTAACATTAGCGGGTTCGCTTTATGATGGACCAGTCGAAGAATTAATTCCACTAGAGTTAAAGTTAAAGGCCGATTTAAAATCACGTGGCTATCACCACACAGATGCAATTTATACACTATTATTTTTACAATCTACACATTTACCATATATCCGTATTACGACGAGAGGTATTTTTGATGTAATGAAAAATACAGTAATGTTACCTGCTGTAATGCGCTAATTTGTAGGGGGAATGACGATGAAGAAGGGGATATTTACTGCTGCTATATTGGGAGCAGCGATCCTTTCAGGTTGTACAGACAAAGAACAAGTAGATGAAGTACAGGCTGATGTACAAGACGAGCAAGAAGCAATGGTCGTAGAAGACACAGAAGAAGAAAAAGAGTTACCATTTGTCACACCGTTTACAGGGGAGCGTGTTGAAGAGGAAATTACGGCACGCCCCGTTTTAGTAACTATTAACAACCACCCATTAGCCCGCCCACAATCTGGGCTTGCCGAAGCAGATGTTGTTTATGAAATGCTTGCAGAAGGTGATGTTACACGTTTTTTAGCACTGTACCAATCTGAAATACCTGAATCAATTGGACCGATACGAAGTGCTCGGGACTATTTTATTGACATTGCAAAAGGGTTGGATGCCTTTTATATTGCACACGGTTATAGCCCCGATGCTAAATCATTACTTGATAAACGAGTTGTAGAGCATATGAATGGTATGCAGTATGACGGAATTTACTTCAAGCGCTCTTCCGAACGAAAGGCGCCACATAATTCCTATACGACTGGAGAAAACATTGCTCTAGGAGCAGAAAAAGTAGGAGCTTCGTTACTTTATCAGAAAAAAGTTTCTTATCCATTTTATGATGCCGAAGATAGTGTTAAAATAGGTGTACAGGCTAATGAAGTTGCAATTCAATATAGTAATGGTGGCAAATTTAATAGTCATTACTTGTATGATGCTGAAAAAAATCGCTATACAAGGTTTTCGGCAAATGTACAAACAGAAGATTATGTAACAAAACAGCCAATCGAGTTATCGAATGTATTATTTTTTGAAATGCCTCATCGTGTAATTGATAATGAAGGTAGACGTGATATTACAATTGTTGGCGGCGGAAATGCTTATGTATTCCAAGCAGGAATGATGCGAGAAGTAAAATGGGAAAATGCAGATGGGATGCTAATTGCCATTGAAGAAGACGGGTCAGAAGTGAAGTTAGTTCCAGGTAAGACTTGGGTTCATCTAGTTCCAACAGCGCCAGGATTAGCAACATCTGTTACATATCTAG
This sequence comes from Solibacillus sp. FSL R7-0682, assembly GCF_038005985.1. Taxonomy (NCBI): domain Bacteria; kingdom Bacillati; phylum Bacillota; class Bacilli; order Caryophanales; family Caryophanaceae; genus Solibacillus; species Solibacillus sp. FSL R7-0682. Next base: position 409,713 of record NZ_JBBOUI010000001.1, read on the forward strand.
AGTAGAAAGGAAATGGTGGGCTACATGCAAATTGAAAAGATTCGCGGTCATCAAACGGAACAGTTATTTAAAGCGGTCCTAGAGTTAAAAGATATTGAGGAATGCTATAAATTTTTTGATGATTTATGCACAATTAGTGAAATCCAATCATTAGCACAGCGTTTTGAAGTGGCGCATTTATTACGTTTAAAGAAAACGTATGAATCGATTAAAAAGGAAACTGGTGCATCAACAGCTACAATTTCGCGTGTTCGCCGTTGCTTCGATTACGGTAACGATACGTATGATGAGATGTTAGGTCGTCTTTATCCAGATGAAAAACCATTTACATCAAAGTAAGACAGCGAAAGCTCACCGTTTGTAGATGAAGAGCACATCATAATTAAGCATGTAAGACTGGGCATTTTCTTTGCTCAGTCTTTTAATATTTATCTGAATTTCGCTATACTTATAATTGGATCATTAGGAAATCAAACACGAAAGTTTTATGGATATTATTAGACGAAAAATGAATGGATAGGTGAACTAACAATGGATTTTTTAAACTGGCGACATGTTTTTAAGCTAGACCCTGCAAAAGAGATTTCAGATGAGGCATTAGAGCAAATTTGCGAATCTGGTACGGATGTTATTCTAGTAGGCGGTACAGATGATGTAACATTAGATGGCGTATTAGATTTACTAGTACGTGTACGCCGTTATTCTGTACCGATTGCGCTTGAAATTTCTAATTTAGAAAGTATTACCCCAGGCTATGATTATTATTTCATTCCTTCCGTTTTGAATAGTACTGATACGAAATGGGTGAAGGACTTACATCATGAGGCAATAAAAGAATTTGGAGATGTACTCATTTGGGAAGAACTTGTTGCAGAAGGCTATTGCATTCTAAATCCAGATTGTAAAGTTGCACAAGTAACTGATGCCAAAACAGATTTAACAGAGGATGATGTAGTCGCTTATGCGCGCATGTCAGAAAACTTCTTTAAGCTTCCAATTTTTTATTTAGAATACAGCGGTATGTATGGAGATGTGGAAATAGTCAAGGCAGCAGCAGACGTATTAAATGAAACAAAGCTATTTTACGGTGGTGGTATTACTTCAGTACAACAGGCTTCAGAAATGGCTGCCTATGCAGATACAATTATTGTAGGAAACATAATTTATGAGGATTTAAAAGCTGCTTTAAAAACGGTACAAGCAGTGAAAAATATAGAGAAGTAAGATATAATTGAGAACAAATGTTCTTTTAGATAGGAAGGTGCAATACAAAATGGAGCACATAGCAAAAAATTTACTAGCGGGTATGAATCCGCAGCAAGCTGAAGCTGTAAAGACTACAGAAGGCCCGCTATTAATAATGGCAGGTGCAGGGTCAGGAAAGACACGTGTTTTAACACACCGTATCGCGTATTTAGTTGTTGAGCGAGAGGTATATCCATCGAAAATTTTAGCAATTACGTTTACGAATAAAGCGGCAAGAGAAATGCGTGAACGTATTGACGGTATTTTAGGAAATGGTACGACAGAAAGTATGTGGGTTTCTACATTTCACTCGATGTGCGTACGTATTTTGCGCCGTAATATTGACCGAATTGGATATTCAAAAAGCTTTTCAATTTTAGATAGCTCAGATCAGCTTACGGTGATTAAAAATATATTAAAACAAGACAATATTGATCCCAAAAAGTATGATCCTCGTGCGATTTTAAATACGATTAGTTCGGCAAAAAATGAATGTATTACTTCAGGGCAATTTGAAGCAAGTATGAATCCACATAATCCTTTTGAAAAGATTGTTGCACAGGTGTATAAAGGTTATCAAAAGCGTTTAAAGCAAAATCAAAGCCTTGATTTTGATGACCTTATTATGATGACAATTCATTTATTTAAAGAGGCACCAGACGTGCTAGAATTTTACCAAAATAAGTTTCAATATATCCATGTGGATGAATATCAGGATACGAATAAAACCCAATATTTATTAGTTCAAATGTTGGCAAAAAAATTCCGTAATATTTGTGTTGTAGGAGACTCAGACCAGTCGATTTATCGTTGGCGAGGCGCAGATATTACAAATATTTTATCCTTTGAAAAGGATTATAAAGATGCCAAAGTGATTATGCTTGAACAAAACTATCGTTCAACAAAACGAATTTTACAAGCGGCGAACAGTGTCATCGAAAATAATAAAAATCGCTACAAGAAGGTACTACGCACAGATAATGCAGAAGGGGAAAAAATCCAGCTGTATAAGGCGGGCAATGAGCAGGATGAAGCGCAATATGTCGTAAAAACGATTCAGAAGCTAATGAAGGAAGATCATTTTAAGCTAGATGATTTTGCTATTCTTTACCGTACGAATGCACAGTCTCGTGTGATGGAGGATGTACTCGTTAAGTCAAATATGAACTACCAAATTGTTGGCGGTACGAAGTTCTATGACCGTAAAGAAATTAAAGATTTACTCGCTTATCTACGTTTAATTGCAAATAATGATGATGACTTATCGTTAGCACGTATTATTAATGAGCCGAAGCGTTCGATTGGTGCAACTTCGTTTGATAAAATGATGGCCTATGCAATTGAGCAGGATCGTTCAATTTTTGATGCGATGGGAGAGCTTGTTTTCATGGGCTTAACAGGAAAGGCTGCGGCATCAGCAGAGAAATTTTATCAAATGATTCGTTCATTAAGTGAGCGTCAGCATGAATTGTCAGTGACAGAGCTTGTAGAAGAAGTGCTTGAGCAATCGGGCTACCGTCAAATGTTGAAAAGCGAAAAATCAATTGAAGCAGAAAGTCGTTTAGAAAACATCGAGGAATTTTTAACTGTTACACAAGCGTTTGAAGCGCGAAGTGAAGATCAATCATTAGTGGCATTTTTAACAGATTTAGCGTTAATTGCTGACATTGATTCCTTAGACGAAGAGGAAAAAGCGAAGGGCTCGATTATTTTAATGACAATGCATGCAGCAAAAGGGCTTGAATTTCCTGTTGTTTTCATTCTTGGCCTTGAGGAAAATATTTTCCCACATTCTCGTTCACTAGAAAGTGAAGATGAAATGGCAGAAGAGCGCAGATTGATGTACGTCGGTGCGACTCGAGCAGAGCAACGACTGTATTTAACTTGTGCGGGTTCTCGTACGATTTTTGGACGCACAGGTTATAATGCACCATCGCGTTTTTTACGTGAGATTGATGAGACAGTTGTCGAGCAAGTTTCAAAGGCCAATACAAGTTCATACAATGATTCGTCACTACCATTTTCGTCGAATCGCTATGACCGTGTACAAAAGCGTTCGCTTGGTACAGTACAAGCGCCGTCTTCCCAAACATCCCGTTTAGCTTCTACAGGAGGCGACAAGTTTGATTGGAAGGTTGGTGACAAAGCATCTCATGGTAAATGGGGTGTTGGTATGGTCGTTAGTGTGAAAGGTGAAGGCGATAGCATGGAGCTTGATATTGCATTCCCGGCTCCAACAGGAATTAAACGATTATTAGCGAAGTTCGCCCCGATCACAAAAGCTTAGGAGGAAATAATAGGATGAATGAAATTGAACAAAGAATTGCGGAGTTAAATAAGCTACTTCATGAGTATGGTTATGCGTATTATGTGCAAGACAATCCATTAGTAGAAGATAGTGTTTATGATCAGCTATTACAGGAGTTAATCGCGCTAGAAGAAGCGAATCCGCAATTTATTTATGCTGATTCTCCTACGCAGCGTGTCGGTGGTGCAGTATTAGAAGGGTTCCAAAAGGTTACCCATCAAACAGCGATGCTAAGCTTATCGAATGCTTTTAATGAAGATGACTTACGAGATTTTGACCGTAAAATTAAGCAAGCGATCGGTGACAACTATTCGTACGTTTGCGAGCTAAAAATTGACGGGCTAGCAATTTCGTTACGCTATGAGAACGGCGTATTCGTACAAGGCGCAACACGTGGGGATGGAACAGTTGGCGAGGACATTACGATGAACTTAAAAACGATTCGTGCAATCCCGCTTCGCTTAAAGCAACCGATTACGATGGAAGTACGTGGTGAGGCGTACATGCCGAAAAAATCCTTTGAGCAATTAAATGCACGCCGTGAAGAAAATGGTGAAGAGCTATTTGCCAATCCACGTAATGCTGCAGCGGGATCACTACGTCAGCTCGATCCAAAAATTGCAGCTAGCCGTAATTTATCTACATTTATTTATTCTATTGGTGGTGACGGTGAAGCATACGGTGTGGATGGGCACTGGGAAATGTTAAAATATTTAGAGGAGTTAGGCTTCCCTTCAAATAAAGAACGTGAATATTGCGAAACAATTGACGACGTTTTGGCGTTTATAGAAAAGTGGACAGAAGCACGCCCAAATTTAGCTTATGAAATTGACGGCATCGTGATTAAAGTAAATAGCTATGCGCAACAAGATGAGCTAGGCTTTACAGCGAAATCACCGCGCTGGGCCATCGCTTACAAATTTCCAGCAGAAGAGGTTGTCACAAAGCTTCTTGATATAGAGCTAACTGTAGGACGAACAGGGGTTATTACACCAACTGCGATTTTAACACCAGTGCTAGTTGCAGGCACAACTGTAAGCCGTGCATCCCTTCATAACGAGGATTTAATTCGTGAAAAGGATATTCGACTTGGTGATACCGTAATCGTACGCAAAGCAGGGGATATCATCCCACAAATTGTTGGCGTCTTAATCGAACAACGCCCAGAAGATGCAGTTCCATATCATATGCCAACACATTGTCCTGCTTGTCATGAAGAAGTTGTACGTATCGAAAATGACGTTGCATTACGCTGTGTAAACCCTCTTTGCCCAGCTCAAATCGCTGAGGGAGTAAAGCACTTTGTTTCTCGTAATGCGATGAATATTGATGGGCTTGGCGAAAAGGTTGTTGAGCAGCTTCTTCGCGAGGCGTATATTGAAGATGTTGCGGGACTATATGGATTAACAGTTGAAATGCTTATAAAGCTTGAGCGTATGGGTGAAAAATCGGCAACAAATCTAGTAGAGGCACTTGCTAAATCAAAGGATAATTCATTAGAAAAGTTATTATTTGGTTTAGGAATTCGCCATGTAGGTGAAAAGGCTGCAAAAATTTTAGCGGAGCATTTTGAAACGATGGATGCAATAATGCTCGCAACAGAAGAACAGTTAAAAGAAATTCACGAAATTGGCGATAAAATGGCCCAATCAATTGTTGCCTATTTTGCCAATGAACAAAGTCAGCAATTAATCTCGCGCTTAAAAGAGTTCGGAATTAATATGACGTATAAAGGCAAAAAAGTAATAGTTGAAGCTGGTACAAATCCGTTTGCCGGAAAAACAATTGTTCTAACAGGAAAATTACAACAATTGACACGCAATGAAGCAAAGGCGAAAATAGAACAGTTAGGTGGAACGGTAGCAGGTAGTGTAAGTAAAAAGACAGACCTTGTCATCGTAGGTGAGGATGCCGGATCGAAGCTTGAAAAAGCGCAAAGCTTAGGAATTGAAATTTGGGATGAACTACGCCTAATCGAACAATTATTATAGTAAAGGAGACTAGTTCTCATGAAACGATACCGCTGGATACCAGCGCTAATTGCTGCTGCTATGTTAACTGCATGTACGCCGAGTCTTACACCAGAAACAGAGCTTACCCAGGAATCTGAATCAGCGCAAGAGGTAGAAACAACGATTATCCCGAGTATGCAAATTAATGATAGTTTTTATAGAACGCTTATTCCATATAAGGAAAGTGCTAGTCGTGGATTAGTCGTTTCAAATATTTATACGAAGTACGATATGAAAGAAGCAGAAACAGGTTTAATGCGTATTTCCCAGAACTACTTCGACACGGAAAATTACTATTTCCAGGAGGGGCAATATTTATCTGAGGAAATGTTAAAATACTGGCTTGCTCGCCCAAACCAAACGACAGATAAGGGCCCTGAGTATCAAGGGTTAAATCCATCTAGTGTGGATGAAGCAACTGGTCTAGAAATGGATCCTACTTTAAAAGCAACAGAAGCTCCTGTATATTTATCGCACATCGTGGAGCAAAATTATTTAACAAAAACAGATGATAATAAAGTGAAATTAGCCGGAGTATCAATCGGTTTAGCTTTAAACTCGGTTTATTATTATCAAAAAGAGCAGTATGGCGAATTTTATGAGCAAAAAATCCCGGAAGAGAAGCTGGTAGCAGAGGGGAAAAAAATTGCGCAAGAAGTCGTGAATCGTTTACGCGCTCGCTCAGAGCTAGCGGAAGTTCCAATTGCTATAGCATTGTTTAAGCAGGAGGAGCGTAATGCAATCGTACCTGGTACATATATTGCGTATAATTTTGCCGATGGAGGTAAAACAGCTTTAGGAGATTGGGAAGGAATAAATGAAAAATATATAACATTCCCAATGAATTCACCAGAAGATACTTACCGTGATATGAATACGAAATTCATGAACTTCAAGCAACATGTCGACAACTATTTTGCAAACTTTACGAGTGTCTTTGCGACAGGCTTTTACCAAAATAAAAAAATCCAAAAGCTAGATATTGAAATTCCAATACAGTTTTATGGAACTGCTGAAATTACTGGCTTTACGCAATATTTAATTGGCTTAATGCTCAACCATTTACCGCTTGACTTACGTATTTCTGTAAGTATCACATCAGTAAACGGTCCTGAAGTATTAATTATAAAAGAGCCGAATGAAGATGAACCATTTGTTCATATTTATGAATGATAAAAGTAAGAAAATGCCATGCTTAAAAATAGCATGGTATTTTCAATTTATGGAATATACTACACTTTAGTGCTTTAATGCTTTAAATTAGCAAAAAAGCTTCATAACGTGCGTACAATTCCTTAAAATTTCAGGGAAGCGAAGATTTTTAAAGGGAAAAATGGTATTATTATTAGCATGGTTTATTTGAATCGGGAGGTGTAATAAATGGCAAAATTATCAAAAGAGGAAGTAAAACACGTAGCGCACTTAGCTCGTCTTGCAATTACAGAAGAGGAAGCAGAGAAGTTTGCGAATCAGCTTGGTAAAATTACAGATTTCGCAGAGCAATTAAATGAATTAGATACAACAAATGTTGAACCAACTTCTCACGTTTTACCACTTGTAAACGTACTACGAGAAGACGTAGCAAAAGAAGGATTACCTCGCGAGAAAGTAATGCTTAACGTAAAGGACCAAGAAGCTGGTCAAATTAAAGTACCATCAATCATGGAATAATTAGGAGGTTATTATCGCATGACAGTATTTGAGCGCACATCAGCACAATTACAAGAAGCTATTAAAGCAGGCGAACTGACAATTGCTGATTTAACAAAAGAAGCATTTGATCGCGTTGAAAAGTTAGACGGCGATGTAGAAGCTTTCTTAGCTTTAAATAAAGAACAAGCTACTGCCCGTGCAGCAGAGCTAGATCAAGTTCCGTTTGAGGAGCGCGGTCCACTTTTCGGAATGCCAATTGGTGTAAAAGATAACATTGTAACTGAAGGACTAGAAACTACCTGTGCTTCAAAAATTTTAGAAGGCTTTATGCCAATTTATGATGCAACAATCGTAAAAAAATTACGTGATGCAGGTATGGTTACAATCGGAAAATTAAACATGGACGAATTCGCAATGGGTTCTTCTAACGAAAACTCAGCATTTAAAACAACGAAAAACCCTTGGAACTTAAACCACGTGCCAGGCGGTTCTTCAGGTGCATCTGCAGCAGCAGTAGCAGCGGGTGAAGTACCATTCTCACTTGGTTCTGATACAGGTGGATCTATTCGTCAACCAGCAGCTTACTGTGGTGTTGTAGGGATGAAGCCTACATATGGACGTGTATCTCGTTTTGGTTTAGTTGCATTCGCATCTTCGTTAGATCAAATCGGACCAATTACACGTAATGTAACAGATAACGCATTATTACTAGAAGCAATCTCAGGTGTAGATGAAATGGATTCTACATCTGCAGACGTTCCGGTTCCAAATTACGTAGCAGCACTTGACGGCAATATTAAAGGATTACGTATCGCTGTACCAAAGGAATTCCTTGGTGAAGGTGTTGGCGAAGCTGCTAAGCAATCTGTTTTAGATGCTTTAGAAGTATTAAAAGGCTTAGGTGCTACAGTAGAAGAAGTATCACTTCCTCACTCGAAGTATGCATTAGCTGCTTACTACATTCTTTCATCTTCAGAAGCATCTTCTAACCTTTCTCGTTTCGATGGTATTCGTTATGGTTACCGTACAGACAATGCGAAAAACTTATTAGAGCTTTACAAAAACACACGTGCAGAAGGCTTCGGTGACGAAGTTAAACGCCGTATTATGCTTGGTACGTATTCATTATCAGCCGGTACGTATGATGCGTATTACAAAAAAGCACAGCAAGTTCGTACATTAATTAAACAAGATTACGACAAAGTATTTGAAAACTATGATGTCATTGTAGGACCTACTGCGCCAACAGCAGCATTCGCTATTGGAGCTAACGTTGATGATCCACTAACAATGTATGCAAACGATATTTTAACAATTCCTATTAACTTAGCGGGTGTACCAGCGATCTCAATTCCATGTGGCTTTGAAAATGGATTGCCACTAGGTTTACAATTTATCGGTAAGCACTTCGATGAAGAAACACTTTATCGTGTAGCGTATGCATACGAGCAACAAACAGACTACAACACACAAACTCCAGCATTATGGGAGGTTAAATAAGATGAACTTTGAAACAGTCATTGGTTTAGAAGTACACGTTGAGTTAAAAACAAACTCAAAAATTTTCTCAAGCTCACCAAACCATTTCGGTGCTGAGCCAAACACAAACACAACGGTTATCGACTTAGGTTACCCAGGTGTCTTACCAGTAGTTAACAAGCAAGTAGTAGATTATGCAATGCGCGCATCTTTAGCGCTAAACATGGAAATCGAACAGGAAACAAAGTTCGACCGTAAAAACTACTTCTACCCAGACAATCCGAAAGCGTACCAAATTTCACAATTTGATAAGCCAATCGGTAAAAACGGCTGGATCGAAATCGAAATCCCAGCAAAAGGGGATACACCTGGTTACAAAAAGAAAATCGGTATTACTCGTCTTCACATGGAAGAGGATGCTGGAAAATTAACACACGCTGATGGCTATTCTTTAGTTGACTTAAATCGTCAAGGAACACCATTAGTTGAAATCGTTTCTGAGCCAGATATCCGTACAGCAGATGAAGCGTACGCTTACTTAGAAAAATTAAAATCAATTATTCAATATACAGGCGTTTCTGACGTACGTATGGAAGAAGGTTCATTACGTTGTGATGCGAACATTTCAATCCGTCCATATGGTCAGGAGCAATTCGGTACAAAAACAGAGCTTAAAAACTTAAACTCATTCAACTTCGTACGTAAAGGAATTGAACACGAAGAAATTCGCCAAGCAGAAGTACTTCTTTCAGGTGGCGTTATTGAGCAAGAAACTCGTCGTTTTGATGAGAAAACAGGTAAAACAATCTTAATGCGTGTTAAAGAAGGTACGGATGATTACCGTTACTTCCCAGAGCCGGATTTAGTACGTCTTTCTATTTCTGATGAGTGGTTAGAGCGTGTACGTCAATCTATTCCTGAATTACCAGATGCACGTATTGCTCGTTATGAAACAGAATTAGGCTTAACTTCATATGATGCCAATGTCCTTGTAAGCAACAAAGAAATTTCTGATTTCTTTGATGAGACAGTTACAGCTGGTGCAGATGCAAAATTAGCAGCAAACTGGTTAATGGGTGACGTTTCTGCTTACTTAAATGCAGAGCAAAAAGAGCTAAAGGATACAGCACTTACACCAGAAAACCTTGCAGGAATGGTGAAGCTAATTTCTGACGGTACAATTTCTTCTAAAATCGCGAAAAAAGTATTCACTGAGCTTGTAGCTAATGGTGGGGATGCGGCGAAAATTGTGAAAGAAAAGGGCTTAGTACAAATTTCTGACCCAGAAGTAATTCGTGGTTTCGTTACAACAGTTCTTGATAACGATGCAAAATCAGTAGAAGATTTCAAAGCAGGTAAAGACCGTGCGATAAAAGCACTTCTTGGTCAAATTATGAAAGCTTCTAAAGGACAAGCCAACCCACAATTAACAAATCAAATCTTAATGGAAGAAATTAATAAACGTTAATTTTTTCATATAGTGTACGACAGTCTAGTTTATTAGGCTGTCGTTTTTTAGTATAGATGACGATAAAGATAATAGGACCGTACATGACAAAGGGGGAGAATTTGATGAATTTTGTTAAAGGGGCTGCAATTCGGGAAAACGAACAATTGAAAAATAGTTTTTTTCAATTGGCAATGGAGACGTTCGGTATTTCCTTTGAGCACTGGGATGCTTTAGGCTATTGGAATGATACATACTGCCCTTATGCCTTTGAACTAAACGGTGAAATTATTGCCAATATATCGATGAATATAGGAACAATGGTCATTGATGGAAAAGCTGTTCAATCAATTCAAATTGGTACAGTAATGACAAAGCCAATCTATCGCAAAAAAGGCTTAAGCGGGCAACTGATGGACAAAGTATTAGAAGATGTAAAGCATGTCGATATTGTTTATTTATTGGCAAATGAGTCCGTACTCAAATACTATCCAAAGTTTGGCTTTGAGAAACGAAAGCAAAGCGTATATTTAATTCACACGAAAGACCTACTACTACAGCCAACTGAAATCAAAAAACTAGATTTGAATGATGAACAGACGAGAAAATTCCTTTATGAATCCGTAACACATCGGATGCCCGTAAGTACAAAGATAGCAATGCTACAAAATGAAAGCATTGTTATGTTTCATGCAATAGGACCATACCGGGAATGTATTTATTATGCACCTAAGCTACAAGCGATTATTATTGCGAAGGAATATGAGGAAAAGGTCGTCATTGTCGATATTATTTCAAAATATCCTTTTGAGTTAATGGAAGTGCTACAGCAATTACCGATTGAGCGCCCAATTATTGAATTAGGTTTTACCCCGAGCGAAGTTTCAGCAATTATTTTGAAGTACGAGTTAGTAGAGAGCGGCGCTTTATTTGTAAAAGAGCAAGGCAACGTGAGTTATCCCAATCATGTGTTGTTCCCGTTGAGTGGCGAGGCTTAAGGGTTATTGCAGTGGGCGGGAGAAAGAGGCCAATATGCAGCATTGCATAAAGCCTCTTTATAAGCTTTCCCTGAAAAGTAGCTGGGAGTTCGGTGCACTTTATCGAATTGTTACCGCAGTACCTGTTGCAACACACATCATCATACCTTCACGCAATGTTTCAAAATCTAGATCAACACCGATCACAGCATTCGCACCCATTGCGCGAGCACGTTCTGCCATTTCATCAAGGGCAATTTTACGACCTTCTGCAAGCTTGTTTTCATAAGAACCACTGCGGCCACCTACAATATCCGTAACCGATGCAAAAATATCACGTACAATATTTGCTCCCATAATTGCCTCACCTGAAACGATCCCGTGATATGTTTCGATTGTTTTACCTTCAAGAGAATTTGTCGTTACGATTAACATTTAAATCACTCCTCATAATTGTTATTATTTACTACGTTTCGAAAATTAATAAGTTTCAATAAAATAAAAACACAAGTTCATTACATGAATGAACTTGTGTGTTATTAAGAAATTATTAACGCTCTTCTTTTAAAATACGTTTCGTTTCCTCGAACTCTTTTTCAATTTCTGCATTTGGTTTGTACGTAATGATACTCACGATAACTGCTACAACTAAACATGCGATAAATCCAGGTACGATTTCATAAAGCATATCAGTTAAGCTTTCTGTTCTACCCCAAACAAATGCAACAACTGCACCGGCTACCATCCCTGCAAGTGCGCCGTAATTCGTAAGCTTCTTCCAGAATAATGAAAGAAGAATAATTGGTCCGAATGCAGCACCGAAGCCTGCCCATGCAAATGCAACTAGGCCTAAAATTGTACTTTCAGGATTCCAGGCAACAATAGCTGCAAAGATCGAAACAAGTAATACCGCTAAGCGTCCTAAAAACACATAGTGCTTATCTGTAGCGTCTTTATTGAATAATGCTTTATAAATATCTTCTACAAGCGCAGACGATGTAACGATTAATTGTGAAGAAATTGTACTCATAACTGCTGCTAAAATGGCAGCAAGAACAATCCCTGCGATAAACGGATGGAAGAAAATTTGTCCAAGTACAATAAATACCGTTTCAGGATCGTTTAATACAGTTCCTTGCTGTTGAAAGTACGCAACACCAACCAATGCTGTTGCTATCGCACCTAATAAGCTGAAGATCATCCAGCCGATACCAATACGACGCGCACTTTTTGTTTCTTTTACTGACGTGATCGCCATGAAACGCACGATAATATGTGGTTGACCAAAATAACCTAAGCCCCATGCAACAGACGAAATAATCGCGGCAGCTGTTGCAGTTGAAGGGAGTAGACTAAACATTTCCGGATTAACAGCTTTAATCGAATCCACTGTATCACCAATACCGCCTGTTATGAAAATACCAACTACAGGTACAGCAATTAACGTAATTAACATAATAAGTCCTTGAATAACATCTGTATAACTAACTGCTAAAAATCCACCGAATAATGTATATGCTACTACTACAGCAGAAACAAATAGCAAGCCCGTATGGTAATCCATACCGAATGAGCTTTCAAAGAATTTACCGCCTGATACCATCCCTGAGGACACATAGAACGTAAAGAATACTAAAATAATAATACCCGATGCAATACGAAGTAATTTTGTGTTATCACGTAAACGATTGTCTAAATAACTAGGAATCGTAATGGAATCCTTTGTTACTTGTGTGTAAACACGTAAGCGTGGTGCTACGAGTAACCAGTTTAAGTAAGCACCAATCGTTAATCCAATGGCGATCCAAGCTTCCACTAGACCCGATAGATAAATGGCGCCAGGTAAACCCATTAATAACCAACCTGACATATCTGCTGCTCCGGCACTTAATGCAGTTACTGCAGCACCTAGTCCACGACCACCTAACATATAATCTGTTAAGTTGCTTGTTTTACGAAATGCATACCAACCAATTCCGAGCATCGCAATCATGTAGATTATAATAGCCAATAATTGATACGTGTGATCCGACATAAACTCAACTCCTAAAACAATAGTTTTTTGATAAGCTTAGCATGAACCTTTAGACCCCCGTCAACGCAAAAATTCGTAGCACCTGACGGATTATTTTTTTGATTTAGTAGCGCGGCCTATTAAAAAAGCACCAGCTGCAACAGCTAAAATTGTGTTCGTTTTTTTGTTAAACACTTGCTTTGTAACAAGGGAAATATTTTGTGGGCGCTCTGCTAATCGACGCATGAAATAGCCATACCAATCATGACCAAATGGTACATAAGTACAGAAGTTAAATCCTTCCTTTGCTAGACTTAGTTGCATATCTTTGCGGAAACCGTAAAGCATTTGGAACTCGAACTTATCATTCGGAATATTATGTTGTTTCACGAACTGTTTCACATGATTAATAATATTATGATCATGTGTCGCTATCGACGTGAATTTACCGTGTAATAAATGATATTCAATTTGCTCAATAAATTTTCGATCGATATCTTCTTTATCCTGGAATGCTACATTTGGCGCTTCTTTATAAGCCCCTTTTACTAAGCGTAAACGGTAGTCTTTAAAGCGTTCAACGTTGGCATCAGATTCAAAGAAGTATGCTTGAATAACTGTTCCGACATTATCGTATTCAGTATGTAAACTCTCCAAAAGGTCAAAGGATGGCTCAAGACGTGCATAGTTTTCCATATCGAAATTAACAAAAATTTGATATTGATGAGCAAGCGCTACAATCTCTTTTAAGTTTTCAAAACAGAAATCATAGTCAATATCTAATCCTAATTGAGATGGTTTTAATGAAATATGAGCATCTAATTTTTCCCCGTGGATACGCTCAATAACGGCTAAAATTTGTTCCTTTGCATCAAGTGCCGCCGATTTTTCAAAGACAAACTCACCTAAATTATCAACTGTGCATGAGATGCCTTGACGATTTAATTCCTTAATACTTTCTACAACTTCATCGATATTTGTACCTGCAACGACACTTTGCGCCCCTAGTTTAAAACCATATTTTTGGGCTACAGAATTTAATGCTTGGTTTTCTGAAAGTGCGATAAAAAAATCTTTTAATGACATTTTTAGGTCTCCTCCTGAGTAAATCAAAGAATAAGATAACGATGAAGTGAGTATAAATCAAAAAAATCAAAAATGGAAATAGAAATCGAATGTCAAACACCTTTCAAATTTTAAAAAATGAGTATTATCAACGGTTTTGACAATAAAAAAAAATGCGAATAAGTCTAAATTACACTTAAAATCCGTTAGTATTGTACTGAATATTGTAATGTGCAATATTTTTTTGCGTCAAAATATAAAAAAATAAAAGCCCTCTAAAGGACTTTTATTGTGTTGGGAATATGATTGTAATTTCCAATTAAATATTTGTTATTTGCGTTTTAACCGGTATTGTAGCCCTTGGCGGTGTATGCCAAGCGCTTTTGCTGTTTGTGAAATATTTCCGCCATTTTGTCGTAATGCATGCTGGATATAAAGCTCTTCTACTTTGCGCATATATTCATCAAGTGGCTGTAATTCCTGTTGTGAAAAATCAAAAAGATCCGATGCTTCTTGGGATATAGGTTCGGCTTGCTTCAATTTCCACTTGAAATAGGCAGGAATCATTGGGAGCTCCACATATTCTTCATTCGTCAGCAAGGCACTTATATCATCGAGTAATACTTCTAGCTCCTTTAAATTTCCTGGCCATTCATAAGTTAGGAAAATTTCCTCTACGTCAGGTGAAAGTCCTTTTACGGAAATACCATAGTCATTTCGTCGACGAGCAAAGTAATCATCAACGAATGGCTTAATATCTTCCCGACGATCACGAAGGGCAGGAACTTGGATAGTCAAATTTGAAAATAAATAATATAAATTTTTGGAAAGGCGGCCTTGTTGTATTAAGTCAATTGGATCCTCCCCAATACTTGCGATAAATACGTGGTTACGATCATTATGCTGTTCTAACAATGTGATAATTTTTTCCTGTGCTGGGCTTGATAAATATTCAATTCGCTCGGCAAAAAACGTATAGTTTTTTTCTTCGGCTATATATTTTTCAATTTGAGCAAGCAGAGTATCTTCATTGCGGCGACAAATGAGGGTAATGAATCGCTCGTTCTTTTCAAGCAATTCATGATGAATACCTTCTGCAATCATATCTTTACCAGTACCTGACTCTCCAACAAGCATGACTGGAATACGCCCAAGAGCAGCAATTTTTGCCTGTTGAATAACTTGCTTCATCGATTTCGAAACAGCAGTAATTATATCAAAGGTTAACGGGGCTCCATATCGACTAAGTGGTCGATCCATTAAAAATTCCTGCTGAGTCACATCTCTTGAAAACTGAATAGCGATTTTAGTTCCGTCATTAAGGGTATAGGGGTAATAGTCGCTAATCATTGTGACTTCTTCACCATTCTCATTCCAGAAAGTTTGCTTAATATGTTTAAAACTTAGTCCTGAAGCTAATACTTTTTGGAGCATATTTTGTTCTAAGTTAAAGTCTAATGACTGTGATATAAAGCGCTGAGTAATTTGCTCTAGTGATTCACCTGTTAGCTGACGCATCTTTTTGTTGTAGACGATAACATGTCCGTTTTCATCAATGGCACATAGCCCGGTTTCTATTTGTTCAATCATAAACTCAAAAACACTAGAGACATCTAGCTGTTTCATACGGTGCAACCCCCTTATACCTATTTTAGCATGGACATAACGTGAGAAAGATAATTTTCGAATTTTAAGAAAAAAATATTGATTTAAGCATTATAATATTGCACAATTGGATTCAAGGACAACACTTATGTGCAAAATTATATTGCACTAATTATCGGAGGTATTGATAAATGATTAACTACAAACATGAACCATTTACAGATTTTTCGGTAGAAGCAAATAAACAGGCATATTTAGAAGCACTAGCAAAAGTTGAGTCACAATTAGGTGCGGAATACCCATTAATTATTGGTGGAGAGCGCATCAGAACAGAAGATAAAATCGTATCGTACAATCCAGCAAAGAAGACAGAAGTAATTGGTTCTGTATCAAAGGCTTCCAAGGAACTTGCTGAAAAGGCAATGCAAGAAGCGGATAAAGCATTCCAATCATGGAAAAAGGTAAAGCCTGAAGTTCGCGCAGATGTATTATTCAAGGCAGCTACAATTATTCGTAGACGCAAGCATGAATTTTCAGCTTGGCTAACGAAAGAGGCAGGTAAGCCTTGGAATGAGGCAGATGCTGATACTGCAGAAGCAATCGACTTTTTAGAATATTATGGTCGTCAAATGTTAGAAATGAAGAATGGTCGTAAAGTAGAAAGCCGTCCAAATGAATATAACCGTTATGATTATATTCCACTTGGTATCGGTATCGTAATTTCACCATGGAACTTCCCATTTGCTATTATGGCGGGTACTACGGTAGCAGCCGTAGTTACAGGAAACACAGTTCTTTTAAAACCAGCATCTACTACACCAGTTGTTGCTTATAAATTTATTGAGGTACTTGAAGAAGCTGGTTTACCAGCAGGTGTTGTAAACTTTGTACCTGGTAGTGGAGCAGAGGTAGGGGACTATTTAGTAGACCACCCGAAAACACGCTTCATCAGCTTCACAGGTTCTCGTGATGTCGGCTTACGTATTAATGAGCGTGCAGCGAAATTAAGCGAAGGTCAAATTTGGATTAAACGTGTCATTGCAGAAATGGGCGGTAAGGATACAATCGTTGTTGATAAAGAAGCAGATTTAGAACTAGCGGCACAATCTATTGTAAAATCAGCATTCGGTTTCTCGGGTCAAAAATGTTCAGCGTGTTCACGAGTAGTGATTGTGAAAGACGTTTATGATCAAGTTGTGAACCGTGTGGAAGAGTTAACAAAAGCACTAACAATAGGTGATCCGTCAGATAATGCTAACTTCATGGCAACAGTTATCGATGCAGCAGCGTTTAAGAAAATTACGGAGTATATTGAAATTGGGAAAACAGAAGGTCGCCTAGTAGCAGGTGGTACGGCAGATGATTCAGTCGGATTCTTTGTAAACCCAACTGTATTTGCTGATGTTTCACCAACTTCTCGTATTATGCAAGAAGAGATTTTCGGACCTGTAGTTGGTATTACGAAGGCTGAAAATTTTGAAGAAGCAATCGCGATTGCAAATAACACGGAGTATGGTTTAACAGGTGCAGTCATTACATCAAATCGTATGAACCAAGAGTATGCGCGTGAAGAATTCCATGTTGGGAATTTATACTTTAACCGAGGCTGTACAGGGGCGATTGTTGGCTATCAACCATTCGGCGGCTTCAACATGTCAGGTACAGATTCAAAAGCAGGCGGTCCAGACTATTTAACATTACACATGCAAGCAAAAACAACTTCAGAAGCGTTCTAATAGTATAAAAAATGCCCTCTGACAAAAATGTCAAAGGGCATTTTGCTATTTATTTAACCCATTCCGCTACTTGCGCTTTTGTACCAAAGACGAAGTGGTTAGGACGAGCTTCAATTACTTCCGCAGCTGGGTCATGATCCACGTGCTTGTATGGGATACGTACACGACTTTTCTCATACTCAGGGTTTGGCTGAGGAACAGCTGATAGTAATGATTTCGTATATGGGTGGATTGGATTGTTATAAATCTCATCTGCAGAACCAAGTTCTAAAATCTTACCTCGATACATTACTGCGATACGGTCAGAAATGTATTTTACCATCGATAAGTCATGGGCAATGAATAAATAAGTTAAGCCACGTTCTTTTTGAAGTTGTTTTAATAAGTTAACAACCTGTGCTTGTATCGATACGTCAAGAGCTGAAATCGGCTCATCGGCAATGATGAAGCTTGGATCTAAGCTAAGTGCACGTGCAATACCGATACGTTGACGTTGACCACCAGAAAACTCGTGGGCATAACGATTTGCATGTTCACGTGTTAAACCAACTGCTTCTAATAATTCGCCAACGCGTGCTTGGCGTTCTTTTTTATTTTTGTATAGACCATGAATTTCAAAGCCTTCTGCAATTAATTCACCAGCTGTCATACGTGGATTCAACGATGCGTATGGATCCTGGAAAATCATCTGCATTTCTTTATTGAATTGCATTAATTCTTTACGTGATTTCATTTCTGAGATGTTTTTACCTTTGAACATAATTTGTCCTTCAGTAATATCGTAAAGACGGATAATTGAACGACCAGTTGTCGATTTACCACAACCAGATTCTCCAACTAAACCTAATGTTTCACCTTCATAAACATCGAAGGAAATACCATCAATTGCTTTAATCGGCTGTTTTGCAGAACCGAAGTGTTGCTTTAAGCCTTTAACTTCTAAAATTTTCTTAGACATGTTCATGCTATTTGCCCTCCTGTTGATAGCCATCAATACGGCGAGCTACCGCATCAGGAAGTGGCATTTTTGGTGCATCAGGATGCAGTAACCACGTTTTTGCGAAATGTGTTTCGGAAACTTGGAACATTGGTGGTTCCATCTCAAAGTCAATTTTCATCGCAAATTCATTACGTGGTGCAAACGCATCGCCCTTTGGTGGGTCGATTAAGTTTGGTGGTGAACCAGGAATTGCCATTAATAATTCATCCGTAGAGTTGTTTAAGTCCGGCATTGAACCTAGTAAGCCCCAAGTGTATGGGTGTTTTGGATTGTAGAAAATATCCTCTACTGTACCGTACTCAACAATTTGCCCTGCATACATTACTGCTACACGGTCAGCTACGTTTGCAACGACACCTAAGTCGTGGGTAATAAAAATGATAGACGTATTTGATTTCTTTTGAATTTCTTTCATTAATTCTAAAATTTGTGCTTGAATCGTTACATCTAGTGCAGTCGTTGGCTCATCTGCGATTAACAGCTTTGGTTCAGCTGCAAGGGCGATAGCGATTACGACACGCTGACGCATACCACCTGATAATTCATGAGGATATGCTTTGTAACGTTTTTCAGGGAAGGGAATCCCTACTTGATCCAGTAGCTCTATTGCACGAGCTTTTGCTTCTTCACGTGATGTTACTTTTTTATGCTTTAATATAACTTCCGTAATTTGCTTACCAATACGCATCGTCGGGTTTAAAGCAGTCATCGGATCTTGGAAAATCATTGCAATATCATTCCCGCGGATGTTCATCATTTCTTTTTCTGTTAATGGAATAATGTTACGTCCATTGAAATTAATTTCTCCGCCAGCATAAATACCTGGTGGCTGTGGGATTAATTTCATTAGGGCATTACTTGTTACTGATTTACCAGAACCAGATTCGCCAACGATAGCTAATGTTTCACCCTCGAATAATTCAAAGCTTACACCTCGTACGGCTTGTACCACACCAGCGTACGTTTTGAAATTGATACGTAAGTCGTTTACTTCTAATACTTTTTTCTTCATAGCGTACACTCTCCTTATTTTCGTAATTTCGGATCAAGTGCGTCACGTAAGCCGTCTCCAACTGCGTTAAAGGCGAAGATCGTAATCGATATTAAAGCTGCCGGGAACAGCAGTCGCCATGGAGCAGATTGAAGTGCTTTGAAACCTTCAGAGGCCATCGTTCCCCAGCTGGCGATAGGAGCTTGAACCCCTAAACCTAAGTAACTTAAGAAACTCTCTGTGAAGATTGCACTTGGAATTGTCATTGTCATCGTTACTAAAATCGCACCCATTGCATTTGGAATAAGGTGACGCTTGATAATATGCCATTGGTTGGCACCTAGCGTACGAGCGGCTAAAACATACTCTTGGTTTTTAATTTTTAGTACTTCACTTCGTACGATACGTGCCATGTTTACCCAACCTGTAATCGAAAGGGCAATAATCATTGGAACTAAACCTGGCTCCATGATAACTAATAAAATAATAACTACTAATAAGTAAGGAATAGCAGTTAATACGTCAGCGATACGCATCATGATGTTATCAACACGTCCGCCTGAAAGACCTGCGATACTACCCCAAAGTACACCGATAATTAAATCGATAACTGCAGCCGTAATACCGATGAATAATGAAATTCGAGCACCTTCCCATGCACGTACAAATAGGTCACGCGCAAGGTCATCTGTACCAAACCAAAAAGTACCAGATGGAGCAGAGTTATATAAGCCAACGTTTTGATCATACGTATAAGAAGAAAACACTGGAACGAAAATCGCCATTAACGTAATAATGACTAATAAAATCGAGCCAATAACAGCTAATTTATTATGAGAGAAGCGATAAAACACTTCTTTCCAATAAGACACTTGTTTTTTTGAAAGTTGGTCTGTATTGTTCGAGCGACCGACAACTTCAAACATTTCCGGTGATACTTTTGGAACTTGTTGTTCGTTTTGAGCCATTATTTTTTCGCTCCTTTCAATTTAATACGTGGATCAATCACGCTGTATAAAATATCTACAATTAATACAGCTACTAATAAAATTAATGAATAGAATACTGTTGTACCCATAATAACTGTATAGTCACGGTTCGTAATACTTGTTACGAAGTGACGACCAAGTCCAGGAACAGCAAAGATTTGTTCGATTACGAAACTACCTGTAATAACCCCTGCAAAAAGAGGACCTAAATACGTAACTACTGGTAATAATGCATTACGTAATGAGTGCTTGAACACGATTGTCCATTTACCAAGACCTTTTGCACGAGCTAGCTTTACATATTCACTATTATTTTGCTCTAGCATACTAGAACGCGTAAGCTTCGCAATGAAACCAGCATGTGTTACAGCGATTGCTAGTGCAGGGAGAATTGTGTAGCTGAAGCCTTTCCAACCACTTACAGGGAACCAGCCCACCTTGAACGATAAATAATACTGAAATAAACCAGCTAAAATAAATGAAGGAACCGAAATCCCTAAAACGGCAATTATAGTAGCTGCATAGTCGGGGAATTTGTTGTGATATAGAGCAGAAACAACCCCTAGTAATACCCCAAGACCGATGGCTAATATCATTGCCTCTAAACCTAACGCAAGTGAAACAGGGAAACTCTCAGCGATAATGTCATTTGTCGAGCGCCCTTTATACTTCATTGATTCACCAAAGTCAAAAGTAAGTGTATCGACTAAATAATCTTTGTACTGAATATACCAAGGATTATCTAGGCCATATTTTGCGTTTAATTGTTCTTCAATTGCAGGAGGTAATTCGCGTTCACTTGTAAACGGACTACCTGGTGCTAGCTGCATTAAGAAGAATGTCGCTGTAATAATTAAGTACATTGCAAGAACGATATATAGTAATCGTTTAATAATGAATTTTAGCAATGTCCATACCTCCTTTTTATACTATTTTGAATATTTGTACATAATCATGAAAGGAGGTGTCTCAATATGCGCATTGGGACACCTCCTTCCTATATAATATGTCAATTTACAGCAAGCAAATTTACATAAAATAACTTAATTATTTTACATCAACGTATTTTAAGTTGATGTTACCTAAAGCGTCTGGAGCCATGTTTTCAACATTGTCAGATACGACGTTTAAGTTTGTTTGGAAGTAAATTGGTGCTACTGGCATTTCTTCCATAAAGATTGCTTCTGCTTTTAATAGTAATTCTGTACGTTTTGCAGGATCAGTTTCAGTTGTAGAAGCTTTTAATAGGTCTGTATACTCTTGATTGCTCCAACCAGTTTGGTTGTTTCCGTTTTCAGCAGAGTTATACATTTCTAAGAATGAGTATGCATCGTTATAGTCAGCAGACCAACCTAGACGACCAATTTGGAAGTCACCGTTAGAAATTTTATCTAAATATACTTGCCATTCAGCATTGTCTAATTTTACTTTAATACCTAAGTTTGAAGTCCAGCCTTGTTGAATGAATTGAGCAATTGCAGAGTGAGCTTCTGAAGTATTGTAAGAAACTTTTACTTCTAAATCAGCAGGACTAGCAAGACCTAATTCTTTAAGACCAGCTTCTAAATATTTTTTCGCTTCTTCAAGGTTTGCATCTTTGAAGTAGCCTTCGTCATCACCAAATCCAGCTACTGAGTTTGGAACGATACCTAATGCAGGCTCTTGTTCACCTTTTACGATGTTTTTGATTAAGCTTTCACGATCGATTGATAATGCTAATGCTTTACGGATGTTTTCGTTAGCCATCACATCATCTTTTGTATTGAACTTGTACCAGTAAATACCTGATAAAGAAGATACGTTTAATTTATCTTCAGATTTTAAGCGTTCAATTGAATCAAGAGCGATTGTACCATATGGAGCACCTAAGAAATCGATTTCATTATTATCGAACATTGTCATTTGAGTAGTTTCAGACTCTACCATTGCAATGTTAACAGTATCGATTTCTACTTTTTCTGCATCCCAGTAGTTTTCACTTTTTTCTAATACGATGTCACCAGAGTGGTTCCAAGTAGATAGTGTGTATGCACCGTTACCTACATAAGAATCTGCTTCTGTGTACCATTTTGGGTTCGCTTCAGCAGTTGCTTTGTGAATTGGGAAGAACGTTTTAAATGCTGTTAACTCTAAGAAATATGGAGTTGGAGCATCTAATGTTACTTCTAATGTTTTTTCGTCAATTGCTTTAACTGCTACGTCTTCAGCAGTACCTGTACCATTGTTGTAGGCTTCAGCACCTTTGATTGGGTAAAGAATTGTTGAATATTCAGAAGCATTTTCTGGATTTAATGCCCATAACCAAGCGTAAGCGAAATCTTCAGCAGTTACTTTTTCACCATTTGACCATTGAGCATCACGGATTGTAAACGTGTACGTTAATAAATCTTCTGAAACAACATAGTCTTCAGCTGCTGCTAATACAGGCTCGCCATTTACCATTGTTGTTAATCCTTCGAATGTGTTTTCTAAGATTGCGCCAGAAGTTGTATCTGATGCTAATTGTGGGTGTAATGAAGGTGGTTCAGAAGTAATTAATAAGTTTAATTCCTTTTCACCATCACCAGATGAAGTTGATTTTGTTTCTTCTTCTGCGCCACATGCTGCTAAAAATGCAGATAAAGATAGAGCTGTTGCAGATAATACGATTTTATTGCGTTTCATTAAATTAACCCCCTAGAAAATCATGTAAATTAAATTTTCTGATAATATTTTGATGCGTTACTACAATATATCAAATTATTTTTAAGAAATATAGACTATAAACAAAAAAATTTTTAAATCCTAACAAATAAAATAATTATGAAAATTCTAAAATATTTGATATGGAAAAAATTACATATAAGAAATATTAACTATACAAAAATTTTCTTTTTTTTCATATATTATTTCTCGATAACACGCTTCATTTTGAAAATTCAAAATTGTTTTTACGTTAACATTTTAGACATATTTATCTTTCATTTATTTTTAAAAACGTGCAAAATAGAGAAGAAGATACAAAAAGGAGGAAAAATAATGAAATCAGAGCAACAATATTTTGAAGAAGGTAAACAAATTAAAGAATATATGGATAATATGTCCCAGTTAAAAGAATTAAGCTTTTCCATTTATAATCAATTTGTTCTTCCAGAAGACGGAGCATTTATTGAGCAGCTAAAGGAGGCCAATGTTCATATTTTAGCGATTACGGAAGACTGGTGTGGCGATGCGATGTTAAACAACCCGGTTATTCGTAAAGTAGCTGAAGCTGCAAATGTTGAAGTACGCGCAGTACTGCGTGATGAAGATACAGATTTAATCGACCGCTACTTGACGAATGGTGGTCGAGCGATTCCAATTTACCTAGTGTTAAATGAAGCGGGGGAAGTAATTGCGAAGTGGGGGCCTCGTGCACCAGAGCTTCAACAATTTGTAACAGAAATGCGCTCGGCTTTACCGGAAAAGGAAAATCCAAGTTTTGAAGAGGCACAAAAAGCGATGTATGATCGCATGCGCCAGCAGTACACAGAAAATCCACAAATGTGGACAAATGTGTATGAGGATTTCAAAAAGGCGCTCTTAGAAAGTATATAAGTTAGAAATTTTACGTACGCTCAAATATCTATGAATAAGATAAAAAGTTCTTACTATATAATATAGTAGGAACTTTTTTAATGTTAGTACGTAATAAATGATAGAACATCGGGAGTGAAGTATTATTGCATTCCTAAAACAAACAAAAGTATACTTTGTATAGTGTTAAAAATTTGAAATCAGGATGAGATAATTATGAAAAGAGCGAGAATAATATACAATCCAACATCGGGTCGAGAAATTTTTAAAAAGCATCTTCCAGAAGTACTAGAAAAACTTGAAATAGCAGGCTATGAGGCGTCATGCCATGCAACAACAGGTGAAGGGGATGCAACGAAGGCAGCAATCGAGGCTGTGCGTCGTGAATTTGATATAGTAATCGCAGTTGGTGGAGATGGAACACTAAATGAAGTGGTTACGGGAATAAGTCAATGTGAAAATCGCCCGAAGTTAGGATTAATTCCAATGGGAACGACAAATGACTTTGCACGAGCAGTACGCATACCGCGCAAAATCGAAGAAGCACTAGAGATTATTATTGCAGGGGATACAATTCCAGTCGATGTAGGGCTATTAAATGAAGAACGTTATTTCATAAATATTGCAGCAGGTGGACGTATTACTGAGCTTACATACGAGGTGCCAAGCAAGTTAAAAACGGTGCTAGGTCAGCTTGCGTATTATTTAAAAGCAATTGAAATGATTCCTTCAATTAAAGCAACTCATTTGAAAATTCAAATGGATGAAGAAGAATTTGATGGCAATGCAATGATGTTTTTATGTGGTCTCACGAATTCAGTAGGGGGCTTCGAAAAAATTGCGCCCGATGCATCGATTAATGATGGACTATTTACAGTGATGATTTTAAAGGAATGTAATATTGCAGACTTTATTCGAATCGCATCTCTTGCATTGCGTGGGGAGCATTTAAACGATGAGCGTGTCATCTATCGCAAGGCGAGTCGTGTCGTTGTGACGTCAGATGCGGATGTGCATTTAAATTTAGATGGCGAATATGGTGGCGATGCACCAGCAATCTTCCAAAATTTAAAGCGACATATTGAAGTATTTGTCCCAATTAATGAAATTCGAGAAATTGATTCCTCCTTAACAGGTAGTAAGATGCCCTTCCGCTAAAAAAGGAGCCCTTACTTCATAAACCGGTAGTTTGAGGAGATATCATCTTACAAAAAGAATAAGAAATAAAACAAGCTTGTAAGGACTTATTTTGTCTTTGCAAGCTTTTTTATGCGTTCAAATCGAATTGAGATGGGTATATTAGGCATAACGGCAACAGGCTAACTAGGTTAAGGAGGCAATGAAGGTGATTAATGAGTCTGCAGTATATTGGAGCCGCATTTTAACGGAGGTAACGTTATCCTTCCATATCATTTATGCCACAATTGGTGTCGGTATCCCTATTTTTATCATGATTGCACAGTGGATTGGTATACGTAATAATGATGAGCATTATATTTTAATGGCGAGACGCTGGGCAAGAGGCTATGTAATTACAGTAGCAGTAGGTGTTGTAACGGGGACGGTAATCGGTTTGCAACTCTCTCTACTTTGGCCAAACTTTATGCAAACGGCGGGACAGTTAATTGCACTACCTCTGTTTATGGAGACCTTTGCATTTTTCTTTGAAGCAATATTTTTAGGAATATATTTATACACATGGGACCGATTTGAAAATCAAAAGAAGCATTTATTATTATTAATTCCTGTAGCGATTGGCGCATCAATGTCGGCCTTATTTATTACGATTTTAAATGCCTTTATGAACGCACCTCAAGGATTCGATATTGTCGATGGGAAGCTTATTAATATCCGTCCCCTTGTTGCAATGTTTAATCCCGCAATGCCGACAAAGGTTGCGCATGTATTAGTAACGGCCTATATGACATGTGCGTTTATTCTTGCATCAATTGCAGCGTTCCGACTACTCCGTGGATCAAATCATATTTATCATAAAAAGGCGCTCTATTTATTGATGAAACTAGGATTTATTTTTTCAGTAGCGACGGTTATTGTTGGTGATTTTTCAGGAAAGTATCTAGCCGAATATCAACCAGAAAAGCTTGCAGCAGCAGAATGGCATTTTGAAACTGGCCCAAGTGCATCGCTCGTTTTGTTTGGGATATTAGATGATGGTGAAGTGAAGTATGCAATTGAAATTCCTTATGCATTAAGTATATTAGCGTTTTCTAACCCAAAGGCAGAAGTTATTGGACTTGATCAATTTCCCGTAGATGAACACCCACCATACTATATTCATTATTTATTTGCTGTCATGGTGATGATCGGGACGTTCATGTTAGTAGTGGCGTTCATTTATTTACTTGCAATACGAAAAGGCTGGTTGTTTATAAGAACAAAGTGGTTCCGATGGATTGTTGTAGCTGGAGGTCCATTATCCATCATTGCAATTGAAGCGGGCTGGTGGCTTGCGGAGGTTGGTAGACAGCCATGGGTATTGCGCGGTATTATGCGCACGGAACAAGGCGCCACAACGAGTAACTACGTAGATTTGATGCTTGTACTATTTTCTGTATTGTATCTCATTTTAGCAGTAGGAAGTGTTGTTACATTACGTCGTATGTTTAAAAACAACCCGATAGAAAAAGAAATTGCAGCAAGAGCAAGGAAGGGAGAGGGCATAGGATGACGTTCGAGTTAATTGGTATTTGCGTGCTATGGGCTTTTTTGTTTGGCTATGTCATTATTGCTTCTATTGATTTTGGTGCAGGTTTCTACAATGCATACAGTGTATTGACAAATCGCTCGGATATTTTAAGTAATGTAATAAAGCGCTATTTATCCCCCGTTTGGGAAGTAACGAATGTATTTTTAGTATTTTTCTTTGTGGGTATTGTAGGCTTTTTCCCACAGACAGCTTTCTATTATGGAACGACGTTACTTGTGCCAGTCAGTATTTCACTTTTTTTATTATCAGTTCGGGGCGCATATTATGCGTTTGAATCCTATGGAACAGTAGGGCATAAGGGGTATGCATCAGCGTATGGTCTAGCGGGGCTACTCATCCCGGCTTCTCTTTCCGTTGTTTTAACGATTTCAGAAGGTGGCTTTGTAGAGATGGTTAACAATTCACCTCAATTAGATTATGGAACACTATTTAGTAGCCCTTTGACATGGAGCATTGTAGTTTTAAGTATTGTTGCTGTACTCTACATTTCAGCAGTATTCTTAACATGGTATGCCTATAAGGCGAAGGATGGACGAGCATCAGACTTAATGCGCAAATATGCACTCATTTGGTCTGCTCCACTTGCGATTGCGGCAACAGGTATCATTGTAGAATTTCGTGGACACAATCCATCACGCTTTGAAAAAATGGTCGATGTTTGGTGGTTATTTGCCATCTCTGCTGTGTTATTTTTGATAACAACTTGGCTTCTTTGGGCGAAGCAAAAATACGGAGTTGCAGTGGTGTTATTGTTCACACAATTTGCGTTTGCATTTTTTGCGTATGGCATTTCACATTATCCGTATTTGCTCTATCCTTATTTAACAATTCATGATAGCTTCACAAATCAGGAAATGGCAATTTCGCTAATTATTGCGTTCATGTTTGGTGCCGCATTACTTATTCCGTCACTTTATTTGCTATTTAAATTGTTTTTATTTAATAAAGATTATGTAAGCGGAGCACATGATGATCATGCATAGGAGGGATAATCGGTGAATGACTTTTTAATTTTTGTAGCCCCGTTTCTAGTTGTCGCGATTTCGTTATTTGCTGCCTTTTATGTGGCACCAAAAGATAAAAATAGCTCGAAACAATAAAGGGTTTGTGCATAAAATCTTTCGAATGATTAAAAAAGGACTGTATGAGATAAAGAGCTCATACAGTCCTTCTTATTTATAAAGAAAATCGTTGCATGCTTTGTTGTAACTCTTTCGCCTGTTTATCTAAGCGGCTTGATAATGCTTCTATTTGCTTTACAACGCCTACTTGCTGATCCGTTGCAGCTGCAATTTCATTGACATTTTCAGTTGTTTTTCCAGCGCCATACGAAATTTCAGTAATAACAGCGGCCACTTCTTCAGAGCTTGCTGCAATTTGTTGTGCTGTTGCAGCGATTTGTTCTACACGTTCTGTCATTGAATAAACGTTTTCAGACATGGAATGGAAGGACATACCGGCACGGTCAATTACTACTACACCTTGCTTAGCGGATTCAAGACTATCAACAACTGCCTGACCGACATTTTTAGAATCTGCTTGAATCGTCTCTGTTAAATTAACTATTTGATTGGCAGATTGCTTCGATTGTTCGGCTAGCTTTCGAACCTCGTCTGCTACAACAGCAAATCCTTTTCCTTGCTCTCCAGCACGTGCTGCTTCAATTGCTGCATTTAAAGCAAGTAAATTTGTTTGATCAGCAATATCTGTAATAGCTTGCGTGATGAAGCTAATTTGCTCGGATTGCTTAATTAATGTATCCGTTAAGACAGCAATTGTTTCTGTTGCTTGATAGATGGATTCCATTTGATTTTTTGCTTCTTCAACGACTTCAACGCCTGTATTAGCAGATTTCGTTAATAATAAAGCGCCATTATGAAGCTCCTGAGTTGATTGTGCAATTTGTTGTATTCCACTTGATGTCTCATCTACGGCCGCAACACTTTCAGAGGCACCAATAGACATCGACCTAGACGTTTGTGCTGTATTGTGCACTAATTGTTTAATTTCTTCTGTTTCCTTTGAGATTACTTGGCTATTTTCCAAGAGCTGATTAGCAGAGCTATTTAATTCATTGGAATTATGCTGAATGTTCAACAACAATTCCTCAAAATTATGTTGCAGTAAAATAAATGAACGAGAAAGTTGCCCGATTTCATCCTTTGAATTTACAGGCTCGTGCTTTTGTGCTAGATTCCCGTTTGCCATCTCCTCTAAATCTTTAGCAATAACTTGAAGAGGTTTTGTAATGCCACGCTTTATATAAAACAAAAACCATGTGATAACACTAATAGTAATAATAATAAAGATAATCGAAATAATAGTAGAAAGAGAAATCATCCTTTGCGTATTTTCAACAACTTGATCGAGCTGCTCGTTTTCGATTTGTTCGATTTTCTCCGTTATGTCCTTCGTAAAGGAACTTGTCGTAGTATAATTACCGTTAATAAGAGAAAGAGTAGCGGGTACTTCTCGATTTTTAACATGAGTAATCATTTCATCGATTTGGTCTTGAATAATAATTGACTGGTCCTTTAAATTCAAAATTAAAGATGAAGCAGCTTTCGTTTTGTTGTTTGCTTGTACTTCTTCAACTAGTTGAGCTAGGTTTGTTGAATGAGTAGTAAGGAAGTCTAAATTCTTTTGCGAAGGATCCAACGCATAAGCACGTGCATAAACCCCTTGAGATAGTAAATCTTGTTGGATGTCATTAATACGTTCGATTTGTGCCATATGTACATCGACCGCTTGTGATACTTCCGTTCCTACTCTAAAAAATTGTATAGTGGCAAAGCCAATAGATAATAACAAAATAACTTCCAATAAAATAAATCCGATATTTAGTCTTTTTCGTACTGACATTATTGTTTAGCTCCTTGTAAGAATATAATGTAATAAATTTAGGTAGTTTTGTTGTAAGTTGTATGTTCATTATATAGGTATTAATTGTAAAAAACTATATAAATAGTAATATACAGAACTGTTCGAAAATGATTTGCGAGTGCATTTTAATTAGGACATGGTACAATATAGAGATTGAATTGAGAGGAAGAAATTGAAATGACTGCACCGATTAAAAAAAATGATCGTACAAACGTTTATATAGAAGATTTAACCCATGACGGTAATGGAGTAGCGAAAATAAATGGCTATCCTTTATTTATACAAGGAGCACTTCCAGGCGAAACAGTCGAAGTGCATGTATTAAAAACATTAAAAAATTACGGCTTTGCGAAAGTGGTAGAAATAATCGAAAAATCGCCTGACCGTGTTGATGCACCTTGTGTTTATTTCGCACAATGTGGTGGCTGTCAATTACAGCATTTCTCGTATGAAGGACAGCTTAAATGGAAGCAAAAGATGGTCGGAAATGTCATGAAGCGTTTAGGCAAAATTGATGTACCGGTTCTTCCAGTGAAAGGCATGAAGGAGCCATGGCATTACCGTAATAAATCACAAATTCCATTCGCCCAAAATGAGGCGGGACAAGCTGTAGCAGGTTTTTACAAAACAAAATCCCACAATATTGTTGATATGGAGCGTTGCTTAATTCAAACTGGGGAAGCCGATGTGATGATGGCGCAATTAAAGGGAGAATTAGCTGCTCTAGGCATTCGACCGTACGATGAAAAGTCCCATCAAGGGATGCTACGTCATGTAGTTGTGCGTAAAGGCCGTGCAACAGGCGAAGTAATGATCGTTCTAGTAACGAAAACGAAGAAATTCCAACAAAAAGAAGCAGCTGTTACGAAAATTCGTGAACTTGTACCAAACGTAACATCGATCGTCCAAAACGTAAATAGCGAAAAAACAAATGTGATTTTTGGTGATGAAACGATCACCCTTTGGGGCAAGGATACGATTGAGGATACAATCGGAGACGTACGCTTTGAAATTTCAGCACGCTCATTCTACCAGGTGAACCCAATTCAAACGGAAGTATTGTATAAACAAGCATTAGATTATGCCCAGCTTGAAGGAAATGAACGCGTTATTGACGCCTACTGTGGAATCGGTTCGATTTCGCTATTTTTAGCACAAAAAGCAGGCCATGTGATGGGTGTTGAGATTGTGCCTCAAGCAATTGAAGATGCAAAGCGTAATGCTGAGTTAAACGGCTTTACAAACACATATTTCGAAGCAGGTCCAGCTGAAGAAGTAATTCCCCGCTGGTACAAAGAAGGAAAAGAAGCGGACGTATTAGTAGTGGATCCCCCACGAAAGGGCTGCGATGAAGCATTACTTAACACAATTATCGAACAAAAGCCTAAACGTGTCGTGTATGTATCCTGTAATCCAGCTACACTTGCCCGCGATCTTCGCATCTTAGAAGATGGTGGATATAAGACGCAGGAAGTACAGCCAGTTGATATGTTCCCTCATACGACTCATTGTGAAGCGGTCGCTTGGTTGGAGTTAGCCTTGTAACTCCAAAACAAAGACTACTGAAACAAAAATTAACAGTTCCGATTTTAGGGCTGAATTTAGATTAACATTTCCGAATTTCGAAGCTGATTCAATAATTCCCGGGTTTGTTATAATACGAATCCGGGCTTTTTGGCATTTCAATCAAAGTATCTACCGAAATAAAATTAATCTTGAAGTGTACTATTTTATAGGTTTACAATGTTAAGCTATGTTAACATTCTGAGATTTTAATAATGAACAAGATGAAACTATTATAGAGGTGTCCCAAAATGAAAAAGAAAATGAACTATTTAATCTTGCTAACGACCATTTTTATGGTTGGTTGCACCAACTTAGAAGATGCATCCATTACAGATAGAGAAACAGATTCACAAGAAGTGACCACAGATAATACAATTAAAAATAGTGAAAAAGAAAAAACTATCACTACGGTTAATGATGAACCAGTAATAGAAGAAACACCAATTCAACTAAATAATGAACTGTTCTCAGGATACAAACTTATTGAAGTTGATGGTGGTAACTTATCTGGTTATCGTGAATCTAAAGTCGTTGTTGATATTGGTTATGGGGACCGTGAATATTGGGCGTTTACGAATGAGTACGGGCAATTAGTACGTGTCATTGCTAACGAAATCATTCTACAAGATGACCGTACCGAACCGGTATTATCAACTGGCAGATACTACCGCGATGAAGCAAAGGTTCCAGGTGTTGAAAATAAATATTTAGATGAAGGGCATGTTATCGCTGATTCTCTCGGCGGAGTATCTAATGCTTATAATATTACCCCACAAGAGAGTACGCTCAACCGACATGGTGATCAAGCTTATATGGAAGATGCAATCCGTAAAGCAGGTGGAGCTAGTAATTTCGAAGCTATTATCACATATCCCAATACAGAAACGCAGATTCCTTCAAGTTATCAGTATACGTATACTTTAATGGGCAACGTGATTGTTGATAAATTTAACAATGTGAACCCTGATGAAGTAAATGCATCACTCGGGTTAATAAGTAGTAAACCTTCCGCTTCAGCTAATTCAAATACAAACGGTGATATTACTAGTGTTGATATTGACGGGAATGGACAAGTGACAATCAAAGAAGCAAAAGCAGCAGGTTATAGTATGCCAATAACGAGAGATCACTGGTTATACCCATATATGCGTGATAATGATAATGACGGTATGGTAGGTGAGTAAGCATTTAGGAGAAATGTTAGCAGAAAGTGAATGGATTAGTGAAACAGGCTAGGTTCTTTTACAAGAATCTAGCCTGTTTTATATTTATGTTTCAAGAGAGACTTGCCTTTACTTCTATATTTAATGTAACTAAATTTATTCAAATACATACATTGTGAAGCGGTCGCTTGGTTGGTGTTAGTATAGAAAGTACAATAAATAAAGCTGTGTCAAAAATCCACGTTGTAGGAGATTTTAGCACAGCTTTTTTGAGGTTAAAATGATGATGCATTAAATGATTTATTTTGTATGACATTACGCTTATGTTCGACATATTGTTATTCTTTGAGCAATTTTAACTAGCGCATAATCGCAGACTTGTCGGTTGCTAAGAATTGTTGAAGTATCTTTTTTATTAAAAAAACTAATTTTAGTTAGAAAAACGAATAATTTGTTCGAATGGTAAGCGAGATGAATTACGTGCAGGTGCGGCAGCTTTTCCGATAGCAATTAAAACCATCGGTAATTCGTTTGCAGGAAGCTCGTATTTTTTGGCGAAAGCTACTTTATCAAAGCCACCCATTATTACGGTTTCATAGCCCTTGTCTTTCGCTAAAAGTACGATTTGCATAGAAATTAAACCGACATCTAAATGAGCAATGTTTGTGCGTTCAATTTCAGAAAAACTACTATATACAGATTCGGAATTTGAAATCATCATATCAGCAATATCACGTGGCATATAGCCTAGTTCAACATTTAAATCATTAATTTGTTTTGCGTTTTTATACATTTCATTGTCGCCTAAAACAGCAATAATCGCTGATGATGTTTCAATTTGTTCATGATTAAAACCAGCAATACGCAATTCTTTCTTTTGTTCTTGATCATCGATAACAAGAAAGCGCCAAGGTTGTAAGTTACTTGATGATGGAGCTGATGTTGCTTGCTCTAGGATATGTTGAATTGTTTCACGAGGAATTGTAACACCAGGCTGATATTTACGCACTGATTTACGTTCATCCATTAATTTTTCTAAAGCTGTTTTTTGTTGTAGCATATTTACCATCCTCTATTATTTCTGTAAGAAGTTATTTAAACGTAATTTTACATAGGTGAAGATTAAAGTGATTTTAATAATTTAATTACATCTTTTGCAACTGCACCACCTGATGCGGGATTTTGACCTGTGACGATACGATTATCAGTTACAGTGAATACTGACCAATCTGCACCTTTTACATAAATAGCCCCTTTACGGATTAGTTCATCTTCAGTTAAAAATGGAACGACTTTATCTAGTCCAACAGCAATTTCTTCTGTGTTAGTAAAACCAGTTACTTTAGTATTTTTAATTAAATATTCCCCGTCACCATTTTTAATATTTAACAATCCAACAACTCCATGACAAACAGCAGAAACAACGCCACCGTTAGCGTATATAGTACTTGCAATGTTTTGTAGGCTTTCATCTTCTACGAAATCCCACATAACTCCATGACCACCTGCATAATAGATAGCATCATAATCATTCGGGTTAATAGAGTCAGCCGATAAAGTAGTGCTTAGTTTATTTAAGAAATCAGCATTTGCGTAATATTTCCAATCTAGTTCGGTCATTTGATCAGCTTGTAAACTGTGTGGGTCAAGTGGCGTATGACCACCTTTAGGGCTCACATAATCAATTTGGTAACCTTCTTTTTCAATTTCATCTGCAAAGTGAACAGCTTCCCCTAACCATAATCCTGTTGCACGTTGTAAATTAGGATACATAGAAATATTCGTTACGACTAATAAAATCTTTTTCATTATACAAGCTCCTTTTTGTTTGATAATATCAAGCTTAAAGGTTAAACCATACTTTAAGTCAAGGAGGACACATTGTGTATACAATTCAACAAGCGAGCCTCTTAATTGAAATTCCTGCAAGTTCAATTCGATACTATGAAAAGATAGATTTAATTCCACCAATAAAAAGAAATGAACAAGAGCATCGAATATTTGACGAACAAGATATTGAACTTTTAAAACTAATTAAATGTTTTCGAAGTCTAGGCATGTCAATTGAGGATATAAGAGAAAATATTTCAATGTTGAGATTAGAACAAGAAGAGATTAATACGCAAGCAATATTAATTCAGCACAAGAAAAAATTAGAAGAGCAAATTGATGTTTTAAATTCTTTTATTAGTGAAATTGATCAGAAAATTATTATTAAATTATCAGATTCAGATTAAAAATAACCTGTAACGATTAAGCTGAGTGATTCTACCACATCTCTTTATTTGACATGTCCACCCTTAGCCCTTACGGCATGTTGAGTGTGTCTCGCATCTTATTTTAAAAGAAGAAATGGTGTTAGGAGTGGGGATACAATTGAAAAACTACCTTAAAAAAGAAGACGAAGCTCAGTTTTATCATATCTATATTTATATAAGCTTTTTTTTAGCAATTTCTTCGGGAAGTATGATATTTCGAGGGGTTTCAGAGGGTAAAGGGATTGGCTATATTAGTTTATGGGTGATAGGAGTAGTAGTGTCAATAATAATGGGTATTAACTCCATAAAACAATTTAAAAAGAGAAAATTAACTAAATAATTTCTTGGAAGCCCTAATAACGTCCCTAAACACCGCTTTGGGGGCATTTTCATTATTCAACACACTGATTAGATTATAGAGAGGGAGTAAAATACGTATTTGTATAACGTGACTGATAAACTGATATATTGCATTAATATTCGGAGGAGTAAGGAGGAAACAGGTACTTTTATTTATTTTATTAATTTCACTTTCTTGCCTCGGTATATAAATCGTTTCACCTTGAATATATTTTTGAATTTATTCAATCAATTTTTTAGGTAACACTTTTTGGGCATTTGTATATTTCAATTTTGCTCGCTCCTTATTTAATTGTGTAAAAATAAGGTGCAAAGCCAAAATATTAGAATATCTTTGTTGACGATAAATTTTACATTTTACCCCATGCAAAGATCGTCGCTCTAATAAAAGGCTTTGCATGAGTAGTAGAAGTATTGAAAAATCTATTATGATTTTTCATATGTAAGCACCCCCTCTAATTTATTTTTATTATTATATTAGAGTCTAAATTTGTATTGAGTTATTTTTGTTTGTCGGCGAATAATGCAGAAGGATAGTAAAAGAAGGAGTATTCAAAAGCACTATAGAAATTAAAAGTGATTCAAAGATTGAGACTCATTTGCTTTTCAAAAAAATATATAGAGTGAAAGGGTGACCCGAAATGGAGTATCGGATTGAAAAGATAGATTTTGATTTAAAAGTGATGGGAAAAGGTAAAGTTGTCAAAACAAGCAAAGCCTTTAAAGCAATTCCTTCGCTTTGGAGTAGTGCCAAAAAAGACGGATTTATGCAAAAGTTAATTGATATGTCATGGGAAGAACCAAAATGCACACTTGAAAGTCTGCTAGGCGTTTGTGGAAACGATGCAGCTATAATGGATGATGAATTTACTTACTTTATGGGTGTCCGATATAATGGCGAGATCCCAAGTGATATGGAAACTTTCACTATTACACATAGTACATGGGCTGTTTTTCCAAGTATCAGTAAAACTTGGAATCGACTATATACAGAATGGCTTCCGAATTCCGGATATGAACTTGCTAATATACCGTGTATCGAATGCTATTATCCACCAAAGCATAAACCTCGTAACGAACTTTGGGTTCCAGTAGTTGCTAAATAAATAATAGAGCGTAAATGAAAATTAATAGCTAATGAAGGAATAGCATGATTTTTGTGATTAATTGGAAGTGGAGGATGCATACTTAAGAAACGTTATCAGAAGAAGGGGAACGAGCGATTTAACATTGCTTTATAAACATCTTGTATCCGCATTGGGACTGTACATATGGGTAGATGGAATAAAAAATACCTGCAGTTAAACACCACAGGTACTTTATATATTTGAATCTAATGGCAAGTTTTATTTACTTAATTCCTTATATAAAACATATTTTAAAGCAGAAATTTCATCTTCAGACAGTTTACCTTCAATTTCAGATAATACTTCATCCTTACTAATTGAACCGTTTTGTGCTTGTTCCTGAATATCTAATAAACGATTTACGCCCACTTTTTTAATTAACACACGTGTCGCTTCTTCCTTAGTTTGGAAGGGAAGCGTATCCGGATTTGTAGTTGCTGCCTCGTTCACAATTTCTTGAACCATCGAATCGTTTTCGATATAAGATTTTACTTCTTCTAGGTTTTTATCATCTAATGTAGATTCCACTTTTTTAATTATTTTCTCGGAAGCGATATTTGTCCCAAAATGCCACACAGCATAGCCAGCTGCTCCAAGTAAAACAAGAATTATTGCGGTAATTGTTAAAAACTTTTTCATCAACTCACTCCTGACACTATGAATATAGCACAACTTCTTAAAAACCACGAAGAAAAGATGTTTCTATTATTGGATTTAATTACAATTATCTATGCATCCGGTACATAAGAGATTAGCGGTTGCTTGGTTGGGTTTAATGAAAATTTTCACTGTGTTAATATAAATTTTACTGTTTATTTTAATATGGATAATTTATACAATTATAAAGGGGTGTTAATAAAGGTATTTGATTGGATTACTTTACTAACTGAAAATTTGGAGGGGATGAATAAATGTTTAAGTTACTATGGTTTCAACATTTGCCAAAAATTAGTATTGATTTGGTAAAGTGGACTCCGTTTATAAAAAATGATTGGTTTCGTCAACACTATATGAAGTTTGTTTATGTACTTCAGATTATTATTTTTCTTCTTATGTCAAATTTTCTATATACATGGTTTAATTCTGTTGATATATATATTCTTATTTTTATAGGTATTTTAGTATTCATATTCCATGAATTTCTTCACATCGTTGTTGTAAAGAAAGAAGGGAACATTAGCTTAACATTTCGCGGAATGTTTTTTTGGATACATACAGATGCGGTTTTATCTAAAGCTAGGTTTTGGATTTTTATGACCTTGCCACTCATTGTATTATCTGTAATGCCTGCCATTGCTTCTTTCTTTGTATCAGGAAATTTGCAATCCATTTTGCTATTTGTAAGCGGGCTAAATTTATTGATTAGTGCCTCTGATATTATCAATTCATTTTTAATTTTCATTAAACCGAAGAACTCACTCTTTTTCAGAGGTTATTACCGGGTAGAAAAGAATTAAATTTCTTGATCAATACATAATAGTAACAAACTTCACTTCAACTATTTGGTAAGTTTTTTTATAAAGTTCGATAAAGTCTATAAGAAAAAGAGGCACCCTAATGAAAGGATGCCTCTTATATGGTTACATCATTAAAATTAAAGTTTTACGATGTTTGTAGCTTGTGGGCCACGTTGACCGTCTTCAACTTCGAATTCAACCTTTTGACCTTCGTCTAAAGATTTGAAACCGTCGCCTTGGATTGCTGAGAAGTGAGCGAATACGTCGTTTCCACCTTCAACTTCGATAAAACCAAAACCTTTTTCTGCGTTAAACCATTTTACTGTACCTTGTGTCATTTAAATGACCTCCGTTAAATTGTATTTAATAAGATTAAATTTCCTCAAAAAGAAAAAATTCACGTATTACAAAAAGTACCAAATAAAACACGAATACTCTTTGTAATAGGTGAATTTATTGTTATTTTGTAAATCATCTTATTAAATATAGTGTATAACAATAACTTACATTTGTCTAGTGTAGAAACGATTATTCAATTCGATTCCCCCATCTCGCATTGTGCAGCCGTCAAATTGATGTATTTAGACCACTTGGAGCAAGTCATTTTAACCTAAGTAAAATAAATTAATTAATTATTAGTATAGGATAGTAGATGTTTTTTACATAAGGTAATACACAAGGAGATGATTCAAATGAAAAAGGTGGAATTTTTAAAAATTATGATGCTTTTAATTGTCTTTTTAACTCTTTCTGCTTGCAGTATGACCAAGGAGGAAAACGGAAATGGAATTGAAGAGCCAGTTGAGGGCATTAAAGAGGGTGAAACCGAAACCACTGAAACCAATCTAGACTTTGTATCCATAAAAAAAATTGAAAAATATGAAGGGATGGAAATTACCGACTGGTTCGATGAACAGACTGTTGTCCTCGCAAAAGAAAATAAAGAACTTGGAAAAATGAATCTTTTAGAGAATGCCGAGTTTTACCCTAGAAGTATATATTTGTTCAATTTGGATACA
Source organism: Solibacillus sp. FSL R7-0682 (assembly GCF_038005985.1). NCBI lineage: Bacteria > Bacillati > Bacillota > Bacilli > Caryophanales > Caryophanaceae > Solibacillus > Solibacillus sp. FSL R7-0682. Next base: position 448,350 of record NZ_JBBOUI010000001.1, read on the forward strand.
AAAGAATTTAAAACGATAAAGACAGCAAAAAATATGTTTCTCGGTGGGGCGGTTTTGTCTCCAGATAAAAAACACCTATTGTATTATGAATATTCGATTGGGGATGTAGCTTATTATTTACACAGTTTAGATAATGGAGAGCAATCTTCTGTGACGGAGGAAAATATTAGTAGCGCCTATACTGCTGAGTGGACTGACGAACAAAATGTAATCGGTGCTTCCTATAGTGGTGGGGCATATATGGCTGACACGAGAGGTATTGTAACTCAAATTACGGAGCTTCAGGATGAGCACTTATTCGCAGTTCAAAAAATACAGGATAAAATTTATTATATAACTACAGACAGTCCGTTCCCCCAAGTATATATGCTGGACCTGATGACTAAAGAAAAAAGAAATCTACAATTAGAAAATACGGATGGAATTACACTTTCGCCTGATGGAAAACAAATTCTGGTTACTCAAGTAACAGATTCTACGAAAAGGCTAGTAATTGCTGATGCCGATGGAACTAGACAAAGAACAATTACGGAAGGTTCTGATGTGACAGGTGCGTCCTGGTCTCCCAATCAGCAAATGATTGCATATCAATTAGATTCAGTTAGCAATGGTGTAAACAGTAAAGGACTATACTTATACGATGTCTCAACTGGAAAATCCATTCAAATTGCTCAAAATGTCGGATTCGCAAAAATTACATGGAGCCCTTCAAGTGAAAAAATTTCCTTTACAGAACTGGATGAGAGAATCTATAACAGCAGTATCATCTATTTAAAATAGAAGGAGGACTTGATGAGTAAAACCGTTTAACAAAAAATGGTTAAGCTTTTGATTTGGACGGAATTAGTAAATAAAATATTCAAGAACGAATCCTCTTTATTCTAGGAATTCGTTCTTTTTTATATTGGATTACAGGTAAGAATAGTAAAGGAACAATGATTAATTACTACTTATATTTGCTACGAATCGTAACATGGAAGTCGATGAATGTAGGTAGACGATTTCTCTTTTATTAGACGATAATCAAATAAGGAGGTATGAAAAAAATGATTAATATGAATATAAAAAATTTACGTATACAGCATCAGCTTACACAGGAGCAAGTAGCAGAACGTTTAAATGTATCTAGGCAAGTGATAGTTAAATGGGAAAAAGGGGAATCTACTCCCGATATTCAATATTGTATGGAACTCGCAAAGCTTTACAATGTTACATTAGATAATCTTGTGAATTTTAATGAGCAAGGAAATGGCTTAGGAGTACCACCGAAAGGAAAGCATTTTTTTGGAATTGCTACGCTAGGTGAGCGGGGACAAATTGTCATTCCCAAAAAGGCACGGGATCTTTTTCACTTAAAATCAGGTGATAGGCTCATCATCGTTGGGGATGAAGAGCGCGGAATTGCCATTGTACCAGAACAAATGATGAGTAGCTTTTTTAATATGGTCAACCTAAATTTTAAGCAGGAGGAAGATAAATGAACGACGCCATTACAATTAACGCGTTAACGAAAATATATGGCACAAAAAATGCTGTCAATAACGTCTCTTTGTCAATCCAAGAAAGAGAACTATTTGGCCTGCTAGGTGTAAATGGAGCAGGAAAAACGACATTAATTAAAATGCTATCATGCTTAACAAAGCCTACAAGTGGTGATGCAACATTGTTAGGGAAAAGTATCACAAAAGAACCTGAACAAGTGCGTACTGCGATTGCTGTATCCCCGCAAGAGACAGCGATTGCTCCTGATTTAACGGTACGTGAAAATTTAGAGCTAATGGCTGGAGTGCATGGCTTTAATAAAGAGAAAACAAAAATAAAAACCGATGAAATGATTGCTCAGTTTTCACTACACCCTTATGAAAAGCAACGTAGTAAAACGTTATCCGGTGGTTGGCAGCGTAAATTGAGCATTGCGATGGCTTTAATTAGTGAGCCCCGCATTTTATTTTTAGATGAACCAACACTTGGGTTAGATATTATAGGACGCCGTGAACTTTGGGCTTTAATTGAAAAGCTAAAGGAAAAAACTACGATTATTTTAACGACGCATTACTTAGAGGAAGCAGAAGCATTGTCTAATCGGATTTGTATAATGAAGGACGGGCAGATTAAAGCAATTGGTTCGGCTCAGGAGCTTATCGAGAAAGCTAATACGGAGAGTTTTGAGGATGCATTCGTTTATTTTGTAACGGAAGGTGATACACGATGAAAATGCTTGTTTTTGCAAATAGAACAACAATGGAAATTGTAAGGGATCCATTATCACTGTTCTTTGGACTTGGCTTCCCAATAGTATTATTACTGCTTTTATCTGCAATAAACCGGAGCATTCCGGTCGATCTTTTTAATATCGCATCCCTAACTCCTGGTATTGCAGTATTTGGCCTATCCTTTATGGCACTTTTTACAGCACAAATTTTATCAAAAGATCGAGCAAGCTCATTTTTAACAAGGCTTTTTACAACACCAATGACATCCGCAGACTTTATTATGGGCTATTCTGTACCTTTACTTATGATGTCAATCGTGCAAGGAATTGTCTGTTATATTGTAGCGATGTTTATGGGACTATCAATCTCTATTTCTATGATATGGGCAATCGTTTTACTCATCCCGACTTCACTTATTTTTATTGGGCTTGGGTTATTATGTGGCACACTTTTGACAAATTTATCTGCGTGGCTTTCGGGCGTATGGTTTGACTTGAATCTTATTGGAGGTTTATTTAAAGACATTGCATATATTTTACCATTTGTCCATGCGGTCGATATGGGGAAAGCAGCACTTAATGGGGAATACGGTAACATCTTCCCTCATTTATGGTGGGTACTCGGATATGGCATCATCATATCAATAATAGCAATTGCGATGTTCAAAAAGAAAATGCAGGTGGAATAAGTAAAGTAGAAAAACAAAAAACCCAGAAATACATGTTCCCGGGTTTAAGAACCACTAGCGATTGAATTGAAGCAGACATATGTAATGACGTGATGGGCAGATGATAAATCTATCTAAAGTTTGTTAAGCATCTATTTCTTTTATTATAAAACCTTTTGCAAAGGTGTTTAAAATACGTATGAGACGTTCTGTCATTTCACCAGGGGTCACATTAAAATCTTGTGCAATCCAGTCCAAAATCAACCCCGCCGTCCCATAGGCCATATAGCGCTTTTGGGAGTAATCATCAACAAGAGCCACTCCGTATTGAATATCGAAATTATTTTTCAGTAAATTAAAAATTGCCTCAGGTAATTGTTGGTGAATACGAGGTAACGTATCTTCTAAAAGTAGTAATGTGAAGTAATCGCGGTGATCGTATATGTAATACAATAATTCGAAGGAGTTTGTAGTTAACTCCTGTACTTTCACTCGACTATTACTTTTATATTTAGACATGCTGTAATACTGAATAGCTTCAAATTTCTCATCCATTAACTCTTCAACAAGATCATATATGTTTTGATAGTACACATAGAAGGTTGTTCGATTATATTGGGCATAATCTACAATGTCCTTCACTGTCACAGCACTAAATCCCTTTTTATGTACCATTTCAATAAATGCCTTTTTCAAGAAATGCTTTGTACGTAAAGCTTGATTGGAATTGGATTTCATCAAATTCTCTCCTACTTTTAGACAGATTGATTAAAAGTGTTGGTTTCTTCTACATTATAGCAAATATTAAGGATGGCTTACAGAAAGTGAAACCGAGTAAGCTATAAATGTAACTAGAATCTTTAGGGGAGGTAGACAAAATGAGATTTGAAAACAAAGTAATAATTATTACAGGTGCTGCAGGAGGTATCGGTAAAGAGATTGCACGTAAGCTTGCAGGTGAAGGAGCAAAGTTAACACTAGTGGATCTAAATGAATCTGCTGTGAAAGCGGTTGCAGAGGAACTTAATTTACATGAAGATCGTGTCTTACTATTAAAGGCAGATGTTTCAAAAGAAGCAGAAGTTAAAAATTATGTGGATCAAACAGTAAAAAAATTCGGTCGTATTGACGGATTTGCAAATAATGCAGGGGTTGAAGGCCCAGCAAAAATTTTAGAAGAAATTACGGAACAAGATTTTGATTTCGTATATAACATTAACGTAAAAGGTGCTTTCTACGGTTTAAAATATGTAATGCCAATAATGAAACAGCAAAACGCAGGTTCGATTGTTAATACAGCTTCCGTTGCTGGATTAATTGGTTCGCCAAATATGGTGCTGTATAATTCGTCGAAACATGCACTAATGGGCATAAGCAAGGTAGCCGCGTTAGAAGCTGCTCCTTTTAATGTGCGTGTGAATACAGTAAATCCTGGTGTTATTAATACTCAAATGATGCGCCAGATTGAGGAGAAAGTTGCACCGGGTGCTGCAGAAGCTGCACAAACTGCATATAAAGATGCTGTTCCGATGAAGCGTTATGGGGAACCACATGAAGTTGCTACTGTCATTGCATTTTTACTATCAGACGAAGCTTCTTATGTAAGCTCTTCATCTTACACAGTAGATGGTTCATTATATAATATTTAACAATGGAGGGAACGTACATGAAACGTTTTGAAGAAAAAGTAGTAATTGTAACAGGTGCAGGATCTGGACTTGGACAAGCAGCAACACTTCAATTAGCAGAAGAGGGTGCCAAACTTGTATTAGTAGATTTGAATGAAGCGGGGTTAATTGAAACAAAAGAAAAAGTACTGGCAATTTCACCACAGGCTGAAATGCTCTTAATTGAAGCAAACGTAGCAGATGAAAATGCTGTAAAAGCTTTTGTAGATACAACTGTAGAAAAGTTTGGAAAAATTGATGGATTCTTTAACAATGCAGGTATCGAAGGAAAACAAAATTTAACAGAAGACTTTGGTATTGAAGAGTTCCAAAAAGTTGTTTCTATCAACTTAAATGGAGTATTCTACGGTATGAAATACGTATTAAAAGTAATGAAAGAACAAGGGGCAGGGTCAATTGTAAATACAGCATCTGTCGGTGGTATTCGTGGTGTTGGAAATCAATCTGGCTACGCAGCATCCAAGCATGGTGTTGTCGGATTAACACGAAACTCTGCAATTGAATATGGTCAATTTGGAGTTTCTATTAAAGCAATCGCACCAGGTGCTATAATGACTCCTATGGTAGAGGGATCTTTACGTCAAATGGGTGGTGATAATTGGCAAGAGGTAGGTAAAGAATTCGTAAAACCAAACCCAATGCGCCGCTTCGGGAAACCAGAAGAAGTTGGTTACTTAGTTGCCTTCCTACTTTCAAACCAAGCAGACTTCATTAATGGTGTCGTTGTACCAATCGATGGCGGTCAATCGTATAAATATTAATTTTTTTCATATGAATTCATCACATTTATTACTTGTGACGTGAGTTAAGTTAGTTTTAAAATTATGAAGAACGAATCCTTATTTGAGGATTTGTTCTTTTTTTCGTTCTAAATGAAGCAAGACTAACTATCTTTGTTTCAGTAGGGAATATAGTATTAGTTTAAAACTTGAAATTAAAGCATATTGTGAGAGGATTGCAATGCTCAGATTATCGAACTAATTCTGTCAATTTGACATACAACATCTCAGTTGATAGTATGAAAGAAAAACTGAATAGCATATATTGCGGGGGGACTCTTAGGAGTTGAGAAGGTTAAAACCTGACTCTTTGAACCTGTCAGTTAACACTGGCGTAGGGAAGCGATTCATTAGTTTTATAAGCAATAGTTGAATTGTGCTTTCCTATTTTTATTTAAATAGGAGAGCACTTTTTTGTTTTATAAAGCTTTAGTGAATTCTCATATTTGTTAGCCCCTGTTTTGTGGATCTATTCGTTCGTATTAAGAATGTAAATAGAAGGGTGATTGGAAAATGGCTGTTAAACAGGAGACTCAAAGTAAAATTATTCAGGCGGTTGAAACGGTAAAAAGGACGAATCCGATGGCAGGTTCCATTACGAACTCTGTCACAATTAATCTTGTAGCAAATGCACAGCTTGCTGTTGGTGGATCGGCTGCTATGGTGTACTTGCCAGATGAAGCTGAGTTTTTAGCAAAAGCTGGCGGAGCTACGTATGTCAATGTGGGAACGCTGTTACCAATTTACGAAGAGACATTACCTTATGTAGCAAAGGTGTTGTACGAAACAGGAAAGCCATGGGTATTGGACCCGGTTGCTGTGGGTATTGGTTCACTTAGAACGGAGCTTTTAGAGCAATTTAAGGTATATAAACCAACAATTATTAGAGGGAATGCTTCTGAAATTATTGCATTAGCTGGTTTATGGGGATTAGATGGAGGGACAAATGAGTCGAATGTTCGAGGTGTTGATTCTACGGATTCAGTAAATGCAGCTAAAACAGCAGCTATTGCTCTTGCTAAGTGGACAGGTGGAGCTGTTGCTGTCTCCGGTGAAACGGATTTAATAACAGATGGCTCTATTATGGCTGTTTCTTATGGAGGATCACATTTCATGGAGAAAATTACGGGTGCAGGTTGCTCGTTAGGTGGAGTCGTGGCTGTTTATGCAACAGCAACTTCGCCATTTATTGCGGCACTTACTGCTTCTGCGGTGTACAATATGGCTGGTAAACGGGCTGAACTAAAGGTGGATGGTCCAGGGAGTTTCCAAGTTCAGTTTCTGGATGAATTGTATAAAGCTACGGCTAAAGACATTGCAAACAATCCATTTGATATAGAGGAGGTTTAATTTGTGAATACATTAGTAGCGGTTGCTATTGCGCCTCTTGGTGTGGGTAATGAATTAGCACAGGAGGTAGCTGAAGTTATAAAAGTTATTCGAGAGTCGGGATTACCAAATCGAACGACATCTATGTTTACTGAGATTGAGGGTGAATGGGATGAAGTAATGGAAGTAGTAAAAAAAGCAACATTTATCCTTGCTGAAAAAGGTATTCGAACAGAAGTGGTCTTAAAAGCCGATATTCGCCCAGGATATACAAATACGATCAATACGAAAATCGAAAAAGTAAATTATATTTTAGGAGGATAATATGAGTATTGTAAAAAAACTCGATATTTCAGCATACTTAGTTGTAGGGCCTGAAAATACAAAAGGGCGTTCAGTTTCGGCAATTATTAAAGATGCAGTAAATGCAGGTTTTACTTGTATACAAATTCGTTCGAAAGTTGCCTCTGCTAGAGAGTTAATTCAGCTAACGCGTCAAGCGGCAGAGGTCATTGAAGAGGTTGGAAAATCCCAAGAGGTTACACTACTTGTAAATGACCGACTTGATGTGGTTTTAGCTGCGAGAAAACTAGGGATTAAAGTGGATGGTATTCATATAGGTCAAACGGATATACCTGTGGATGTTTGTCGAGATTATCTAGGGGAAGATCTCATTATAGGTTTATCTGCCCGAGCAGATGAATTGCTAGAATATATAAAAACAGAGGATGTTTCTCAAATTGATTATTTTGGCGTGGGACCGTTGCGTGAAACTCAAACAAAACCCGATTGTGGACTTGGGAAAGATGGTAAAATCATAACGAGAAATTTTGATGAAATTGCTAAAATTTCTGAGCTTAGTTCGATACCAGTTGTTGTTGGAGGTGGTGTAAAGCTCGCTGATATACATCCTCTTGCACAAACAGGAGTAGATGGATTCTTTGTTGTATCAGCTGTGGCTGAGGCAGACAATCCAATGCTGGAGGCAACAAATTTAGTAAATGCCTGGAACCTTCATAAAGCTAGATAAAAGTATTTAGTAAATTGGACTTTTAATGCTTACACTCGTAAAATGATTGACTGGGTTGAGTTCGGTATTTTACCAGGCTTAACCCAGCTAATTGTACTAAATACTTTGAATCGCCTTAAATTGTCTTACAAGACAATAAATCACCTTGTTTAAGTAGTAACGTTTATATATGAGATTTATGACGGAATGGACATTTCCCTTGAATTGGCTCAATATCATCACCAATAAAAAATTGCTTCCACTCATTATGCGTCGGATCACCAAAATGACCGATATCGGGATGCTTAGGAAGCTGATCCCAAACTTCTACACGTTTACGAACTTTATCTCGTGACATAATACCACCTATTTCAGTTCCTTCTAACCCTTCAAATATTTTGCGAGGCTGAAATCCAAGAACCATTGCATTTCCTAGATCGCGTGTTTTTCTCTTCTTATATGCAGGAGCATTTCCAAACACAAAAATTGGCTCTCCAGCGAAATGAAAATCCCATAAATAATGCTCGGGGTCTCGAGGGCTGTCTTCAGGCCATTCAACCTTATCTACTTTATGTAAGTATTGAAGTATCTCCCAAAATTGCTTTCTGTAATCTTCAAGTGAACCCTCTTGCTCAAAAGGCTCTACAAATACAAATAAACCATGTCTCTTGTAGTTTGGTAATTTAAATAAATCTAGAAAACCCTCTAATGCAGAAGGTAGATTACTCCAATCGTTTTGATTGATGTAAGCATAGCGGAGCTCACCTTTCAGCTCGCCACTCATTCCAAAAAAACAGGGAAATGTCTTATCTGTTACCGTGTTATGAAAAGTTTCGTATTCTTTATAAAGCCAACTCGGTAAGTCTGTTCTTGTTTGAAAATCTGCTTTTGTTAATAAAGCTTGCCTCTTCGTAAGCATACAATCGCCTCCGTTATCTTTATTTACGTATTTGATAGTCATTACCCTATCCAAAATTTCTTAAAACAACGATGAGAATATGAAAATAACACCACTAATTGTTTATTAAATGAAATGTTAAGGGAAAGAAAAGGGATGTATTAAGAAAATGGAGGATAACTTATGGTTAATACAATTTCAAAGCAATCCCAAATACAATGTCAAAGTGAATATGGAACACTAAAAAAAGTGGTCTTATGTGAACCACAATACATGGAAATTAAAGAAGTAATTAATGATGTTCAAAAAAAATATATAAATGATAATATCGACCGTACATTAGCCGTTTCGCAACACCAAATATTTGAGCAAACTTTACTAAATGCGGGAGTAGAAGTCATTAAACTACGACCAAGTAAAGACCACCCTGAACAAGTTTTTACAAGAGATATTGGTTTTTCTTTAGGAAGTCACTTATTTATTTCCGAGATGGCGAATCCAATTCGTCAAGGTGAAGAGAAAGTATTAGCTCATTGGATGAATAAACATGGCATATCCTATAAGAAGCTTTCAACACATTCCATTGAAGGTGGCGATGTAATTGTAGACGGCAATCGTGTATTTATTGGAATTAGCCATCGTACATGTAAGAAAGCTATTCATGCTTTGCAAAAAGAATTACCTGATTTTGAGATTATACCTATTGCTTTTAATCCGAAGTATTTACATTTAGACTGTGTGTTTAATATTCTTTCATCAAAAGATGCGTTAATTTATCCTGATGCGTTCGATCAAAATAACTTGGATCTATTGTCGAGCCTGTATCATTTAATCGAAGTGAGTGAAAGTGAACAGTTCTCAATGGGGACGAATGTATTGTCGATTGGTCATAAACGAGTGTTAAGCTTGCCAATAAACCGAGATGTTAATAGGAAGATGAGACAATATGGATATGAAGTGTTGGAAGTGGATTTTTCAGAAATAATTAAATCAGGTGGTTCATTCAGATGTTGTTCATTGCCAATTGTGCGACACTAAAAAATAGTACAGAGCATTTTATGGGAAAATTTTTCCTAATATTACATGGAGAATGACCTATTTTAGTGTATATTTAAAGTAAATTAATAAACACGCAGAAATGGTTGCGTTAGTTGAAAGGAACGGACAATGAGAAGGATTATTTTATCGACAGAAAGTGGCGCGGATTTGCCGAAAGACCTGGTTGAAAAATATCAAATTCAAGTAGTACCGATGCACGTTGTCATGGAAGGGAAAGACTATTTAGATGGTGAGCTATCCGTAGAGGAAGTTTTTGATTATCATAGCCGCACCAAAAAAATACCTTCAACAGCAGCAACGAATGTACATGAGTATCATGAATTATTTACGAAAATTAGAATGAATTTTCCTGATAGTATTGTTATTCACATTGGTTATACGTCAAAAGCATCTGCTTCTTTTCAAAGTGCATTAATTGCAGCAGAAGATTTTGAAAACCTCTTTTTAATTGATACGTTAAATGTAACAGGTGGATTAGCCGCCATCGTGATGTATGCGGTCACTCTACTTGAGGAAGATCCTTCCATTGACCATGTTCAACTAATAGAAAAAATAGAATCGGTCGTTCCTAAAACAAGATTAGCCTTCATTCCAGGTAGTTTAGACTTTTTAAGAGCGGGTGGACGTGTAAGTAACATTGCTTATATTGGAGGGGCGTTGTTAAAAATAAAGCCCTGTATCGAACTAAAAGAAGGAAAACTTGTTTCAACTAGAAAATATCGTGGGCATATGAGCATCGTTGCGGAGAAACTTATGCGAGATTACTTAAATGAATACGATATTAATAGAAAACAACTGTACTTAATCTACTCTATTGGACTGGGAGAAAGTATTAAGAGGCAAGTAGAGATAATTGCAAAGGAAACAGGCTTCGAAAATGTTACATGGATGCAAGCTGGGGCAATGATTTCTACCCATGCTGGACCTGGAGGCTTTGGAATCGCAGGAATAGAAAAATAGAATTTGTCATAATGAACGAAGATCCAGAGTGGGCTTCGTTCTTTTTTCTGGAAAAGCAATAATATTTTTTTGTTGAAGTTTTCTTTAGATAGGCTTAATAGAAAAATAAAAAAGTACTTGTGAATATTTCAGGGGGAATCTTAAATGAACATAACAACGGACAGATTAATAATACGTAATTTTACATATGACGATTGGCTAGATGTGCATTCATATACATCGGACACGAATGTTATGAAGTATATACCAGAGGGTGTTTTAACGAGTGAAGATGCGAAGAAATTTGTAAAGGAAAATAGCAGTCAAGATGCTAAGTATTTCCCTGTGCTATTAAAGAAAGATCATACATTGATTGGTCATATTGTGTTCCATAAGTATTTTGGTGAACATACGTATGAGATTGGTTGGGTATTCAATCCAAAATATTATAATAGAGGGTATGCATCTGAAGCAGCATATTCTATATTAAAATATGGGTTTGAGACGATGAAATTACATAGAATTATAGCGACTTGTCAGCCTGAGAACATTCCATCATATCGCATTATGGAAAAAATAGGTATGAGGAGAGAAGGTTTTTTCAAAAAATGTATACCACATGGAAACGAATGGTGGGATGAATATTATTACGCAATCTTACAGGAAGAATGGAAATCTTAAATTGTGTATTGTCATCTGTTTTTAACTCAGCCAAGCGAGTTCATTATTGATTTCAAAGAGTGAAGTTTTTATTAGCGGTAATTAATTGGATTTATAAGGGCTTACAAGGAGTTTGAGTATTTTTTTGAGGACTATAGTTCATAGTAAAAAAAGGAATCTGAAGAGAATAAATTTACATTTTACCTCTATCCAAAATACTTTGTCAATAATAAATTTGTAAATTCTTTAAAAAATGTTATAATAGACTTACAATTGTTTTTTTCGTATTTCGTATTTCGTATTTCGGATTCGGCTGTACTTTTTTTGCAGATAGAATTTGGATACGTTTTTTTTTATCTATTTTTAACCGAAAAAATTAAACAGTTGTGTGAGCTTTAAATGAATTCCACAAGGAGGACTAGAATAATGAATCTAATAAATAAGAAAGTTACACACAAGCGTTTCGGGATAGGGAGTATAGTTAAACATAATGATTCTAGTATTGAAATAAATTTCGCATCGGAAAATAAAATGTTTGTTTTCCCTGATGTTTTTGGAAAGCACTTAAAACTACATGATAAAAGTATTGCTAACTCACTTGAAGAAATAATACGAAAAAAGGAAATAGAACGTAAGGAGGAAGAATGGAAAAAGGAAGAGGAAATTAAGCTACAACGAAAACACCAGGAAGTTCGCTTAGAACACGAAAAACTTATGAAATATCATAAACTTCATCCAGAATCACAAATGGTTTTTTGGTGTGATAAAGAAGAACAAACTAAATCTTTGTCGGAATGGAAGGTTTTTTCGGGCGTCACAAAGAGCGGTAGTAAAAAAGGGGAGCCAAACAAACCTAGCCGCTTACACCAAAATAGTGCTGTTTTATTAACTGCAAAAGATGGTAGCATGACTGAAAAAGATAGACGCATTTTAGGTGTCTATATGGTAAACGAAGATTTTATAGGTAAGCTTTGTGATGATGGACATATTCCTGCACATTCAAAATATAAACTTGAACTGACTGAAAAAGAGTCGGAACAGCTCCTTTTCTGGAAGTACTATGTAAATGAAAAATTACCGAACAAAATGTCATGGAATACAGGTAAATACCGTTATTTTAGTAATTTATGGATGGCTCAAATTTTGCTTGATATAGTATCGTTGAAAACAGACTCACAGGAACGAGAGCTGGCACAACAATTTTTAAAGCATTTTTGTAAAATGAATCAGATAACTGTTCAAGAGTTGCCAAAACCTAATGGCGCATTAATGCGTTAATAAAATTATTAAAGGTAGTATATTATTCGGTGAAACATGATAAGCAGATGGTTTAGAAGTGCAGGTAGTGCACCTCTAATTTGCTGTCTGCTTTAACTTTTTTATCATGAGTAGCCTACGTAAAATATTCAAGTTTCGCATTGGGGAAGAATTTTTCCATATAGCTGTATAATTGTTCTTTCATTTCATCCTCTTCTTCTTTTTGATAAATGTATTTACTCCTGCCATACTTTCCCCACTTAATACGTCTTGCTGATTCATCTAATTGTAATTTAGTCTTTGGATAGTTTTTCTCTATAACATTTTTTGCAGCCTTTGTAAATCGGTGCTGTATAAATTCAAACGTAATATCTTCTCGTGCATCTTTTGGTAACTCCGCATCAAGACGTTCAAACATATGATAATACCCTTCCTTCCATCCGTCGTGAAGGTAAATGGGTGCTACGATAAAACCAAGTGGATAACCTGCTCTTGAGACTTTTCCAGCTGCTTCAACACGCATTGCTAGAGGTGAAGTACCAGGCTCAAAATGTTTAATGACATAATCTGCATTAATACTAAAACGAAATCTTGTGTGCCCGTTATGCTTAGCATCAAGTAAGTGATCGACATGATGAAATTTTGTTACAAACCTTAATCTTCCTAATTCCGTCTGGCCAAAATGCTCAATTGCCCTTTTTAATGAGTGTGTTAAGTGGTCAATCCCTACAATATCAGATGTACAAGCTGCTTCAAATCGGGTAACCTCAGGGGCACGCTCTTCTATATAGTGATCTGCAACTTCTAAAATTTCGTCAACATTCACATAAGTACGAAGATAAGGTTTACTCCCCATCGTTGTTTGTAAATAACAATAATGACAATGACCCATACACCCTGTTGCAAGAGGAAGGGCATATTCTGCAGATGGTTTAGACGTGTCAAACTTCAATGTTTTGCGAATACCGACGACGAGAGTAGACTTTGCAATACGATACTTTTGTAAGTCATTGTCTCCTGGGAGATCTCGTATCTGATTATGCGAAGTCGTATATCGAATTTCGATACCTAGCCCTTCGAATTTCTCTTTCAGTTCTATACCTAGTGGATACTCTAAAGCTTTTGGTTCAAAATAAACAAGCTGGGGCATAAAAGGTTTATTCATAATTATCTCCAATGTTTCCGATATGTGGGTTTAGAATAAAATAAAAATAATATCTCCTGTTGTCGCTAAACACATCATCACCTTCTTTTTTATATTTAACATTAGCTTGTCTAAAGTAGCGGAAATTATGATGTGGGAATAATTGCAGTACTCTTTTGTAGAAGGATTGTTGCAAGCCCTTGTTGAACTTAGACCTAAGAACTAAATATACAAATATTTATCATGTATATCTTTAAGAGGAAGGGGAATGAGGATGGGCATTTTTACGAATACATATGAATTACCTTATTATGCAGTGATCTTTGCTTCAGAACGGACAGAAGGGGAAAAAGGTTACGGTATAATGGCAGCTAAAATGGTTGAATTAGCAAGTAAACAAAAAGGCTTTTTAGGTGTCGAAAGTGCGAGGGATACACAATTAGGTATTACGATTTCGTATTGGAAGACACTTGACGATATTACTGCTTGGAAAGAAAATGCAGTACATCAGATCGCTCAAGAACGTGGGAAAAAAGAGTGGTATAGTCGATTTGGATTACGTGTATGTAAAGTAGAACGTGATTATTTTTTTGAAGTTTAGTCTTTTAATTTAATATTGAAAATAAGAAGTGGGTGGCCTAGAAGTGATTAAGTAAATCACATTCTAAGCCACCCATCAATAATTTAAACACCCTTGCGTATGAAATTGTTACTTTTATACATAATGCAATTTTTGGTTTTTAGGAAATAATAACTACGATAAATAACAGAATTAGAAAAAAAGGCTAAATATTTTGCCTCTTTTTTTAAAATATTTTAAAATTTTACCGATAAATAGATTGTAATAAAGTGAAAAATACATAATTTGGAGGATGTAACATGGATATCAAAGCTTTAGGAAAACAATTTATTGGTGGCGTTTGGAAAGACGGACAAAGCAAAAGTCTTTTACAAAATATTAATCCTTATAATGGCGAGATAATTACAGAATTTAAATTAGCAAATGTTTCTGATATTGATCATGCATATCAAGCAGCACATCAAGCGAAGCAACAATGGGATAAAGTAAATCCATATAAAAAGCGAGACATTCTTGAAAATGCAGTGAAATATATTGAAGCAAATGAAGAAGCAATCACTTCAATTATTATGGATGAATTAGGTGGTACAAGATTAAAAGCTGCCTTTGAAATTGGCCTAGTTAAAAATATTATTAAAGAAGCTGCAACATTCCCATTACGTATGGAAGGAAAAATTTTACCTTCAACAATTGATAATGTAGAAAATAGACTATATCGTATCCCTGCTGGTGTTGTCGGTGTAATCAGTCCTTTTAACTTCCCGTTCTTTTTATCAATGAAGTCGGTAGCTCCTGCTTTAGGCGCAGGTAACGGTGTAGTATTAAAACCGCATGAAGATACGCCGATTACAGGGGGAACATTAATAGGTAAGATATTTGAGGAAGCTGGCGTACCGAAAGGATTAATGAATGTTGTAGTAACAGATATTAAGGAAATTGGAGATGCATTTGTAGAACATCCAATTCCAAGGATTATTTCTTTCACAGGTTCTACTCAAGTAGGAAGTTACATTGGGCAAGTAGCTATTAAAAATTTCAAAAAACCATTGTTAGAACTAGGTGGCAACAGTGCCTTTATCGTGTTAGAGGATGCAGATCTTGAGTACGCGGTAAATGCAGCGACATTCAGTCGATTCACGCACCAAGGGCAAATTTGCATGTCTGCTAACCGAATCTTAGTACAAAAATCAATCTACAATGAATTCCTTGAAAAATATGCTACAAAAGTTTCTTCACTTAAAGTAGGAGACCCAAGAAATCCTGAAACAATCATTGGACCTGTTATTAATGACCGTCAAGCGAACAACTTAAAAGCGATGATTGAAAAGGGCATTGCAGAAGGTGCTAAAGCAATTGTTAAAGGCGAAGTTAATGGAAGAATGGTAGAACCTACAATTTTAGGCGATGTAACAACGGAAATGAGTGTTGCGCAAGAAGAATTATTTGGACCAGTTGTCTGTGTAATTCCATTTGAAACTGAGGAAGAAGCAATTCAAATTGCAAATGATACGCGTTTTGGATTAAGCGGTGCGATTCATACATCTAATCTTGAGCGTGGGGTTGAAATGGCGAAAAAAGTTCATACAGGAATGATTCATGTTAATGATTTAACGATAAACGATGAGCCAATTGTTGCATTTGGTGGTGAAAAACAATCTGGTATCGGTCGATTAAATGGTGAATGGAGTCTTGAAGAATTTACAACATTAAAATGGATTTCTGTTAATTATGACAAACGAATTTTACCTTATTAATTAGGAAAAGAGTGTGGAGCGTATGCAAGAGACAGATTTAATTAGTGCATTTGTTAAAGTAGCACCAGTGTTAAATGAACTGATTCAGGATGATATTACGGTAGGTATATACGATACAGAAAAGCTAATAATCAATATTCCAGCAAAAACATTCTCATTAAATGTTACACCCGGTGACCTACTAGTTGAGGGCGATGTGATAACAAATGCGATTAAACAAAATAAATCGCTTTCTGCCATTGTACCGAAAGAGCTGTTTGGATTCCCGCTTGTTGCAAGGGCAATTCCACTTCATGATAGCAACGGCCAAGTAATTGGTGGCGTTGGGGTAGGGACAAGCTTAGAGAAGGCACATAAATTATTTGAGATGGCTGAAAGTTTCTCGGCAATAGTGGAGCAAACAGCAGCTTCGATTGAAGAAATCAGTGATTCTGTTGGAAATTTATCAGGTCGAGTGAAAAATATGACCGTTTCAATGACAGATGTAAGTTCAAGTGCAGAAGAAATTGGCCAAATATCATCTGTTGTTAAGGGAATTTCAGATCAAAGTAATTTATTAGGGTTAAATGCTGCTATTGAGGCTGCACGTGCGGGGGAACACGGCAAAGGATTTGCGGTCGTGGCAGACGAAGTGCGTAAGCTTGCAACTAATTCAAAAGAAAATGCAGACCAAATTAATCATATAACAAAAAATATCCAACAGCTTTTAAAAGCATTAAACCAGTCATTCTCGGAGATTAATTCTTTAACAGATACACAGTCGAGCTCAATCCATGAATTTTCAGGTACAATTCAGGAAATTAGCACGAAAGCGCAACAGTTAGCACAATTTGCTGAAGATCTGCTATACGATAAAGAAAATCAATAATATAGAACTATTAAAGACTGAAGACAAACTCGAAACTCAAGTTTGTCTTCAGTTTTTTATATAGTAAGCAACAAAAATTTATTGAACAAAGGAGCCTATTTTGAAGAAAAATGAAAAAGGCTAGGTTATACTATAATAATGACTTTTACGCGTATATCTTTAATGAATTGCCACATATTGCAACATTAAATAAGGAGAGGTGGCTTAAGTATTAAAGACGTAGGCATTTTAATTATTAGTTTTGGGATGAATGTTAAAAAGCATTTCCCCTTATGAGAGGATTGTAATTATTATGAAAGAAAATTTCTGGCAGGATTTACCGAAGCCATTTTTTGTACTTGCACCGATGGAAGATGTGACGGATGTCGTGTTTCGTCACGTTATAGCGAAGGCGGGAAGACCGGATGTGTTTTTTACTGAGTTCACAAATTCTGAGAGCTATTGTCACCCAGATGGACAAAAAAGCGTACGTGGTCGTTTACTGTTTACTGAAGATGAACAGCCAATGGTTGCACATATTTGGGGAGACAATCCCGAAAATTTCCGCAAAATGAGTATGGGCATGGCAGAGATGGGCTTCAAAGGAATTGATCTAAATATGGGCTGTCCTGTTCCAAACGTTGCACAAAGAGGAAAGGGAAGCGGGCTTATTCTTCGTCCAGATGTTGCGGCAGAACTTATTCAAGCTGCAAAAGCGGGCGGTCTGCCTGTCAGTGTAAAAACACGTCTTGGCTATAAAGAAGTAGATGAGTGGAAGGAATGGCTAACGCATATTTTAAAACAAGATATTGCGAACCTTTCGATTCATCTACGTACGCGAAAGGAAATGAGCCAAGCCGATGCGCATTGGGAGCTAATTCCTGAAATTAAAAAACTACGTGATGAAGTGGCACCAAATACGCTATTAACAATTAATGGTGATATTCTTGATCGTCAAATGGGCTTAGAGCTTGTAGAAAAATACGGTGTTGATGGTGTGATGATAGGGCGCGGTATTTTTAAAAATCCATTTGCCTTTGAAAAAGAGCCAAAGGAGCATAGTAGTAAGGAATACCTTGATCTTTTAAGAATGCAGCTCGATTTGCATGATCAATATATTGAAGAATTACCACGTTCAGTAACGGGTCTACATCGCTTCTTTAAAATTTATGTTAAAGGGTTCCGTGGCGCTAGTGAGTTAAGAAATCAATTAATGAATACAAAATCAACAGATGAAGTTCGTGCACTGCTCGATCATTTCGAGGAAAATAACGTTAACGGATAAAAAAACATTTTTCACTCACACTAATTGTGGAGGTGAGTGTAGCATGAGTAATAAACATAAAAACAATAAAACGCAGGATAATAAAAAACAGCAAAATCAAAATCAAAATGCGAACAGAGAGCGTAAAAACAAAAACAGAGAAGAGTTCGCTCAAGAAGTAGAATTTAATCAAAATCAAAATCAAAATCCAAAAAAATGTTAAGAATTTTTTGAGCTAGCTAACCCCAACGCACTTATGGTGTATTGGGGTTTTCCTATGTTTTAGATCATTAAAATGAGTTGTTGAGTTAATATAAAAAACCCGGAAAATTAATTCCGGGCATGATAACACTTGCTTTTTCCTCCATGACACACTGTCATGCTCATAGCATTGAATCTTAAGAATAACCTAAGACAACCGTGCTTTAGCATTGAAGTTGATGGTTATTCAGAGTAAACGATCATTCGCACTCATCGGGTTAACCCTCCAGTCACATTGGTTGAAGTGAAATCTTTAATAGTATAGAACAATTGAGGGTTTTTATACGTAGCAATAATCATTTTTTTTACTACTTTTGTACAAATGAAACTAATAATTTGGTCAATATAATTAGACTAATTACTGTAAAAAACAAATAACCCGGAATTTTTTAAATTCCGGGCTTGATTAGCACTTACTTATACTCCTCCATGACACACTGCCTCGCTTTCACATTGTATCTTAAGATTTACCTAAGAAAACGCTGTTTTAGCTTTATTCAGTTTTGATGGTCCTTCAGAGAAACGGTCATTCGCACTCATCGGGTTAACCCTCCTAGTCATTTGGATTAGAAGTGAAATCTTTAATAGTATAGGTCAGTTTCTTTTTTTTATACACTAAAGATTTATTTATTATTGGAGGTTGATTTGAATGAAGAATAATCTCAATAAATTTGCACAAATTAGATTAGACTTTTCGGACTTTTTAGGAGGTGAATTGGATGGCAAAGAAAAATAAAACTAGCTTCAAGAAGGATAAAAAGGAAAATAAAGATACTAACCGTCGTGAAGAATATTCAAAAGAATTTAACCAAGTGATTCACAATAACCCACCACAAGAAGTTACAAAGCATAGAGGGACATAAATACAACCAGTTGCTTAGGCAACTGGTTGTATTTATACGCGTTTTTATATAATCTTTTACTTACCAGTATTTACGTCATCTAGTTTAACATTCAAGACATTAGTGATATCTTTAGCTTGTAAGCCATTAGCTTCACCTAAGATCTCTTCTACCTCTTTACCGAATTTATCTATATCTGCATTAGCTTTGTTTATTTCTGTATTCGCATCTTCTTGGGCTTGATTGGCTTTGTTTAATTCGTTGTTAGCAGTTTGAATTTCATTCTCAGCTTTATCTATTTCGAAATTAGCCTTTTCAATCTCTTCATCACCTTCAGTCTTTAACGCATCAACAGAATTAAGCAAGTTTTGAATTTCTGATGCATCTTTCTCAGCTTTAGCTATAGCTTCATCTAATTCTAATTGGAGCTTGTCTCTCTCCGCTATAGCCTCATTGTACTTAGCAGTTTGCTCTTCAAGTTGACCTTCTGTTTCTTTAAGCTTTTCCGTAGTTTCTTTTAATGAACTGTTGGCAGTTTCCAATTCAGCTTCTAGTTTAGCAATTTGAGCTTTTAACTCCTCTATAAGTGTAGTAGCTGCACTAAGTTCAAGCTTTGTAGCTACTAATTCTTCTTTAGTAGCTGTATTAGACTTTTCTAAATCATAGTATTTTTCCTCTAAAGCCTTGAAATTATTACCTACTTCCTCTAGGCTCTTAGTTAGTCCTGCAATTTTCCTATCCTTCTCAATAATTAAGGCATTTAATTCAGTGATTTGAGTGTTTAATTTTAAAACATCGCCTTTAAGAAGAGTAATAGTATTTTTTTGCTGATTAATAAATGCATTTGCCTTTCCAATTTTTTCATTAGCTTCGCTTTGTAATTGATAAACTTTGTTAATTAGTGATTCTTGATTTTTGTCGTATTGAACTACTTGTCCAGTTTGAAATGTGATTTTGCTTTTGATAGCATTCAATGTGTCGGAGCCATCATAAGCTACAACTCCCACTGATGCTGTTGTTAATAAAGAACCTGCCAAAATTAGTGCTTTTCCTGAAAAATAACCCATTTATAATCCCCCATTAGTGTTAAATTTATACTACGATTATATTTAGTAGTACAATATAATTATTATATTCTTGGTTTTTCCAAAATATTCATTTTTTAAGTGTAAAATTCCCTAATATATATATTTGTATTTTAAATAACAAAAAAACACATGTCATATGACATGTATTTTTGGATTCGCCTAATAAATTTTCGGCTTATTAATAGTTTTCTAAGAGAAAAATATAATCAAAAATCGATAGAGGTGTAAAAATAAATTTATTTAATTACTTTTAACTCTCATTTAGTGAAGAATTAAGGTAAAAGGTAAATTAAAAAAACGGAGTAATAATAAGTAGCTAATGTCTCCGCTTATCATCATAGAAAGATAATGAAGAAATAGCGAGAGGTGGAAGGAAAGTGGAAAAGGGCATATTCCTCTAAAAAAGGAATTATGTTCGCACAATATCGATAATTGTCGTTGCAATATAATAAGTAATGATTGATATTAGAGCACCCTTCCACCCAAATAAAATTAATGCACCTAAAAAAATTAAAATATTGATTACAAGAATCGCTTCCCCAACAGAAAAACGTGTTTTATTGGAGATAAGTAATGCCAATATATCTGTGCCATCTAAAGCTCCACCATTGCGTAGGACAATACCAATCCCCATTCCGAGTAGTAAGCCACCGATGATTATAAGTAAAATGAAATTTCCTTCAACAAATGTTGAAGACCTTTCAATAATCGCAGTTGAAATCGTTAATGAAACAATCCCCAGTGTAGCTAAAAAAGCAAATCGCTTTCCTAAATGTTTATAACCTATTAAGACAAATGGAATATTCAATATGAATAAAACCATACTAAGTGAAAGCCCATATGTTTTAGATAGTATCATTGAAATACCTGTAATTCCGCCATCAATTAAACCATTTGGAATCAGTATTGCTTCGAGACTAATAGCGGTCATTATTGCACCGATGATAATCCAAGGGGCCTTAAAGATGAGCTCCAAAAAATAAAACTTATATGGTTTGTTTTTCATGTAAGCTCTCCCTTTATACATGGATGTTGGAGTGAAGGAAGTAGTCAAATGGTGTATAGCTATTCCCCTAACATACCTATGAGTAAGAGTAGAAGATGATGCGTATTCTAAAATAAATAATTGATTTGAAGGTGAGACCATGAAACGAAAAATAGTAATCGCTTTTATTTTATTAATCATCATCTGTTCGGGTTTTGTAGTAGTAATTTCTCTAACTCCAATAAAAGAGCTGGATGAAAGCTCAATCAATACAACAAAGAAACCCATAATTTTAGTAGCTGTTGATTCATTAATGAGTGAACCTTTACAAAAAGCAATTAAAGAAGGAAAAGCACCGGCATTTGAGTTTTTAATTCACAATGGACATTTTAAACAGGAGATGGTTAGCTCGTATCCTACAATGTCTGTCACCATTGATAGTACGTTATTAACTGGGACTTATCCAAATGAACATAAAGTACCCGGGTTGATTTGGTTTAAGGAAGATGAAAATCGAATAATTAGTTATGGAAGTGGAATTCGTGAAATATGGAATAATGGCATAAGAAATGTAGCAATGGATAGTATTGTTCATCTTAATAATAGTCACTTAAGTAAAGAAGTTCAAACAATTCATGAAGAGTTAGATATCCAAAAGCTTTCATCTGCTTCGATTAATGGCCTTTTATATCGTGGAAGTTTTGAACATCAATTAAACGTCCCGAACCTTGTTTCAATGGTCAATGTTTTACCAAAGGAAATTGAAATAAATGGACCAAAATTATTTTCATTAGGTGCATTATCTCAATACAATCCAAAGAATAATTGGCGTAAATTTGTATGGAATCGTATGGGAGTGAATAATACCTTCACAACAAACGAGCTGAAATACTTAATCGAAAAAAAGAAATTACCAGACTTTACACTGACATATTTACCAGATGCAGATGCATCAATTCACAAACATGGCCCGAAAGATTTAAAGGGAATTGTAAAAGCAGATCGTGCACTACAAGATATTTTAAATAGTTTCACGTCATGGGAAGAGGCAGTTCAAAAGGTTACATGGATAGTGCTTGGGGATAGCGGTCAATCGAACGTTAATGCAGATAAAGAAAAAGCATTAATTAATTTGAATCAATCACTAAAGAATTACACGATTTGGGAAGATCGAAAAAAGAAGGCCGAACTTGCTATCGCAATTAATGAGCGTATGGCATACATTTATGTAAACGAACAACAAGTTGAATTAGTGGAAATCGTGGATATTTTAAAAGCTGATGAGCGTATTGGGTTTATCGCATGGAAAGATGGACAAGTAAACAATGTTGTAAGTCCGTTAAGTAATGAGGTATTAAAATTTTCACCAGAAGGTACGTATGTTGATGAGTATAATCAATCATGGGAAATTACTGGGGAAGCTTCGATTTTGGATTTGATTGTTACGAATGCCGGACTTATTCAGTATCAAGATTATCCAGATGCCTTAGCAAGATTACATGGTGCCCTTCATTCACAGGAAGGGCGTGTCATTATTGTGGATGCGAAGCCTTCTTATGAATTCATTGTAGAGGAAAGTCATGACCATGCAGGAGGTGGAGCGCATGGCTCTCTTCATAAAATAGATTCTATTGTTCCAATGATTGTTACTGGTACGGATGATTTTCCTGCCTATAATCGACTTGTTGATGTGAAGCAAATGATTTTGCAATTACTGGGAGATTAATAAATATGAGTTCACCCATTTTTTAAAGCATATCAGGAATGCAAATCAACTCATATTGTAGCGAAAAAACAGTGTTTTTCACTTTAGAAAAATGCTGTTTTTTTGTGTCCAACTTAGTTTAATGACAAAAATCCATATAAATGAAGTACTAAAATTACTACCAATATTTACTGGATTGACAGAAGGTTAGATTAGGAATAGTATGTATTAGTTAAGAAGATGATGTTATTTTGGAATAACAATTTCTAACTTGGTTTTTAAAATATAATTTTATGAATCTTTAATTTATATAAGTAAAAGGCAGGTGCAAAATGAAAAATTTAGTAAATAAAAAAGGGAACCTATTAAATCATTTTTTAGGAATATATATTTTAGTTGTTTTGATGATGTGGACAAAAACTTATATCACGCAAACGACACAGTTTGATTTAGGAGTAGAAGGTGGTCTTCAACAATTTCTATTATTTCTTAATCCATTAGGTTCAGCAATGTTATTTCTAGGGTTTTCATTTTTATTTAAAGGAAAGAGAAAATATTCAACACTAGCTGTAATATATACTCTTATGTCTATTCTTTTATATGCAAATGTTGTTTATTACCGATTTTTTAGTGATTTTATTACATTACCTACAATTTTTCAAACGCAGAATTTTGGAGATTTAGGCGGCAGTGTTCTTTCTTTGTTAAAACCTTATGATCTATTATTCTTTGTGGACGTATTTGTAGTTTTATATGTATGCTTTTCAAAGAGAATAAAAAAAGATACGAGTACAGTTGGATACAAAAAAGCAACAGTAGTTATAACTCTTGCATTAGTAGTATCTATTATTAATTTACAACTAGCTGAAATTAGTCGCCCGCAATTACTGACGCGAGGGTTTGATCGAAACTATATCGTGAAATATTTAGGCATGTATAACTATACGATATATGATTCGGTTGAAACGATAAAGGCATCTTCAAAGAGAGCTTTGGCGGATAGCAGTGATATTACAGAAGTGATTAACTATACGAATTCTAGCTATGCAAAACCTAATGCTGCCTATTTTGGTGTAGCAGAAGGGAAGAACGTGATCTATTTACATTTAGAATCATTCCAAAGCTTTATTATTAACTATCAATTAAACGGTGAAGAGGTTACACCATTTTTAAATTCATTAGCAAAAGACTCAAATACATTGTACTTTGATAATTTCTTCCATCAAACAGCTCAAGGGAAGACTTCCGATGCAGAATTTATGCTTGAAAATTCCCTATTTGGTTTACCACAAGGATCTGCCTATATAACAAAAGGGCAAAATGAGTATCAAGCTGCTCCAGGTATATTAAAAGATTATGGCTATACTTCTGCTGTATTTCATGGGAATGAAGGAAGCTTTTGGAATCGTAATGTAATTTATAAAAAATTCGGTTACGATCATTTCTTTGATGCTAATTACTATGACACGAGTTTCGAAGACGATATGGCTGAGTATGGATTGTTGGATAAGCCATTCTTTGAACAATCTTCTGCTCTTTTAAATACTTTACCGCAACCTTTCTATACGAAGGTTATTACGGTAGGGAATCATTATCCATATAAACTTAATCAAGACTTAGCAACAATTGATAAAGGTAATACGGGTGATGCTAGTGTCGATAATTATTTCCAAACGGCACGTTATGCGGATGAAGCGATTCAACAATTCTTTAATCAATTAAAAGAATCGGGTTTATATGATAATAGTATTATTATCCTTTATGGAGACCATTATGGTATTTCTGAAAATCATAATGAAGCGATGGAACAAGTCATTGGAAAAGAAATATCGCCATATGAAAGTACTAATTTACAACGCGTGCCATTATTTATCCATTCTCCGGGAATACAAGGTGAAATTAATCATACTTACGGTGGCCAAATAGACCTTCTTCCGACTGTATTACACTTACTAGGGATTAATTCTCAAAACTTTGTTCAATTTGGTACAGATTTATTATCTGAACAGCATAATGAAATTGTATCATTTAGAAATGGAGATTTTGCCAGCCCTGAAATATACTCGATTGACGAAAAATTTTATGATAATAAAACAGGTTTGCTTCTAGATGATAGTCAATTGGAGAAAGCAAATGCTATTAAAAACGAAGTAGATTATAAATTACATTTATCTGATAAAGTTGTGAATGGTGATTTATTGAGATTCTATACACCTACAGGATTTACTCGAGTGGATCCTTCTAAGTACAATTACACAGAAAATACGTATGAAGAATCTAACTAATCTTGAACGAACTAAAAAGAGGCTTCTCATTTGTATGGGAAGCCTCTTTACTTTTTATTATCGTTCTAATCAATTTCTTAAGTTTCTTCGTCTATTTATCTATTACTCGATAACATCCAATACTGTTACAAATAATTTTCTGTAAATAGTGATTCTAAAAGAGGTGTGTAAGTTTGCTTGATTGAGTGATATTGCTGCATAATTTGAAAATTTGTATTTTCAATGATTTCAACGCGCTTTACTATTTCTTCTGTTAGTTGTTTAGAATCTGTAGAAATAACGAAATTTTGGAGTCCTAATAAGGCTACAGTGTCAAACACTTTAAACCGGTAACCCAATGCAATAGCGGGTACATTGGCAGTTAAAGAAAGTAAGTTGGCATGGAGTTTAAAGTTAATTGTAGCTTTACAGCTCGATAATTTTTCAATTAACTGATGTTCTGTATAAAGATTCTTATCTAATATGACATGCTCAGGCTGATTAATTTTATTGTACAACCTTTCACAATGCGAAATATCATCTGTCCAAACAGTATAAATCATTATTTTATATCCTTTATCAATTAAGATCTTTGCTGCGTCTACTAATTGTGTTTCAACTAATTGTTCATTTGCCCCATATAAACGATTAAATGTAGTACCCCAGTTGATTCCAATTATTTTTTCTTGAGGACGATTTAAGTTGGATGCTTGTAATAATAAGGCCGGATCACCAATAATCTTTACCTTTTTCACTTTTTCATTGCCAAGCATAATTGCTAGCGCTTTTTTAGTTAAGGGACCCCTAACACCGACAAACAAGGCGTTTTCTATTACTTCATCTAAAACCTCAATATCCTTTTGTTTGAAATTTCGCTCTAAATTAGTTAATTGGTCATTAATAAGCAAATCTAAATTTGGCTTTTCAATCCAATCTAGTCCAGATCCCCAAATGACAACCGATTTCCCTTTATGCAAAGCATTTTGAAGAATTTGAAGGTAGCCAGGTAATAATAGAGAACCACCACCTAACACGATCGTATCAAATTGTTCGAGGTTTTTTAAATCAATTCCAGGTAATGATGGAGTAACCGTTATTTGATTTTCATCTAAATATTTCGTACATGTATCTCTAAAAATATGCCACAATAATTCGTCACCTAAGTTTTCAAAACCAATCCATCCGATATATAATAGTTTTTTCACTTTTTGCCGCCACCTTTTTTTGTTTCAGAGTAGACTTTTAAAATCTGGTTAGTTACGGTGTGAATATTAAAACGCTCTTCCACGATTTCTCTACATTTCATTCCGTTAAGCCTAAGTTGTTCCTTATCTAGTAATATCTTTTTTAAGTCATCCC
Source organism: Solibacillus sp. FSL R7-0682 (assembly GCF_038005985.1). Classification (NCBI taxonomy): domain Bacteria; kingdom Bacillati; phylum Bacillota; class Bacilli; order Caryophanales; family Caryophanaceae; genus Solibacillus; species Solibacillus sp. FSL R7-0682. The sequence continues at coordinate 474,941 of NZ_JBBOUI010000001.1, forward strand.
GTAATCCGTGTCTGCTACAAGCGACTTTAGAGCCATGATCTCCAAAATAATGGTTCCAAGCTTCATCAAAGTTGTCATGACTTACAATTCCAAAATAGCCATGGTTACCAACAGCAACAATTTGTCTTTCAGAAGCCATTGCCTCCAAAGCGACACGTCCGGTACCAACAACGCAATCTGCTGTCGAATAATAATCATGCATATTTTTTTGTTCCCCGACAAGATGGATGAAATGATCATTACACATTTTTTTAATCATATCGGATAAGAATTGTATGTCGCCTAGCTTGTCTCCACCTCCAACAATGATGACGTGAAGGTTTGGTAAGGTAGTTAACTTTAAGTCTTTACATGCTCTTAAAAAAATAGAACAAACTTTTGCCTTTGCCCAGGTAATTCTACTAGCATAAAGTAAAACTTCCGCATTTTCAGGTATGTTCAATTCATTTCTTATTTCTTCAGAGGGAGGCTTCAACGGATATTCCTCTAAATTAATCCCATTAGGGACTAAGTAGGGATTTTCAATACCAAACGCCTTTACATAGTTACATAGTGGGGGACTTACACAAATAACTGCATCAGTTAATTTAAGAAGTTCCTGAATTTCTTCATTTGGATAATAGGTTCCGTGTATAGTTAATACAGTAGCAATTCTTTTATTTTCTGCTGCTTTCCCTGCTAAGTATCCGGAAGGAGTTTGATGAATATGAACATGAGAAATTTTTTCGTTTTCAATTATCTTCTCTATTTCAACAACGAGCTCCAATTCCTGGTTTGCTGGAAGCTTCATAGTTTTCGGGAAATCGATATGATAAATAGGGCATCCCAACGCTTCAAAGGAATTGATTAGACTTCCTTCTTTCTTGGCAACAATAGCAATAAAAATATCATTTTTTATTAGCTCTTTTGCTAAAGCGAGTACATGGGTTTCGGTACCTCCGATATATAAAGCATCTACCACAAGTAAAATTCTTTCTTCCTTACTCACTTTTCCCTCCACCTCCACCATAAAAGGTTTTAGAACGTTGTTGATCATGGTTTCGATAGTAATATAACACTTCTTTTAAATTTTCTATTTTTAAGTTAGCATTTAAAAATTTAACGATAAATTCATAGTCCTCTGCACCATGTATTCTGCGAGTAGGGCCCCCTAGTAGGTCAAAAACCTTTCCGCGAAATAAGATTGTTCCATGTGAGACGCAGTGCTTTCCGTTTGCATAAATTTTCCGTATAGCCTCGCCATATCCTAACCAATCAGCTAATTTACCACTGTCTTTTTCCTGTCCATCATTAAACACTCTATAATTTGTTCCAACTAAATCGTAATCTGGATTTTTTAATAAAAAATCTACTTGTTTTTCAAGACGTAAAGGGTGTGAAATATCATCCGCATCATTAACCGCAATATATTCTCCGGAACTCATAAAATAGCCAATTGTTAGAGCCCCTGCAAACCCCGAATTTACAGGAAGATTACACAAAATAGTAGGAAAAGGAGGATTAGAGTTTTCAATCCACTGCTCTACTATTGCTTGAGTGTTATCAATCGAGGCATCATTAACGAGTATTACTTCTATGTTTTTATAGGTTTGAGATAATAGTCCGTTTAAACAGTCTTCTATATATTGAGCGGCATTATAACACGGAATAACAATACTTACTAAGCCTTCGTCTCTATCCTTCATAGTTATCACCTCTCAAATATAATATGAAGTCTATTTCACAGAGGCTGTGCGTAATACTCAAATTTTTTGACATTATAAAAAATAGAGTATATACCCAAGCGCTTTTTTTATAGCAAACATATAATTTAACATACCAATTAAGAAGGGGGATAACTATGTGGCAATTACGAGAAAGGCTTAATACTATAGAAGGTTTAACGCTGGAAGTTACAACGGAGTATTCAAAGGTTACTGGAACTTTGCATGTTGCTAAATTTGATTATATAGTTCTTAGAGTGAATTCTAATTTACTATTTATTCCATTGGGGAGTATTAAAAGCTTAGCTTACTAACATAGGAGGTGATTAAATTGTTCGAAGAAATATTATTTGCGCAGCTTCAGCAGTATGTGGATAGGGAAGTAACAGTTGCAGTTGGTGAAGAATTAATTACTGGAACACTATTATCGGTAAATTTAGAATTCTTAACTTTAATTGAATCAACAGACACATATGAAAGAGAAACTACAACAAGAATTATCGTATTATCCGAATTAAGTTATGTACAAGTAGCAGAGACTGCGTAAGTTATAGAACTTTAGTAAATGAACATAAGAAATATTAGAATACGTAATTTTTTACGAATAACAGACATTAGTAACAATTTTACGGAGTGTAGAAAAGACATCATATTATTTGATGTCTTTTTCATTTTTGAAGTTGTATTGGTTATTTATGTTAAAAATGGAACTATTCATTTTACTAACCGTATATAATAAACATAGAAAGAAAAGGGGGATACAGATGCAGCGGGAAATTTTGACAATTGCGAATTTGACCAAGAGCTATGGCAAGAAGGAAATATTAAAAGGGATTAACTTACATGTCTCAAGAGGAGAAATTATTGGCTATATCGGACCGAATGGAGCTGGAAAAAGTACAACCATAAAAATCATTCTTGGAATGGAAGGTGATTATGGGGGAAGTATTAAACTTTTCGGAGAGGATATTCGGCAAAATGACATTGAATATAAACGAAAAATTGGTTATGTACCGGAAATAGCAGATGTTTATGATAACTTAACAGGTTATGAGTATTTGACCTTCATCGGCCAACTGTATGGGCTAGAACTAGAAGCAGCTGCAAACAAATCAAAAATATTAATGGAGTTATTCGGGGTTGGTGAAGCATATCATGCAAGGATTTCTTCATATTCAAAAGGAATGCGACAAAAGCTTTTAATCATATCCAGTCTACTACATAATCCTGATGTATTGTTTTTAGATGAGCCTATTAATGGCTTGGATGCGAATAGTGTAATGATTTTCAAAGAAATATTGGCTCAATTAGCTGCCCAAGGAAAGACCATTTTTTATTCTTCTCATCTCATGGATGTGGTTGAAAAGATTAGTAGTCGTATAATCCTGTTAAACGAAGGGAAAGTTGCTGCAGATGGCACATTTGCACAATTACAAGAAGATAATGCTACGGGAACTTTGGAGGCAATTTTTAATGAACTGACAGGCTTCCATAATTACAAGGAAATTGGTGAGCAATTCGTTTCTATTGTACAAGAGGTGAAGTAATGAAGGATTTTAAAATACTAAAACTGCTTGATAAAATTCGATTTGTATATATTAAAATGGGTATCGATTATGTAGTCATGAGGAACATTCTCCAAATTAAGCTAACGATGGATGAACGAAGGGTTCCTACTTTTTTCAACCAGTCCGCAACTAAAAAGAACGAAGAGCAAAAGTTTGGTTACGTTAAGTCCTTATGGATTTATGCTTTAATAGGACTTATACTCATTCCATTTATGGGCTTCGGTGAGAACTACCTATTTCAGATGAGTATTACGTATGCAATACTTATTTTTACGATTACGACAACAATGATTTCTGATTTCTCTTCCGTCCTATTGGATGTTCGGGACAGAAGTATTCTATCAACTAAGCCAATCACTGCAAAAACAGTGAATGCTGCTAAATTCATGCATATACTTATCTATTTAACTTATTTGACGATTGCCTTAACCTCGATACCGCTTCTAGTTGCCTTAGTGAAGCAAGGGATTTTGTTCTTTCTTTTAACGATATTTGAATTCGTTTTAATCAATATTTTTATTGTTGTTTTTACTGCTATTTTATATATGGTAATTTTGCACTTTTTTGATGGGGAAAGACTGAAGGACCTTATAAACTACGTACAAATTGGTATGTCATTAGTCTTGATGATAGGTTATCAGTTCCTCGTACGTTCTTTTGAACTCGTTAATTTAAATATGGTCATGGAGTTTCATTGGTGGAGTTTTTTTCTTATTCCAATGTGGTTTGCCGCGCCGTATGAATTACTACTGAATGGCAATCAATCTCCATTATCAATTGGATTCAGTGTATTAGCCATTGTTATGCCTATCTTATCAATACTGCTTTACATAAAGTTAATTCCGACCTTTGAACGAAACCTACAAAAACTGTTAAGCACAAGTAAATCGAAAAAGGAAAAGAAAAACCGTCTGAGGAATTTTTTATTAATGCATATTTGCACAACAAGCGAAGAAAGAGCTTTCTACCGTTTTGCTTCCCTGATGATGAAGCAAGAGCGAGAGTTTAAGTTGAAAGTATATCCATCTTTAGGCTTTGCTTTTGTCATCCCACTTATTTTTATTTTTAACTTTACAGGAACAGGAAATGTTGATTATTCAAAGAGTCTAAGTTATTTAAATATTTATTTCAGCATGCTAATTGTTCCAACTGCTGTATTTATGCTTGGCTATTCAAGTAAGCATAAAGCGGCCTGGATATATAAAATTTTCCCAATTAAAGACTATACTGAATTAAAAAAAGGAAGCTTAAAAGCATTTTTGATAAAGCTATATATTCCACTATATGTTGTTTTAAGTATAGTATTTTGCTTCATTTATGGAACAAGAATCATACCAGATCTCTTAGCTGTTTTAGTAGCAAGTTGTGTGTTTACTGTAATTTGTTACATTGGCTATGGAAATAAAATTCCCTTCACTAAGCCATATACTGAAATGAATGACGGTGAAAGCTGGAAAAGTATTGTATTAATGATTCCAATAGTTATAATAGCGGGTATACATTATTTCATGGCATCTTTTATTGCTTATGGCACATATATATACTTATTCGTATTGATTATTATAAATCTAGCTATTTGGAAGGTTGTATTTCAACGTACTAAATAATAACGAACTGTAAATTTGAAATTTTTAATAGAGGAGTGTAAAAGATGAACCGGAAAATTTCGGGGATTTTATTTTTTATTGTATTAGTTATAATTTCAATCCCTACTTATACAGCTGCAAGTAGCATTCAACTTAAAGTTGATGGTGCTGTAATTCCATCCGAGATAGGGCCTGAAATTAAAAATGGTCGTACAATGGTGCCTTTACGTGTTATTAGTGAAAATTTAGGAGCAAAAGTAGATTGGTCGAAATCTAAAGTTACCTTAACAAAAAAAGATATGCATGTAATGTTAGACCTATACAACAATACCGTACTTAAAAACGGTAAATCGACTTTACTTGACGTAAAATCATATATAAATAACAACCGTACTATGGTTCCACTTCGTTTACTATCGGAAACATTTGGCTGCATGGTCAATTACAGAAATTCAGAAGTTACTGTTGATTGTGGGGCATTGCGTATAGGTGGTGTAAAAGTAAAAGCATTGCAACATGAGTATCATATGACTATGGGCGGTGTAGTACAGCGAAGTAGTGGAAACGCTTATAATGAAGCATTTTATAATATTTTTATCGATAACTTAGGAAGTAAAGTTGAAGCTCCTGCAAACTATTCATGGATGTATACTATGGATACACCTGGATCGTATTATAAAGAAGCCCAGTATGACTTTTTGGATACCGATGAGAAAAGCATAAAGCGTTTTGATCTTTACACTTTAATTAAAGCTTTTCCAGAAGAAACTTTAGAAGGATACCCGGAAATATTAATTTATGACGCTACGGAAAATCAGTGGTATTTATTTAATGAAACGGCTAGGCAATCCGTTAATCAATTACTTGACAAGGGCGTCTTTAAAATTATTAGTAATACGATTGTTTAATGTATAAAGCAGGCGGTTTAGAAGTTAATTTGTGCTTCTAATTACCCGTCTGCTCATTTTTTTTCGTAAAAAGAACGGGGTTCATCCTATTCATCAAATTGACAGAAGCCTAGAACGTGTCCATCTGGATCTTTAAAATCAAAGGTACGAATATCCGGGTAATCCGCAATGTCTTCCGTGTCCACCTTGTTTTCTATAAGAAATTGATGTACTTCATCTATATTCGTTGTAAAAAAGTTAAAAGGGGAGTGTTTGGCGGGACTAACATCTGTAGATTGCACAAGGGTTAATGCAGTTTCTCCTACACTAAAAGCAGCATAACCATTACGATTCCACCTCAATGTTAATCCTAATATTTCTGAATACCATTTAATCGAGTAGTCTAAATCGCTCACCTCTACAAATACTGTATCAATTCTCTTTACTAAACCTTTCATTATTCTGCTCCTTTCATAATGTATTCCTTGAAAATAAATTCAACAAAAGGAAGCCTATTCCCTTTATTTAAGAAGGATTATCCATTTAATTAAAGAATTGGTTATTATGAGGAGGTTAATGTAATGACACTTGTAATAGAAAAGATGAATGAAAAAATGGCGATTGAAATCCTTAATTGGACATACGAAAAGCCATATGATTTTTACAATAATGAACTATTGGAATCAGCGATAAAGGAAATGCTCGATGGTACATACTACGCAATTTTAGGAGAGTTTAATGAATTAGTTGGTTTTTTTTGTATGGGAGAAAATGCAAAAGTCCCAATAGGAAACCAATTCGGCGTTTATCGAGATGACTTTGTTGATATGGGCCTTGGAATGAATCCGAACCTTGTAGGTCAAGGGAAAGGCTATAATTTTTGTTCATTTATTATTAAATTTATTGAAGAAAGATTTAAAGCTACACCAACACGATTAACGGTAGCAAAATTTAATAAACGAGCAATTCATTTATATGAAAAGCTTGGTTTTGTTATGGAAAATGAATTTAGTACGGTTTCTTCTGAATTTATTACAATGGTTAGAAAAAATAACTAATAAAAAAGGGTGGTGGTTGGATTAATGGATAGTATAATTTTCGATTTGGATGGAACCATTTGGGATTCGATTGATACAGTTCTAAATGCTTGGAATAGTTGCATTAAGAATTATAGTCACATTAAGAGGGAATTAACACGGGCAGATTTCGAGGGAACCATGGGACTACAAATGCAAGATATTAGTAAAAAGCTCTTTCCTTATTTAAGAGAGGAGCTCCGTAACCAAGTGATTTCAGAGTGTTGTCATGCTGAAAAAGAGTACTTAAAAAACGAAGGGGGTACCCTTTATCCAAATGTAGAGGAAGTATTAAGCACATTATCGAAGAAGTACAAACTCTTTATCGTTAGTAACTGTCAGGATGGATACATAGAGTCTTTTTATGACTTTCATAAACTAGATAATTTTTTTTTAGATTATGAAAACCCGGGGAGAACCGGACTTTCGAAAGGTGAAAATATTAACTTAATAATCAAGCGAAACCACCTATGTAAGCCGGTTTATGTTGGGGATACAGAAGGGGACTTGAATGCTGCAAGGTTTGCTGGAATACCCTTTGTATTTGCAAAGTATGGATTTGGAAAAGTCGCAGATTATGATTATGTGATTGAAAAATTTGATGATTTGATAACAATTTTATAAATGTTATCAAATCATAAGGAGATGGGTTATGCGTCCAAGAGCCAATACGTTAGGGTTAATTTTGAAAGGGAACACTATATTGTTAGAAGAACAAGTAGGAAAGCATTCTCAAGGTTTCGGTGTTTATTACAGACCAATCGGAGGCACAATTGAATTAGGCGAACGGTCTAAAGATGCTTTAGTGAGAGAATATAAAGAGGAAATAGGCGCAGATATTGAAATAATTCAGTACATAGATTGTATAGAAAATATTTATAAAATTGCTGATAAAATCGGTCATGAAATAACATTGATGTATACAGTAAAGTTTAAAGATGAAGAATTTTATAAGTTTGACGCTATTACTGTAACAGAAGGAAAAAAGGTTACTGTAGCCAAATGGATTTCAGTTGATGACATCCTTGATGAACGAATAGTACTTTATCCGGTTGGATTGTCTTCATTAATAAAATCAGCAGTTGTATTAAACAAGTAGGAGTAAACTTATGGAGTATAAAATTTGGAATGGGGCATCTGCAATTGTTATTAAAGATAATCAAGTATTAATGGTACGTGGGAAAAATACAAATAGCTGGGGTGTTCCTTCAGGGGAGATCGAAGCTGGAGAAACAGCAAAAGAAGCTTGTATACGTGAAATTTGGGAAGAAACGGGATATGAAGCGAATATAATAAAAGAATTACATACTAAAAAGGCAATTATAAAAGATTATAAGGTAACAACAAAATATTTCTTATGCGAGATTACGGGTGGAAAAATTCAATATCATGATCCTGATGAAACGATTGTAGAAATTTCATGGAAGAACAAGTATGAAATTTCAAAATTAATTCATGTTTACCCAGAGGATTTAAAAATTATTGAAGAGTTATTGATGACAGTGGGCTGCTAAATTTAATGAAATGAGGTTAGTTTAATGGAGTTACAATTTGAATTAATTAATCCTGAAAATTGGAGATTTTTCAATGTTCTAAATGTAAAAAAAGAGCAAAAAAATTGGGTGGCTTCAAACGTTACAATTTTAGCAAGAGCCTATGTTTACCGTGATTACAATAGCATCGTATATGCAATCTATAATTCAAATACACCAGTTGGGTTACTTTTGCAAAGGGATTATATAGAAAATGAAAAGACATGTTGTGTGTTAGACCAATTTATGATTACTGAGCAGTTTCAAGGAAAAGGCTATGGGAAAAAAGCGATGCAACAATGGATTGCGCTAATTAAGAAAGAAAGTAAATACAATTCAATAACACTCTGTTACAAAGAAGAAGATTCTATTGCTAAAAAATTGTATGAGAGTTTAGGGTTTCAACATACGGGTGTAGTAGATGAAGATGAAGTAATAATGGAATATTTATTAAAGTAAAAAATGTATCAATTCAAATATAATTAGCAAACGCACTTCAATTGTAGTCTGTACTAATAATTGAAGTGCGTTTCTATAGTACGGGGACTTACATTTTTTCAGGGGCTTCGATTCCTAAAAGGTTTAAACAATCTTGTAAAACGATGCTTGTCGACTTACACAATGCCAATCGACTATTTATAGAGTCATCCGGCGCTAATATTTTGGTTGTTGCATAAAATTTATTGAATGCCTTGGCCAACTGTAAGGCAAATTTTGCGATAAGAGATGGATCCATTTGTTCAAATGCTTCTGAAATAATGTTAGGATAGTTTGCTAATAGTACAACAGTCGGCCAGGCGTTATCGGTAAGTGTTATTTTTATAACGTCATCATGATATTGCAACGATGCTTTTTCTAGCATTGAGCATATTCGTGCAAACGTGTATTGTACGTATGGACCTGTTTCGCCTTTAAAATGTAACATTTGCTCAAGCGAAAATTCGATATCATTCGAACGATAATTTTTTAAATCATTAAAGATGACAGCACCTACACCAACTTTTTTTGCGACATCATCCTTATTTAGAAGGGTAGGATTTTTTTCAGTAATATTACCCTTTGCAGTGTTTATTGCTTCTTCTAATACATCCTTTAATAAAATGACATGGCCTTTTCTAGTAGACATTTTTTTGCCATCCTTGAGAATCATACCGAAACCAACATGTGATAAATGCTCTGCCCAATTTGCATCCATTTTCTTTAATACATGGAATAGCTGTTGAAAGTGTAAAGATTGTTCATTTCCTACGACATAAAGTACCTTTTTTGGACTATAAGTTTTTTGACGATAAAAAGCAGCTGCTAAATCACGGGTTGCATATAAAGAAGCACCATCTTGCTTTGTAATTAAACAAGGGGGCATATTATCAAGCTCTACTACATTGGCACCATCGGATAGTTTTAGTAATTCCTTTTCCTTTAGCTGTGTAATGATGTCGGCCATTTTATCGTTATAAAATGCTTCACCTTCAAACGTGTCAAAATGGATATTCAGGAGTTCATAAATAGACTGGAATTCATCTAAAGAAGCGTCTTTAAACCATTTCCATAGAGAATTCTCTTCCAAATCACCATTTTCTAAGGCTTTAAAGGCTGCACGTGCATCATTATTTAAGGCATCATTATTTTCGGCTTCCTCATGAAATTTTCCGTAAAGCTTCAGTAATTCCTTAATCGGAGCCTTTTCTATTGCTCCTTTTTCTCCCCACAGACGATAGGCAACAATAAGTTTCCCAAATTGTGTTCCCCAATCGCCTAGATGATTAACTCGAACTGCATCATAACCGTTCTTTTCGGAAATATTTGCTAGTGCATTCCCAATTACCGTTGAGCGTAAATGTCCCATTGAAAATGGCTTGGCGATATTAGGGGAAGAAAAATCAATCACAACATTTTCAAATGATTGTTCTTTTTGCCCATAATTTTGTTGCTGTTTTAGAATAACAGGAATAATCTCGTTCATAACCTGTGATTTATTTAAAAAGAAATTGATATATCCCCCTACAACGTTGATTTTTTCAAATGCTGGATTTATAAGCTGTTCAGCAAGCTCTGCAGCAATAATAGGAGGGGCTTTACGTAAAAATTTTGCTAATTGAAAACATGGGAAAGCAATATCACCGAGCTCATCATGTTTTGGTTTTTCTAACATTTTTTCAATGGCTTCTGCCTGAAATAAATAGTTTGTCTCTTCCGCAATTTTCTGGGCTAAATATTTATTCATTTTGCATCTCTCCTTAAAAAAAATAAGCCCCCGTCTCTAAATAATAGAGACGAGAGCTATAATTCCCGTGGTACCACTCTAGTTGCCACAAATAGTAAGTGACCCCTTTCAATTGTTAACGAGGTGACTCCCCGGCAATTCCTTCTTTATTCAGAATGCTTCTCCAAAGTGCGTTTCACTTACCTCAAATTGATTAGGCTCACACCAACCCTAATTCGCTGAACTTTTTCGATAAACTACTCTCTTTTTCTAAGAATTTAAGTATTCACACAATATTACTGGATAGCCTAATTGTTGTCAATGTTATCCAAATATTGTTGAGATAACATTCCTTTAATCTCTTTTCCTGAGATGTATTGGCTATCATCCCTGGGTAGGCATTGGCTACAACATATACAAATTTTGTAAATATTATTCTGTAACTAATTCCCTAATTTGGCCAATCTCTTATCCCACTTCATCCTTTAATCCTAAATATTAAATTAATTCCATTATATAACAATAAATAAATGAAGGGACTAATTAGGAACAGTCAAAAAAGTTAATAACACTACTATTTAAGGTTATAGGTAATAATTTACATATTAAATTTTACGTATTAACTTCTTTTCTCGTGAATAATAAATTTACACGTTCATGTTAACTTCCTTCTAGGTATTACCAAAAAATCATCGAATGCATCAAATATTCATTAGAGAAAAGTACTAGTGTAGAAAAAAATATACAGGTCATTTATAATATTATGGTAATATAAATAAGTGAAATTGGTATTATTTTTAAAAAGTGAAAAAGGCAAACTTATCGAAAGGTAGGGACGCAAAGCTACGAGTCTAAAATCCATTGGGTCATGATAGTCGGGTTGCCAACATAAACGTGTTTGTTGGGCTATTCTTTTTTAATTGGAGTAGCTTTTTCTTTTGCATAAACACGATGAATGTAGGAGTCAAATTATAGAGAAGGAGATTTGAGATGATAGTTGTAGATAAGAAGAAATATAAAATGGAAATTGATGAAACAAAGAAAGAATTACGCGTACAGGTGCATGGATTAATAAAAGAGAATGATGCAGAGCAATATTTAGTAGACTTGCAAGAAACAATTAATAAAGTTTCGAGACAAAATTATACTTTTGTTATTGATGCTACTTACCAAACGCCAGTTCCAGCTAAGGTTGTACCTCAGCTTGAAGAAACAATGAAATTTTATTCTTCATTAGGCTTTAAAAATTTACTTATAATTAAGCCTTCATCTAAAATTGCCCAAGTTCAAATAAGAAATGTTTTAGAACGAATTGAATTTGTCGGTACTTTCATTGAAAGTACACGTTAGTCTAATAGAGAAATGGAGAAATTATATGCAGACAGCACAGAAGTTATATACATATGAAATTATTACAAAAGACCAAACAGATTTAGTATATAAGGCAGCTGATTGTTTAGCACGCTCATTCGTAGGTATTGAGGTTGCTGGAAGATTAATTCAAGAGCCAATGGTTGGATGCTTACATTTAGAATATGAAGATTTCTATCATTTCACAAAGGATTACTTAGAATCTACTGTGGAACAAGGATATTGCGCAGTTGCGCTAGATCATCATCAAAATGTTGTTGGTGTACTTGCGGGTGATACAAATGCACCTGAAATTATTGGAGAAGATGTTTTTGAAGGATCTTTTTATGATATGAATGTGATTTTACATGCATTAGAAGATGTAGATCAACGTTTTATTGAAGATTATAAAAAACGATACGGAAAAGATATAGAAGATGGGGAGTTATTACATTTATTTTTATTAGGTGTAACTGCTGAACAGGAACGTCACGAAGTTATTGTTGAATTAGGAAACAAACTAATAACGAGAGCATCTGAGCAAGGCTTAAAAGCTGTTTTAGCAGAAGCAACAAACCCTAAATCAATCCGCGTAATGGAAAAATATCATGGTTTGAAGAAATATGTGGATCTAGAAGGAAACTATATTGTTCATAAATATAAGGATAATAGTAGATTAAACATTATTCCAGAGGAAGTAGCAGATGGAACATATATCATTATAAGAGAGTTTTAAAAAATTTATTATTAAAAAGTTAGTAGAATAGGAGATTTTTTCATGGAAGTAGTCATGCTAGGAATTATTGTCGTTTTATTATGTACATCTGTGTATTTTGCTTACCGATATTTTTCTGTTAAACGCCACGCTCAAATAAATAATGAGGTAGCAAATGGAGAAAAGGAAATATCAGCAAATCAAGTACGAGAGAATTTCTATATGTTTGCCAAAAATGTTAATGAAAAAGGTAGAAACCTTACCGAACACGGGGAATACGCAGCTGAGAAGGCCGATATTGTACGAGCTGCAATCGATGAGGTAGGTAACGGATTAAAAAAACAATTAGTAGCTACGGAAGAGAGTTCAACTTCAATCGAAGATATGACAGAGGCTATCGAAGAGCTATCGATAAGGTCGAATCAGATTTCCGAACAATCAAATACTACATTAGAATTGACACAGGATGGTAACGAAAAGATAAAAGATTCGATGGTTAAAATGGAGCAATTTAATCAAACAATTAATACAACATTTGGTGCAATTACAATCCTCGGAGAAAAGTCTCATGAAATAGGTAAAATTGTTAAAGTAATTACAGGGATTTCTGAACAAATCAATTTATTAGCATTAAATGCAGCTATTGAGGCAGCTCGTGCTGGTGAACACGGTAAGGGATTTGCTGTTGTAGCTGATGAGGTTCGTAAACTAGCTGAACAATCGCGTCAGTCATCTTCAGAAGTGGCGAATATTGTAAAAAATATTCAAGAAGAAACAGATCGAGTTGTCATATCAATGAAGCAAGGAACAGAAGAGTTTGCACAAACAAATACAACAATTTTAGAAATTGGTACGATGTTTGAAAAGATAGTTGATACGACAAAAATTATTGCTGATAATAACGCGAATTCATCTGCAAGTACAGAGGAATTATCTTCAAGCTCTCAACAAATTATGGCCGCGATGAAAGAGATTTCTTTCATTTCTCGAGAGTCAGTGGAAATGTTTGAAGAATTAATTGAAATTAGTGATGACGAATTAAATACAATGCAAAGCTTAGTTGAAGAAGCAAAGAAACTGTTAGAGCTAAATAAGGATGAAAGCCTTTTTTCTCTGAATGAAGAGGTTGAAACCGAGGTAGTGAATAGAGTTTAATTGCAAAATTAAAAACATCAAATTCAGATAGAGGTTATTTACTCTTGCTGAATTTGATGTTTTTTGAGCTTTCCTCAATTTATTGCCAATAATGAGGTATATATGTTATTTGTTGATGTTGTGTTATATATTGCGGCCAATGATATTGTAGATTACTATTTTGGTCGGATGTATATTCTGTATCCGATATTACTTTGCTACAATCCGTGTAAGGACCTATATATGTACTAGGTTTAACGGGTGCAACTACTTGTTTCCATTGATTTTCATCCATGCAATAAGTATGAGACATAATAGTGGCAGGAGTAAATTTTAATAGGTCAGAACCTAAAATAACTTCTGGAGTTGGCGCATCAAAAATTGCCAAGAGATGTGTGTTATCAACAGTAGCTACTTCATAATGCCACCAGCCTTGTGGAATGTTTGCCACTTGACCTGGTGTAATTGAATAATTGAGAAATTGTTTTGTAAATGGGTTCAGTATCGAAATTGTAGCAGCGCCAGAAATGCAATAAACTAACTCGGCAGCATTTTGGTGATAGTGGGGTTCTATAACATTATTAGCACTTAGAAAGATATCTAGGAGAGATATATTTTCCAATGTATTCAACTGTTGTACACCTAGGACGTTAATAAAATTGTTAGTATCCTTTTTGAACAGAGGACTTTTATTTACGTCAAAGGTGAACTGAGTTGATGGCGAAGTGTAATCCTTATACGAAGCCATCGTTTCTCACCTCTTTAAAATTGCTGTAAAACAAACCTTCGAGGTATGTTATGCACCAACAGTTTGATTGGTGTACATAGTTCAACTATAACCTCTTCGTCATTTACCCAAAATTAATTGCCTCACAACATAAAATTGATACCGAAAAAAATTATCCAATTATTGAACAACGATTTGATAAATCCCTAATGGTTAAAAAGAATTTTTTGAATTGACTAATTATGATTGTTATTGTAACAACAATAGTGTATGATGCATAGTATAAAATGAATACTGTATGACATATAGTAATTGAACTTGAGGTGTGTGAATTGAGTAATTTATTGAATTCATTAACGACAGAGCTTAGGAGAGGAACACTGACATTAGCGGTTTTAAGTCAATTAAGAACTCCCCAGTACGGATATTCACTAGTTCAGTTATTGGAGGGGTCAGGCATTGCCATTGATCAAAGTACCTTATATCCATTACTTCGTCGATTAGAAAAGCAGGAGCTTGTAACAAGTAGTTGGGATACATCCGAAAGTAGGCCACGTAAGTACTATGTATTAAGTGAATTTGGTTTGGAAATATTTTTGCAATTAAAACAGGAATGGATTAATAATTCGAAGGAACTTTATGCTCTATTAAGAGGGGATGAGAAAGATGAAGATGATTGAGATTTATATTCAAGAGGTCACTCGTAGGCTACCTGAAAAAATGCGAACAGATATTGCATTAGAATTACGGTCAACCATTGAGGATATGCTCCCGCAAAATTACAGTGAGGAAGACGTTAAAGGGATACTGGATCAATTGGGGAATCCAACAGTATTAGCGAACGGTTACAAAGATCAACCAATGCATCTTATAGGTCCGCGTTATTTTGATGTTTATGTCTCGTTATTGAAAATGATTTTACCAATTGCGACAGTCATTGCGTTCATCACGATAATTACAAAATACTTTACTGGCTACAATGCCGAAGAAGCAATTATAAATATTGTTTTTCTAATTATCGGGGAAGGAATATGGACAATCATCGAGGTGGGAATGCAAGTCTTTTTCTGGTTGACAATTACTTTTGCTATTATAGAAAGATTCGATAAGGAAAAAGATCCGGAACCTTTATCATTTAGCCTTGAAAAATGGACTTCCGATGATTTGAAAAATATTGCGTATATTCCTAAGAAAAAAGCGATTTCAAAGTTAGAAGTCTTTGGAAGTTTAATGTGGACTGCTATTTGGGCAACTCTTTATTTTTATGCCAATCAGCTTGTTGGGGTATATGAAGGGAATGGCGGACGTTTAGAATTTGTAATGCCAGTTTTTAATCAGGAAGTATTACTACAGTATTGGCCAATCATTGTGATTATAATCGGCTTAGAAATAGCATTGGCTCTATATAAATTATTGAAGGAACAATGGACAAAAAGAATTGCCATCTATAATACTGTTCTCCAAATCACTGTAACGATTACTTTTATTGTTATTTTAGTGAATCCAAATTTATTAAACGAAGCGTTCATATCATATATGACAAATTTATTTACTATTACTAAGGATCAGTTTTTCATGTGGCTTGTTGGTGGTGGAATCTTTATCTTTATAATCGGTGCTGTAATCACTGCCTATGATGGTCATAGTAAGGCTAGAATTAGATAGCAGAATAAATAATCATTAAAGAGGCTGTATTAAACTAAAACATCATTTTTCTTGAGTGAGAAGAATGATGTTTTTTTGTAATTGGTTTCCGTTGCGGGGACGCTTTCTGGGGACGTGGAAGTATCCTTTTTTTAATACTGTACTTTACCGTAAATAGAGAAATTTTCACTTCTATCCCAGCCTCTTTACTTTTAGATAAAAATAACGAGTGTTCTATTTGAGGTGGAATTACATTCTCCCTTTTATGTTTACATAAACCGAAGTGCCTCGCACATCCTATAGAAAGAGGAGGTGTTTGAATGGGAAAGAAAAAGTATACAGTTGCTGGGACAGATATTGATGAAGTGAAGCTGTTAAATGCAGCATTTGGTCTTTCTTATAACGATTCTAAAGCTTTACTTGCACAAGCATCTGAAGTACAAACAGTGGATCCAATTCCACTCCAACCGCTAAGAGAAAACTTAGAAGTGGATAGTAGCGCATATAAGCTAAATAAAATTCCAGGCATGATTCATTTAGATCGTAACGGTCCACGATAAAAAATTGAACATATCCCTTCACTCCTTACTGTGTAAAAAAAAGGAGTGAAGAGGATATCTTCATGAAATATAGCGTTAACTATTCCATCATTTTTCGTTTTCGAAGAAAAAGTATTATTTTTAATATGTGCCTCATTTTTATTTAAAATCACTTAATTCAATTTGTTTGAGACATTTTATTAAGCCTAACTTATTATTGGACTATAGGCCAAAATTTACTTCATGTTTTTAATTAATTGACAAAATAATTGTATAAATGTATACATAGGTCTATTCATTCAAAATGTTTCGATAATTTATACGTATTATTCAAACGTAGGGTTGGAAACGAACGATAAATCGGTAAAATAAATGAAGAACACATTATTATCCGAGGGGGATTAATATGAAAAATGAAGAAATGAAATTGTCATCTGAACAACAGCATGAATTACTTCACATATTGAAGGTTCGCTTTGAGAAAAATATGAATCGCCATGAAGGTCTCAAATGGTCTGAAGTACAAGCAAAGCTAGAAGCAAATGCTGTTAAAGCTAAACTTTGGTCACTCAATGAAATGGAAATCACAGGTGGTGAACCAGACGTTATTGCCTATAATGAAGAGACGGACGAATTCATTTTTTGTGATTGCTCAGCAGAAAGCCCAAAAGGTCGCAGAAGTGTTTGTTACGACAGAGAAGCGCTTGAATCTAGAAAACAGCACAAACCACAAAACAATGCTATTGATATGGCGGCTCAAATTGGGATTGAAATCTTAACGGAAGAACAATACCGAGAATTGCAGAAACTAGGGAGTTTTGATTTGAAATCGTCAAGCTGGGTGAAAACACCTGAAAATATTCGAAAACTTGGTGGCGCAATTTTTTGTGACCGTCGTTATGACACGATCTTTATGTATCACAATGGCGCGGAATCTTATTATGCAGCAAGAGGCTTCCGGGGCTTACTTAAGGTTTAATTATTAATGTGATTTCATATATATAATGTAAAAGCTAATAGGGGTCGAAATTACTGGGCAAACAAAATAGCAGTTACAGATGGGTTGTATTTGTTTCTGTATTGTTTACGTATTTATTAATGGCAAGTCAACGAACTGCTCCAGGTCTCATAACAGACCAGTTGATGACGGATTTTAAAGTAACAGCAACGACGATTGGGTTATTAGCTAGCATCCAATTTTTTGTATATACGAGCTTGCAAATTCCTATGGGGATTTTAGCTGATCGTTTTGGTCCGAATTTCTTTCTAATTATCGGTGCGACACTTACTGGAGTAGGTACAATTCTTTATAGTCTTGGTACACATGAGTTTGTTTTATTCTTTTCTAGAATGCTTACGGGCATAGGGGATGCGACTATATGGGTCAATATGGTACTTATTTTAAGTCAGTGGTTTCATAAAAAGGAATTTGTTCGATTAATTGGTTTTGCCGGTATGACAGGTAGTTTAGGCTTCCTATTGGCAACAGTACCATTCTCTGCTTGGATACATTTACTCGGGTGGAGATTAGCATTTTTCTCCGCAGGATTACTGCTTTGCCTATGTGGACTGCTTCTTTATTTTGTACTTATAAAGAAAGCAAAAAAAATCTTTATAGAAGAACAGGAAGTTTTAACGGAATTTGTACAACGTGAAAAAACAAGCGTAATACTACGAAGAATATTATCAAATCGGCAAGCATGGGCGCTATTCTTTTGTCACTTTGGAGTAGTTGGGGGATATGTAGGGTTTATCAGTTCTTGGGCAGTCCCATATGGCATGAATATGTATGAAATGACACGCTCAGATGCTAGCCAGATGATTATGATTGGTCTTATCGGGGCACTTATTGGAGCCCCTTTAACAAGCTGGATTTCAAGTCGTTTAGAATCAATAAAAAGACCATATATTGTCGTCCATCTTATTGTTTTATTTTGTTGGTGTTCTTTTCTTTTATTTAAAGGGCATCCATCCTTGTTTATCCTCATGTTACTATTCTTTATCATTGGCTATGGATACGGGGCAAGTGCATTAACCTTTGCAGCTGTTCGCCAATCTTTCCCTATAAAAGAATCAGGCATCGTTTCAGGATTTGCTAATACGGGTGGCTTTCTCAGCGCGGTTTTACTACCTATCATTTTTGGCTATATTTTAGATTATTTTCAATCAACTTCTGGAAATTTAGGCGATGGATATTACTATGGTTTTACTGCACCAGTACTCTTTTCTACAATTGGCTTAATTGGCGCAATGATTTACAAGGAAAATTCGATTTAAAAAGGAAGGATTTAAAGAAAAGAAGGGTAGCGAATGCTACTCTTTTTTTTATGTATTAAATTTTAGTATGCCTGTATGGGATGAAAATAAAATAATAAAGTACTTCAATTAATCTGTCTAACGGAACTAATTTAATAATCATATAATGTGGCAGGATTATTTTTAAATTAGTAGGTGAAAATATGATGAACTTTTATAACCCGAATAACCGTAATAACTCGAAAAAACAAGATGGAACAATTCATAAATGGAATAGTATGATGCCCCGTAATATACGTAGAGACCAGCAATCTTCAAACAGTCAAAATGAAACGAGTAATTCAAACATTGCGGCCATTGCAGGAAACTGGATTGAAGCAGTCGGAACAATAATTGCTGCAATCGGGAGTACACCATCTCGTATTTTTACCGAGCAAACGCTAACAGACTTTAATTTAATAGGGAATATATTAGAGGCTGGAGGAACTGCCATTGCTGCAGAGGCAGGGAGTGAATTATTAGATGTAGTGGGAGATCAGCTCCAAGCAATAGGGAATATAGCAGTTGTTGCAGGGATATTAAATAGCAATGAGCAATCAAGTGAATTATTACAAAAGCAAGGGGACCTTTTACAAGTAGTTGGATTAGGAATGACCATTCAAACCTCAGGTCAATTAACGCTTTTACAAACAATAGCGAATACAGGCAATATCATTCAATTAATTGGGAATGTAATTCAAGTTTTTGCAAATACTAATTCAACAGAGGGGATTGTAACGAATGCAGTTGGAGCATGGATACAAGCAGTCGGAGCCGTTATTACGGCTTTGGCAACTGAATAGAAGTAAACAAATATAAGGTATAAAGGGTCAATTGAGAAAATTTGATTCACAGAAGTGAATAAGCCTCACTTCTGTGAATAACGCAAATCAAATTTTTTGTTTTGGATGGAAACGGTTTTTACTTTGTAGATTGTTGGCGTTTATCTTTTTTGGATATAAATGTCCTACAGCACGTGTCTGTAGAATTCATTGCTTCTGCTGTTTCATGTCGTGAATCAAAATCAGAAGCAAACTCTGTCTTTTCTTTGTTGTTTTTTAGATGATCCATATCGATTTCGATTTTATCAGCCCCACATAAATTTCCTTTCGCATGGAAAAAGCAATTTGAAACTGTACACTTCACCTCTAAAGCTGGCATAGCTCTCCTCCTCTTTGATTTGATTAAACGTGAACAATACAAAAGGTTAAAGCTCTACTTTGTATTCTTCATATATTATCTTGTCCAATTTGGAGGATTTTTATTTTCAAAGGAGTAAAATTCCCTATTTTTAACACAATGTATTAGTTGAAATAAATACAAAAAGAGTAGCAATAACAATTGACTACTCTTTTTGTGAAATTTTTATGTGAGTTAATTTTTCATTTTTAATCGAGTGTAGTATTGTGGTAGGAATTTAAAGCTGGTGTAGTAAATATTGTTACGTTTTTTAATTAATGAAAGTTAAATTAATAATAGCCTCCTCCTCCAAAGAAAGCTGCACCTACAATAATAAGAAGGATAAAGAGAACAACTAAAAATGCGAAACCAAAGCCAGATCCATAACCTCCATATCCGCCGCCGCCATTATTTTGATAGCCTGCTGAGCCCATATTTTCCACCACCTTTGTTTATACTAAGTACAGAATATGACAAATAAAGAAAAAAGCTTGGATTATTGTAATAGATAATTATCGTTTTTTGCAATTTTTAATGTGTTTTTTAAATGGTGGAAGTAAAAGCAAAAAAAAATCTACATAGAATCAGGTAAAAAATCCACACTAAAAAAAAGTCGTATACACATGGAGGGTAACATGTCTAATTCAAAGAAAAAGGACAATTCGAGTAAGGTTGATCGAATTCGTGAAATTGTTAGGAACACAGAAGGGAATCTTACAGAAGCGGAAATAGGCAAGGAATTTGCAGACCCTATTCTACGTGAAATGTTGAGTGAAAAAAATGAGCGAAGAAAAGAAACAATCGAAGAACTTAAAGAAGAAATAAAAGAAGAAATTGGAAAAAGTAAAAAAGGGAAAGCATAAGAATAGCAGATGGTATAGAAGGACAAAAAATCTTCTACACCGTCTGCTTTTTAATTTTTAGAAGTCACATTCCATTATTGTTCTACTGTATGCGAAGTCGTATGTGCGTTCTAATAAATAATCATTAAGAGTCTGTAATTGATTAGGATTAGAACCACAATACATAATTAAAAAATGAACCATATTTTTACGCTCGTTTTCTGAAATCATTTTAAATCCCCCTTTTCAATATATAACAATAAAATTTATTTGAAACTATTATATAACAGAATAAGGTATCAAGTCACTGCTTTCTCATCATTTTTTAGAAAAATCTGAATTTTATTTTTTACAATATCTACAAAACATTTTTATTTTTTTATTGGTTACGCTAATAGCGAAGGAGGGATTTGATGGGAAGAAACAATCGAAATAAAATTCTTGTTCCAGAAGCAAGGCAAGAGCTTGATGAATTAAAGGCAAAAGTAATGGGTACAAACAATCCTGAGGATGCAAAAATAGAAGTTGCAAACGAATTAGGTATTCCGTTGAAAAAAGGATACAACGGGGGACTTACCTCTGCAGAAGTAGGCAAAGTAGGCGGAAAAATAGGTGGGAATATGGTTAAAGAGCTAGTGAAAATGGCCCAAGAAAGTTTAAAAAATAACCAGAGTAACTAATTGTTAATGGTAGCATCAGAATCGAATGAAAAATTACAATCCACACATAATAGACACGATATCACTTTTAAACTTAGGAGGTGGGACAAATGGGTAAGAAGGTCAACTTGGATCCAAAATCTCAGAAAATCCACCAAAACTGGACTAGAGTTAAGCATCAAAAATCTCAAGTAAACGGTCAAACAGAGATAACTCTCCATAACCAATTGCTGAGAAGTGCTGCGAAGGCTAAACAGTTTTAAGGTTTATAGTAAGTGTATCAAGCCTTCATAGAAGTATTAACTTTTATGAAGGCTACTTCTACTTATTTCCTAAAAGTATGGCGAGTCACAATCAATTAATAGCACTACCGTATCCCGAATTGATTTTAAAATTGATCAAGCTTCTGGGATTTTTTTATTTACATGTCGTTAAGGGAAGCTAAGTATTTTTCTTTGATTCTACATAAAGTGCATTTTTAAAGGGAGCATAGTGCTCCCTCATGAATTTCTATTTGTTATTATTTAGGGGCACTATTTTTAAATCATGACCCTGTCGTTATTAATGCTACTTCCGCCATCATTTTCCCAACGTTCAATGTCGTATCCTTCCTCGTCCCGACCACCGTGAATTTCCCCACCATTAGGAATGGGGGTAACTTTAGTTACTGGAATAGTCATAATTTCAACAATGACATTTTACATATCATCCTTTATATCGTTTATAGCTATATTATGTAATGGGTATTTTTAAGTTCATGACTAATACAGGAAATTGAACTACCGGGTTTAGAAATCTAATTGCCATAAAAAACAAAACACTGCTATAATTCTATTGTAATAATATTCAGAAAATTTATTTAAAAAGGGGGGTTTTGATGTTTATTACAAAGAGGTTATATGAGCAATCACAGCAAATACCAAATGAAGTGGCGATTATTTTTAATGATGAACAGTGGACGTATGAAGAGCTTTATCATAGCGCCGAAAAAATCGCGTTTTACTTAATGCAGCAAGGTTACAAAAGGGGAGATATTGTAGCCCAATTTACTTTAAACTCGAATTTGTTCATGGCGATATATTATGGTGTACAGCTTGCAGGCTTAACGATTATGCCAGTTAATACGAAGCTTGCACCACCTGAAGTTGACTATATTTTTATGCATTCTGAAGCGAAAGTTTTAATTTATGACGAACAGTTATTATCGACAATTCAAGCGACAACAACAGAATTTCAAGAGGTGCTTACTTTAAACAAAATTAAAGAAATAGTGGCATCTGATATAAGCAGTAATTTTGAAGGATCAAATCTGGACATGGAGGATACAGCTGTTGTTATGTATACGTCAGGGACAACAGGCAAGCCAAAAGGTGTCATGCTCAGTCATCGAAATATCCATGAAACAGCGGAAATTTGGTCTGATTCAATGGAAATGAACACTAGTGATCGAATGTATATTTGTACACCATTATTCCATTGTGCGGGGAGTCACGTCTTTGCTGTGCCAACTATTTTAAAGGGTGGCACAGTTATTATAGAAGAAGCGTTTTCGCCAGAAAACACATTGAAGCAACTACTGAAAACAGAGGCAACGATATTCTTTGGGGTGCCTGCAATGTATACGATTTTATTGAATAAGTCAGAGCTATCCAATTACAGCTTTGATCAGCTGCGCTTATTCTGCTATGGAGCTGCACCAATGCCTTACGAGCTTGTAAAGCGCTTAAAAGATGCTTTCCCTAATGTGAAGGTACAAAATTTATATGGTCAAACTGAAAATACCCCGGCGACGAGCTCATTATTAGACGATGTGGCTCTAATTAAAATTGGTTCTGTGGGAAAACCACTAGCGCGGACAGAAGTTCAACTACTCGACTCAAATGGTGAAGTTGTGCCAGTAGGTGAAGTTGGAGAAATTTGTGTGAAAGGTCCTCAAGTGATGAAGGGCTATTTACATGCACCGGAAGAAATAGCAAATACAATCCGTAATGGCTGGCTTCATTCTGGCGATCTAGGTCGGTTCGATGAAGAAGGCTACTTATTTATTGTCGACCGCAAAAAGGACATGATTATTCGCGGTGGTGAAAATATTTACCCAATTGAGATCGAAGAAGTATTATATCAAATGCCACAAGTGCTAGAAGCGGCTGTTGTTGGCATGCCCCATGAAGTTTATGGGGAGGTTCCAAAAGCATTTGTAGTTGTAAAAGATGGTGAACAGCTATCAGAACAAGCAGTTTTTGATTACTGTATGTCGCAACTTGCAAAGTATAAGATACCTTATGAAGTGGACTTTTTAGGCGAGTTACCGAGAAATGCCTCAGGAAAAGTGTTAAAACATACATTACGACCAAAGCAAACAACTTAAAGAGTATCCACACCATTGCACCGGCATGTCAATTACTGCTGGTGCTTTCTTTATTTTTTTGTAATAGGCAGTTGAATAAAATTCCATTGAATTGCCAAACCTCACACTAAAGGAGTGAGGTAATATGGATGATAAAAATAAAATTTTAACGAATCGCCAAGGGCATCCCATTACAAATAACCAATCAATTAGAACAGTAAGCAATCGAGGGCCTGCAACCTTAGAAAATTATGACTTTATCGAAAAGATAAGTCACTTTGATCGAGAACGTGTACCGGAGCGTGTTGTTCATGCACGTGGTGCTGGAGCCCACGGTGTTTTTGAAGCATATGGAACAGTTGGAGATGAGCCGATTTCAAAGTATACACGCGCGAAATTATTTCAGGAGAAGGGGAAGAAAACACCTGTTTTTGTCCGCTTTTCAACAGTAATTCATGGGGGGCATTCCCCTGAAACATTACGCGATCCCCGTGGCTTTGCGGTGAAATTTTATACGGAAGACGGAAACTGGGATTTAGTCGGCAATAATTTAAAAATCTTCTTTATTCGTGATGCCATGAAATTCCCTGATATGATTCATGCATTTAAGCCAGATCCAGTAACGAATAGACAGGATGCAGAGCGCTTTTTTGATTTCTGTGCAGCATCACCTGAAAGTTTCCATATGGTGACGTTAATTTATTCACCGTGGGGAATTCCCGCTAATTATCGTATGATGCAAGGGTCGGGTGTAAATACGTATAAATGGGTGAACGCAGAAGGGAAGGCAGTGCTCGTTAAATATCATTGGGAGCCAAAACAAGGAATTCGTAATTTGACACAACAGCAGGCACAAGATATTCAAGGGAAAAACTTCAATCACGCGACACAAGATTTATTTGATGCGATTGAAGAAGGGGATTACCCTGAATGGGAACTATTTGTTCAAATTATGGAAGATGGCCCGCATGAGGAGCTTGATTTTGATCCTCTTGATGATACAAAGCTATGGCCAGAGGATTTATTCCCTTGGATGGCTGTCGGTAAAATGACGCTAAATAAAAATCCAGAAGATTACTTTACTGAGGTAGAGCAAGTTGCGTTTGGAACAGGGGTTCTTGTTGATGGGTTAGATTTCTCAGATGATAAGATGCTACAAGGGCGAACATTTAGCTATTCGGATACACAGCGCTATCGTGTTGGGTCAAACTATTTACAGTTACCAATTAATGCACCAAAAAAACATGTTGCAACAAATCAACGTGGTGGTCAAATGCAATATAAAGTGGATACGCACGAAAATCCACATATAAATTATGAGCCATCTTTATTAGGCGGCTTAAAAGAAGCAAAGCAAGATGGAAAAGAGCATACACCTTTTGTTGAAGGGAATCTTGTACGACAATCCATTGACCGTACAAATGATACGAAGCAAGCCGGTGAATCGTACCGGAAATTTGAAAAGTGGGAACAAGATGATCTAATTTTAAATTTGACGACAGATTTAGCAAAATGTGCACCGGTTATTCAGGAAAAAATTATCCAATATGCAGAGGCTGCAGATGAAGAATACGGCAGACGTTTACGCGAAAATTTAAAAGCAGCAACTGATGACTCTGGTCCACTTGGAAATGCTGTGAATGATGAAGCGGTTCAGCAAGCGATTGATGAAAGCAAAGAAACAGGACCACTGTAATTCGAATGCTACAGTAACATTTAAAGCAAAACCTCTGTTATAATATGTGCTAGCATATGATTGTGGAGGTTGTTATGGATAATAATGATATTTTAATCCGTGTGCGTTATGCACTTGATTTGAAAAATAGAGAAATGGTCGAAATTTTTAAGCTTGGTGGTTTCGAAGTTACACCAGAAGACATGCCAAAGTTATTAACAAAATCACTTGAGAAGGATGAGGAAGCTCCTGCTGATTACGATCAGCTTAAAGTGAATAATAAAAACTTAGAGGCGTTTTTCAATGGTCTAATTACGTATAAGCGTGGACCAATGCCAAAAAAAGAAGGCCATGTAGCTCCGGTACAAGAGAAGCCAGACCATGTAAACAATATGGTATTAAAAAAATTAAAAGTGGCATGCCAGCTAACGACAGAAGATATGCTAGATGTGTTAGATGATGGTGGTATTGCTGTATCCAAAGGTGAACTAGGCGCAATTATGCGTAAGCCAGGTCATCGCAACTACAAGGAATGCGGCGATAATTTCGCACGAAAATTTTTAAAAGGTCTATCCGTACGCTACCGAGGTTAATGAATGAGAGTGTCTAAATAGGCACTCTTATTTTTATTTAACTTGTAAGAACAAAAGTCACTCTATTCCTTTTTCGTTCGGAAATTTGATACAATGAACAGTATTGTTTAAATAGAAGAAGGAACGGTGAACGAACGTTGAAAACATTTAAAAAAGTTTATATTGAGATTACGAGCGTTTGCAATTTAGCGTGTAGCTTTTGTCCGCCAACTGAGCGCGCAAAAGGATTAATAAAAGTTGAACAATTCGCCAACATTTTAGATGAAATTAGTGGCTATACAAAATATATTTATTTACATGTAAAGGGGGAGCCCCTACTTCATCCTCGAATTGGCCAACTTTTAGATATCGCTCATGAAAAGGGCTTTAAGGTTAACATTACAACAAATGGTACATTAATTAAAAAGAATCGCGAAAAGCTATTAGGGAAGCCTGCGCTTCGTCAAATTAATTTTTCATTGCATAGCTTTGATGGCCATGAAGGATCAGAAAATCGTGAGAAGTATTTAGGCGATATTTTAGAATTTGTCCGTGAAGTAAGGGACCATAATGTCATTATTTCGTATCGCTTATGGAACCTACAGCGAAACAATATATCAGAAATCGCCAACCGTAGAAATCGCGAAACGCTTGAAATTCTTGAAAAAGAGTACGATTTGGATTATGAAATTCAAGAGCGTGTAGAAATGGGTAAGGGTGTAAAAATTGCGAGAAATATTTATCTAAATCAAGATCATGAATTCCGTTGGCCAAGTCTACTTGAAAAAGCAGATGAAGGAAAAGGTTTCTGTCATGCTTTACGTACACATGCTGCAATTTTAGTTGATGGTTCGGTAGTACCTTGCTGTTTAGATGGGGAAGGCGTAATTAACCTAGGGAATGTTCATGAGCAAAAATTTGGGGACATAATCGAAAGTGAACGTGCCCAAAATTTAGTAGATGGGTTTTCTCGTCGTGAAGCTGTCGAAGAATTATGTAAAAAGTGTGGATTCCGTCAAAAATTTGGCATGGATTCTGAATTACCTGACGTTTAATAGAAATGTCATATTTTAAGATGACAAAAGAAGGGCTCTTTTATAAGTGTATGCTTATAAAAGGGCCTTTTTCGATTATGCCTGCATAAATGTAACAGTCATCTTGTCGCTGTCATAAAGACACCATTCTTTTTTATCGACAACAGCACCAACATTGATTTGATAACATTTTTGATCAATGGAAAGTGGTATATTATACGGCACATGTTGACGCAGTCCATTAATATAAATCGCCGCTTCATGACTGTGCCCAAAAAATAAAAGTGGTGTTTGAAAATCTGGAAATGTCGGGTTAAAATCCTCGTCTAATTCAATTTGATGTCCGTGAATAAGTGTCGCATGTTCAATAATACGTACAGGTTCGTATTGCAAAAAACGTTGATCACCTGTTACAAGAGCAATGCGTTCTTCTTGGTTTCCAATAATGGATGGAAAGGTTAATAAGTTTAAAAATTTATCTTCAATAATTGCAGCATCTTTTAGCTTCGCATTGCGAGTAGTTTTTGCCTTTTTCTTGCCGATTGTGCATTCAAATAAATCACCTAAGCCGATAATTTCGGCATTTGGAGCAACCTCTCGAATATGCTTTAACACCTTTTTTGTATTTTTGTAATGTGAATGTAAGTCACTTAAAATTGCATATTGCAAATAATTCACCACCATCTAACGAAAATCATTTTGTATTATACCAAGAGATAAAAAAATGTTGAACAATCAATTTTGCTTTTGCCTAATTAATTTCATGAACAAAGTTAAAAATAGTTTAGGTTTTTAATATGGAAGTAATTCAAAAAAATAATAAAAAATCAAATAAATTCTATATATCGCAATAATATTATCGGAAAATCGTTGTTTCCATATTTTTTCACTGTTACAATTAAAATGTATTAATTTTCAGAAAACTAAGGGGTGGGGATTTGAAATTTTACACAGAAGAACATCAAATGTTTAGAAAAGCATTACGAAAAATGCTTGATAAAGAGGCATACCCGTATTTCGATCAGTGGGAACAAAAACGTGACATCCCACGTGAATTTTGGCTGAAGTTAGGAGAGCACGGTTTTTTATGTCCGATGATTAGTGAACAATATGGTGGCTTAGGTTTAGATTTTGGCTATTCTGCGATATTAACAGAAGAATTAGAACGAGTAGGTGCTGGATTAGCAAGCGGTATCGCATTACACTCTGATATCGTCACACCTTACATAGAAACATACGGTACGTCTGAACAAAAAGAAAAGTGGCTCCCTAAAAGCGTTACTGGAGAATATATTTCTGCCATAGCTATGACAGAGCCAGGGGCAGGTTCAGATTTGGCAGGTATTCAAACGGTTGCGAAGCGTGAGGGGGATTTCTTTATTGTAAATGGTGAAAAAACCTTCATTACAAATGGTATACACGCAAATTATGTAATCGTTGTTTGTAAAACGGATCCGCAAGCTATACCAGCATATAAAGGAATTAGTTTAATTATTGTAGAGTCTGGTACGCCAGGCTTTAAACGAGGTAAGAAGCTCGACAAAATCGGGATGCATAGTGCGGATACAGGGGAATTGATTTTTGAGGATGCTCGTGTCCCAGTTGCAAATTTACTTGGTGAAGAAAATCGTGGGTTCTATTATTTAATGGAAAAGCTACAGCAGGAGCGTTTAGTCGTAGCGCTCGAAACACAAATAGAAGCTGAATGTAGCCTTGATTTAACAATCAATTATGTTAAAGAGCGTAAAGCCTTTGGGAGTCGTATTGCAGACTTTCAAAATACTCAATTCAAGCTAGCAGAAATAGCAACAGAAATTGAGCTAGGCAGAACATACGTAAATTCATTAGTTGAAAAGCACATTGCTGGTGAGGCAATTGTTAAAGAAGTATCAATGGCAAAATGGTGGATTAGTGAAATGGCTAAACGTGTTGTTGCAGATTGTCTACAGCTACACGGTGGCTACGGATATATGGAAGAGTATGAGATTGCTAGACGTTATCGGGATATCCCGGTAGCTGCGATTTACGCAGGAACTACAGAAATTATGAAAGGCATAATTGCAAAGCAAATATTAAAATAGCTCACAACAAACAAAGGGGATAAAAAAATGACAAATGTATATATTGTAGATGGAGCACGTACAGCCTTCACAGCATTTGGGGGTTCTTTTGCGAATGTGGACGCGGTTCAGCTTGGTACTAAAACAGCAGTTGAAGCATTAAAACGGGCAGGTGTAAAGCCAGAACAGGTGGAGCATGTAATCTATGGTGGTGTGATTACGACAGGAGCAAATTCAGCCTATTTAGCACGTCATATTGGTCTTTATGCAGGTGTTCCGAAAGAGGTGCCAGCGCTCACATTAAATCGTTTATGTGGCTCAGGCATGCAATCTGTAGTTTCAGCAGCACAAATGATTCAGCTTGGAGAAGCGGATGTTGTACTTGCTGGCGGGGCAGAAAATATGTCACAATCGCCATATTCAAATTTTGACCAACGCTTTAACGGTTCTAAAATGGGTAATCTACAATTTATCGATATGCTTCAGGCTACTTTAACGGATCAGTATACAGGCTCAGGGATGGGGTTAACGGCAGAGAAACTAGCCGATCAATATATGATTTCGAGAGAAGAGCAAGATGCTTTTGCCATTCTTTCGAACGAACGAGCTGCCAAAGCACGTGAAGAAGGGAAATTTGCGAAGGAAATTGTACCAGTCGTTATTCCGACAAGAAAAGGCGACGTTATTATTGATACGGATGAGCATATTAAAGAAGGAAATTCACTTGAAAGCCTAGCTAAGCTAAAACCTGCATTTAAAAAGGATGGCTCGGTCACAGCCGCAAATGCCTCTGGAATTAATGATGGTGCGGCGTCGGTCATTATTGCTAGTGAACAGTTTGTAGAGCAGCAAGGATTATCGCCTCTTGCACGCATTGTGTCTTGGGGAATCGCAGGAGTAGATCCTAGCATTATGGGAATTGGTCCTGCTCCAGCTATTCGGCAAGCATTACAACGGGCAAACTTAACAATAACGGATATGGATTTAGTCGAAATAAATGAGGCCTTTGCTGCACAATATATTGCGGTAGAAAAGGAACTTGGATTAGATCGTGAGAAAACAAATGTCAATGGTGGTGCTATTGCGTTAGGGCATCCAGTTGGAGCGAGTGGCACACGGATTCTATTATCTGCAGCTTATGAGCTTGAACGTCGCAAAGGTCAATATGCTGTAGCAAGTTTATGTATCGGTGGAGGGCAAGGTATTGCATTAGTTATTGAACGTGTGTAAATAATTGATATAGGGAATCTGAAATAGAGACATTTTCAGATTCCTTTTTTCGTTTAAAATTAGCAAGTCAAAGTAACGATTTCAAAACGATTTTGACGTAAATAAACGTTGGAGTATGGTACACTTAAGCCAATGAAGTAAAGGTGGTCAAAACATGTCAGTAATTAACTTACTAAATGAAACGTTACAAAATAAATGGTCGTTTGAAACGACAATGAAAATTCAAGATGAAATGATTCCAGCAATGATAGATGGCAAAGATATCGTTGCAGAATCACCAACAGGTTCAGGGAAAACACTTGCTTATACACTACCGATTTTGAATAAGGTAGACGGAAAGAAAAAGCAAACACAAGCTCTAATCGTTGCACCTTCACAAGAACTGGCTATGCAAATTGTGGAAGTAATTCGCGATTGGACAGTTGGCACAGACATTACAGTTCAGCAATTAATTGGCGGTGCAAACTCAGCACGTCAAATCGAAAAATTAAAGAAAAAGCCAACGATTGTTGTTGGGACACCAGGTCGTTTAAATGAATTAATACGTCAAGGGAAGCTAAAGCTTAAAGAAGTTGAAACGGTTGTATTAGATGAGTGTGATCAATTATTAAGCCGTGAATACCGCGTTGTTGTAAAGTCATTTATTGAAGGTGCAGCCTATGGGCGTCAAGTAGTTGTTGTATCAGCAACGATTACGGAAGAAATTAAATTAGTAGCAGAACGTTTAATGTTTGAGCCAATCCAAATTACAATTAAGCCTGAAGATATTGCAAAGGCAGGTAAAGTGATACATTCATTCATTAAAGTAGAAGAGCGTGACAAAACAGATTTCCTACGTCGCTTGGCGAATACTGAAGGTGTTCGTGGTCTAGCGTTCGTTAACAATATCGACCAAGTATTAATGAAACAAAATAAGTTAGCCTATAAAGATGCACCAATTGTAGCACTTCATTCAGATATGAAAAAAGAAGAGCGTAAAAAGGCATTAGATGCATTCCGCAATGGCGATGCGCGTATTTTAATTGCAACGGACATTGCAGCACGTGGTTTAGATATTTCAGGTTTGACACATGTTATTCACGTAGATGTACCACGTACGATTGAACAATATACACATCGTTCTGGACGTACAGGACGTGCGGGAGCAGATGGTGAAGTATTAACACTGCTTTCATATAAAGACGAAAAAACGTACAAAAAATGGGTACGTGACATTTCACAAAAACCAGTTCAAAAAATTTGGCACCAAGGCAAATTTATTGAAGGAAATTCTAAAACTGTTTCTGCTTCTAAGGGAGAGCCTAAAAAAGCAACTGAAAAGATGAAAAAAACTTACCAATCCAAAACAGGTAAAAAGGGCGTAACATTCAGTAAAGCGAAAAAGGAGAAAAAATAACATGACATTCCAAGAAAAATTAGAGCAATATGCAGAGCTAGCTGTGCGTATTGGTGTAAACATTCAAAAGGGTCAATATTTATTAATTAATACTTCAACAGAGGCATTAGAATTTACGCGAATCGTTGTAAAAAAAGCATACGAAGCAGGTGCAGGACGTGTACATGTCAACTTAACAGATCCAGGTTTCGAACGTTCTTATTATGAACATGTAACAGTTGAAGAAACAGCTAATTATCCAAAGTGGGTTGTCGCACAACGTGATGAATTAATCGAGCGTAAAGGTGCGCTTTTATGGATTGATGCAGAAAATCCAGATTTACTAGTAGGTATCGATGTAGAAAAAATAGGAGCCCAGCAAAAAGCAGCGGGTACAGCATTAGTAAACTATCGTAAAGCAGTAATGAACGATCAAATTGCTTGGTCAATTATTGCGGTACCATCACCAAAATGGGCGGCAAAAGTATTCCCACAAGTACCAGAAGCCGAGCAAGTATCGGCTTTGTGGGATGCGATTTTTAAAACGGTTCGAATTGGCGAGGGCGATGCGGTCGAAAAATGGCAGGCACATATTGATCAGTTACACAACCGTGCTGACCTTTTAAATGAAAAACATTTCAAAGAATTACACTATAAAGCACCAGGGACGGATTTAACGATTGAGCTTCCAGAAAAGCATTTGTGGAAAAGTGGAAGCAGCAAAACGCCAGAAGGTACAGTATTTATTGCAAATATGCCAACTGAAGAAGTATTCACATTACCTGCGAAGTTTGGTGTAAACGGCTATGTTTCAAATACAAAGCCTTTAGCGTATAAAGGGAATATTATAGATCATTTCAAATTAACATTTGAAGACGGAAAAATTGTGAAGGCAGAAGCAGAAGTTGGAAATGATTTATTACAACAGTTAATTCTTTCTGACGAAGGTGCTTCCTATTTAGGTGAGGTAGCATTAGTCCCTCATGAATCACCAATTTCTCAATCAAACATTTTATATTACAACACATTGTTCGATGAAAATGCATCGAACCATTTAGCCATTGGCGAAGCGTATCCAACTTGCTATGAAGGTGGGAAAGAGCTAGAGGAAGGTCAGCTTGAAGCGCTAGGTATTAATCGTTCAATTACACATGAAGATTTCATGATTGGTAGCGCGGAAATGGACATTGATGGTGTTTTAGCGGACGGTAAGGTGGAGCCAATTTTCCGTAAAGGAAACTGGGCATTTTAATCTGAATTATAATAGGGAGGTGGAGTTATGCGTAAGCTTGTTTTAGGAATGCTCTTCATATTGTTGTGCATTCCACAGCACACTTATGCCAATCGAGGGGAAGTGTATGTAGCGCTTGGCGATTCATTGGCAGCAGGGCAAACTCCATACTCTCAAATAGACGCTGGCTATACGGATTTCATTGCATTACAGTTAATGCGGCATCAAAAGCTAGCTCATTTTTCAAAAGAATTATCTTTTCCAGGCTATCGTGTTCAAAATGTTATCGATAGTATTCAAACAGAGCCAGCACAGCAGCTTCTAAAAAATGCTACTATCGTAACGATTTCGGCTGGTGCAAATAATTTATTGCCGCTGATTTCTCATAATGCTAATAATGGATCACTAGCCTTTTCTCAGCTTTCAGTAAATTTTGCATTAAATGAAGTACGTCTGCAACTGAAAGAGCTGTTACAGCAAGTTCAAGAGAAGGCACCTTATGCAACGATCTATGTAATGGGCTATTATTTCCCTTATACAAGTGTTCATGAGAAACAAATGATAGGAGCAACGAAAGCATTAGCTTTATTAAATGATATTTTACAGCAGGAAGCGAAGGCAGCAGATGCGGTATTTGTTGATATTTATAAGGAATTTGGTGAACGGTCAGTAAAATACTTGCCAAACGTATCTGATGTACATCCAAATCAATTAGGCTATCGTGTAATGGCAAATGAAATGCTGGCAAAATTCATTGGTAACCGTTCTTTACAGCTCGCGGAAAAAAACATGCCCGAGCCAAGTCCTAAATCATTTGAAGAGATTTTAGTAGAGCGCCAAGCTTCTGATGAAGTGGCATTACGAGGGGTCTATGTAGCGTCGTATTTTACTGCCAATCAATCAGCTAGGCCATTAATGTCATAATAACTACAACGAGCTCATTTGAAATGTAAGCTTGTTTTTTCAAGAAAAAGCATTCCGAACAAGTAGAGTACTTGTCGGAATGCTTTTAAATTTGTATTTGTGCTTCAATTATTCGCTAAGTTTAACATCACGTAATTGATAAATACTGTCAGAGCCTACGTTAAAGCCAGTAACTTTATCAGATACACCTGTTAAATTAGATGGGTGCAATACGAATGCCATTGGTGATTCGTCAGAGATAATTTGAATCGCTTCTTTGTAAATTGCTTCACGAGCAGTTTGATCTGCTTCACGACGACCTTTATCTAATAATTCATCTACTTTTGCACTTGAGTAGAATGAACGGTTACCTGGGTCACCATGTTGAGAAGAGTGGAATAATGCATATAAACCGTAGTCAGCATCACCTGTAGAGTTAGACCAACCTAAGATGAACATATCGTGTTCACCAGCAGCAGTCTTTTCTAAGTATGAACCAAATTCCATAACTTCGATTTCAGCAGTAATGTTTAATTGCTTCAATGCTTCTTGTAAAACGATTGCTACTTGTTGACGAACTGGGTTGTCGTTTGTCCAAATTGTTGTAGTGAAGCCATCCGCAAAGCCTGCTTCTTCAAGTAAAGCTTTTGCTTCATCCATATTGTATTCCATAGACGTCACATCTTCTGTGTATCCGAAAATACCAGGAGATAGTGGAGAAATCGCTGGAATACCGAAGCCTTCATAAATACCATCGATTAATGTTTTACGGTCGATTGCTTTAGAGATTGCTTGTCGCACTTTTACGTTATCAAATGGCGCTTTTTCAGTATTGAAGCCAAGGTATGTTAATGAAGATGATGGCGTCTCTAATACTGAAGCTCCATCCGTAGAGTTTACGTTTTCTACTTGACCAGGCTCAACCGTACCGATAATGTGAGCGAAACCAGATTGTAATTCAGCAACACGTGTAGCGCCTTCAGGAACTACTTTGAATGTTACTGTATCAACGTTAGCTGGCGTACCAGCATAGTCAGCAAATTTTTCTAATTTAATTTCAGTACCAGGAGTCCAAGAAGTAAATTTAAATGGACCAGTACCTACTGGATTTGTACCGATTACTGTACCAGCTTTTAATGAAGAGTCAGCCTTAATTGCTTCATAATCAGCTGCGATTGATTTAGGTGAGATAATACCACCACCATTATGCGTTAAGTGCGCAAGTAATGGAGAGAATGGATATTCCGTAATGAATTGAACTGTGTAGTCATCAATTACTTTTACTTCCGTCACCATTTCAAATAAAAATGCACGTGGAGAGGCAACGTCTGGATCTAATAAACGATCGAATGAAGTTTTAACTGCTTCAGCGTTGAATGCTTCACCATCATGGAAAGTAACACCTTGTTTTAATTTGAATTCCCAAGTTAAGTCATCTACTTGAGTCCAAGATTCTGCTAAACCAGCAACTAATTCGCCGTTAGCATCACGGTTTACTAATGTTTCATAAAGGTTTGATTGCACGTTTGATGAAGGTACATCGTTAGAACCATGTGGGTCTAAAGAACTTGCATCAGATAATTCTGCAATGATTAAGTCCCCACCTGCTGTAGTTTCCTCAGTTGTACCAGAGTCCGTATTTGTTTCAGTTCCGGCATCGCCAGAATCAGTAGATGAACCTTCGTCACTATCCCCACTGCACGCTGCTAATACTAGCGCAAGTGTGAACGTAAGAAACATCATCCATAGTGATTTTTTAGAAAATGACATAATGGAAGTCCCCCTGTATAAAATTATTCTAGAATATTACATAAATGTAAATTCTGTAATAAGAATAGCATAAGTAATTACTAACCATCAATATTGAAAAAAGAGAAAAAAAAGATAAAGGAGAAGAAAAGTGCGATAGTAAGTATATTGAAATAATTTTTTTGTATTCAGAAAATTGTACTAATTTGAGCGTTTACAAGGGAATCGTGATTAATATCTATAAAATTTACATTATTTCAATATAGTCTAAATATTTAAAAAATATAAAAATAATAAAAAATATCTAAATTTATTAAAAAATATTGTATTGAAATGTATACTTTTTCCTCTATATACTATAAATTATACAAATTTTATATTTTTTA
Organism: Solibacillus sp. FSL R7-0682; assembly: GCF_038005985.1. Classification (NCBI taxonomy): domain Bacteria; kingdom Bacillati; phylum Bacillota; class Bacilli; order Caryophanales; family Caryophanaceae; genus Solibacillus; species Solibacillus sp. FSL R7-0682. The sequence continues at coordinate 511,142 of NZ_JBBOUI010000001.1, forward strand.
CGTTTTATTACAAATGAAAGGGTGGGCATATTGGTTGTACAAACAGAAAAAAATCCTTCTGCCGTGAAAAAAAGTAATCCCCGAATGGAAGCTTTTAGAACATTTATGAAGCGGTTAATGAAAAACAAAGCTGCAGTTGTCGGTGGGGTAATTATTCTATTAGTCATTTTAATTGGTATTTTTGGTCCATTTATTTTGAAAACTGATCCAAACGCTGTAAACGTGTTGAACAAATTACAAGCACCATCAAAGGATCACTGGTTTGGAACAGATAATTTTGGTCGAGATATTTTTACTCGAATTATTTATGGTACAAAGCTTACATTAACAGTTGGTTTCTTATCGGTTTTAATTGGTGGTGTAATCGGAGTTGTTTTAGGAATTGTTTCAGGTTACTACGGAGGCATGATCGATACGATTACGATGCGTATTATGGATATTTTACTAGCTTTCCCTGGTATTTTACTAGCACTAGCAATCGTTTCGGTTTTAGGTGGTAGCTTAATTAATGTAATTATAGCAGTCGGGATTTTCTCGGTACCTGCATTTGCTCGAATCGTTCGAGGATCAACATTGCAGGTGAAGAAGCTCGAATATATAGATGCTGTTCGAGCGCTTGGTGCTTCGGACCTGCGAATTATTTTCAAGCATATTTTACCGAATATTCTGTCCCCGATTATTGTTCAGGCAACAATGCGTATTGCGACAGCAATTTTAACAGCATCTGGTCTGGCATATTTAGGTTTAGGTGCTCAGCCACCTGCAGCAGAGTGGGGAGCAATGTTAAGTGATGGGCGTGCTTACATGCACAATGCAGGGCATATGGTCATATTCCCTGGTGTAATGATTGTTATTGTCGTTCTAGCATTTAATATTTTCGGTGATGGATTACGAGATGCACTTGATCCAAAAATGAAACAATAGGAGGGAATTGTCCATGACTAAGTATATTATTCGCCGATTATTGCAAACGATTCCCGTCTTACTTGGGGTATCCATTTTAGTATTTTCATTGATGTTCCTTATTCCTGGTGACCCGGCACAAGTAATGGCTGGAGAAGGTGCATCTAAGCAAACGGTAGAAAATTTACGAGAAAAGCTAGGGTTGAATGACCCTGCTTATGTTCAATATGGTCGTTATTTAAGTAATGCATTGCAAGGTGATTTAGGAAATTCCGTACGGAGCGGACGCCCTGTAATGGATGAAATTCAAGCGCGATTTTGGGTGACAGTTGAAGTTGCTGTTTATGCAACCATTTTAGCGGTATTTTTAGGTTTAATCGCAGGAATCATTTCCGCTGTTCGTCATTATACGTTAACGGACGTTTCGATTATGATTATTGCTTTATTTGGTCTATCGATGCCGAACTTCTGGTTAGGCTTATTATTAATTCAATGGTTTGCATTAGGTAATTTACCATTTGATATTATTAGTTTACCTGACTTTTTAAAAATGCGACCGTCTGGTTGGGGCGATTCGTGGCGACAGATTATTTTACCTGTTATTACTCTCGGTACAGGAGGGGCCGCAATTATCGCACGAATGACACGCTCTTCTATGCTAGAGGTAATTGGTCAAGATTACATCCGTACAGCACGTGCGAAAGGGGTATCGGAGCGTATTGTTATTTACCGCCATGCACTGAAAAATGCACTTATTCCTGTAGTAACTGTCATCGGTTTAGAGTTCGGGGGCTTCTTAGGAGGAGCAGTACTAACAGAATCAATCTTTGCTATAAATGGAATGGGCCGATTAACGATCGATGCGATACGTCAGCGTGACTTCCCGGTAGTACAAGGTACGGTACTCGTCATTTCTCTCCTGTTTGTACTTGTAAACTTGTTCGTAGATATTTCTTATAAATTCTTAAATAAAAGAATTGACTTAAATTAATTAAAAAAGAAAAGAGGTGTGACCAATGAATGAAATGGAAAATATTTTAGTCGTCAATAATTTACAAACATCATTTAGTACAGATGCTGGAGAAGTACGTGCTGTAGATGGTGTTAGTTTTACAGTCCCGAAAGGAAAAACAATAGGAATTGTTGGTGAATCCGGTTCAGGAAAAAGTATTACGTCATTATCGATATTAAGATTATTAGCTTCAAATGGTAAATCAAAGGGTGGAGAGATACTTTTTAAAGGGAAAGATTTGTTGAAGCTTTCTGACAAAGCGATGAGAGAGATTCGAGGTAACCAAATTTCGATGATTTTCCAGGAACCTATGACGTCTTTAAACCCAGTATACACAGTCGGGCAACAAATTAGTGAAACACTAAAAATCCATAAAAAGCTTGGAAAAAAAGAAGCTATACAGCAATCAATCGAAATGCTAAAACTTGTAGGAATTCCATCACCTGAAAAACGTGTAAAGCAATATCCACATGAGCTTTCAGGAGGGATGCGTCAGCGTGTTATGATCGCTATGGCACTGGCATGTGACCCAGAAATTTTAATTGCTGATGAGCCTACAACAGCACTTGATGTAACGATTCAAGCACAAATTTTAGAGCTAATTAAAGATCTACAAAATCGTTTAGGCATGTCTGTTATTATGATTACCCACGATCTTGGGGTAGTAGCAGAGACATGTGATTTTGTGGCGGTAATGTATGCTGGCCAAGTTGTAGAATATTCAGATGTGCGTTCGCTATTCAAAAATCCAAAACATCCATACACACTAGGGCTATTAAATTCATTGCCACGTCATGATGTCGATCAAGAACGCTTAATCCCGATTAAAGGGATGGTGCCAAGTCCACATGAAATGCCAGTTGGTTGCCGATTTGCACCACGCTGTCCTGCTGCAACAGGGCTTTGCCATAATCAAGAGCCAAAATTACTTAATACAGAAGAAGGTCGTTCAGAGCAAATTCGTTGCTGGATGTACTCAGAAGAATGGGATGGAGAATCGGAGGTGACGCTATATGGCGAAAAAAGAACTGTTAAAAGTTGAGGGGTTAAAGCAATACTTCCCTATTAAAGGTGGTTTTTTAGGGCGTACAGTGAATCACGTTAAAGCGGTCGATGATATTTCCTTTACCGTATATGAAGGGGAAACAGTAAGTATCGTAGGTGAATCAGGATGTGGTAAATCGACAACAGGTCGTGCGATTTTACGTCTTGAAGAACCGACAGATGGATCCGTAACCTTTCAAGGTACTGACATTACGAAAATATCAAAGGGGGAAATGCGTAAGTATCGTAAGGATTTACAAATCATTTTCCAAGATCCGTATGCTTCTATTAACCCGAGGCAAACTGTTGCAAGTGTTTTAAATGAAGCAATGCACATTCAAAATGTATTACCACCGGATCAACGTCGAGCACGTATTGAACAATTGCTCGAAACAGTAGGATTACGTCCATATCAAGCAGACCGTTATCCACACGAATTCTCAGGTGGTCAGCGTCAGCGTATCGGGATTGCACGTGCCTTATCGGTAGATCCAAAATTAATTATTTGTGACGAAGCGGTATCAGCACTAGATGTGTCCATTCAAGCACAAGTATTAAATTTATTAGAAGAACTACAGGATGAATATGGATTAACTTACTTATTTATCTCTCATGACTTAGGGGTAGTACGCCATATTTCTGACCGTATTATTGTAATGTATTTAGGTAAAATTGTGGAAATTGCAGATAAGCATAGCTTGTTTGAAAACCCACAACATCCGTATACAAAAGCGCTCTTATCAGCGATACCTGTGCCCGACCCAGATGCGGTGAAAAATCGGATCGTATTAAAAGGTGATGTACCTTCACCAATTGATCCGCCAACAGGCTGCCGTTTCCATACTCGTTGTCCATTTGCGACGGATAGATGTCGTAAAGAAGAACCGGAACTTCGTACTACAAGATTAATGAAAGATACACATGAGGCTGCATGTCACCACATGGAAGAAATCTCTTCTGGACAAATGGCAGTAAAACAATAAAACGTGGGGGAATTTTCCCGTAAAACCATATTATGCGAATGTCTGTTCGTGTAATGTGGTTTTTTTGTATTATGTCATGTAAACTAGGAGTAATTGAGATAGGAGGCGTAATCATGAAAATATTTCATACAGCAGATTGGCATTTAGGAAAGCTTGTACAGGGTGTTTCAATGACGACAGATCAACAGTTTATATTGCAGCAATTTATCGAGGAAATTCAAATTGAAAAACCAGATGTAATTATTATTGCAGGCGATTTATATGATCGCTCGGTACCGCCAACCGATGCGATTCAATTGTTAAATAAAACGTTCAAGCAAATTTTAATCGATGAAAAAACACCTATTGTTGCAATCGCTGGAAACCATGATAGCGCCACTCGTTTGAATTTTGGTAGTGATTTAATGAAGGCAAGTGGCCTTCATATGATTGGGCATTTAGAGAAATTTATAGAGCCTGTCATTTTGCATGATGAATACGGGGAAGTTCATTTTTATTTAGTTCCATTCGCGGAGCCATCAACTGTACGTACTATTTTTGAGGACGACAGCATCACAACTCACGAAGCTGCCATGACAAAAATTATTGGACAAATAAACGAAAATTTAGATGAAACAAAGCGTAATATTATTGTTGCTCATGCCTTTGTTACAAAAGATGGTATGCCGGAACCGAATACGAGCGATTCAGAACGAAAACTAACAATAGGTGGTACGGAATGTATTAATTCTTCCTTGTTCGCGCCGTTTTGTTATACAGCACTTGGCCATTTACACCAGGCGCATTTTGTTGCGAATGAGACAATTCAATATGCTGGGTCACCATTAAAATATTCTGAATCAGAAGTAACGCACAAAAAAGGTTTTTTAATTGTGGATATAGATAAAGATGGACAAGTGACAGTTGAAAAAAAACTACTAAAGCCAAAACGAGAAATGCGAATTGTAACAGGTGAGTTAGATGAAATTTTACAGCATCCTCGCGATGAGGATTATGTATTTGTGAAGTTAACTGATGATAGTTATGTGAAGGGTGCAGTTGAGTTAATACGTACCGTTTATCCGAATGCGTTGCATATAGAAAGAACTTCCGTATATCGCCAAATTGAACAACAAACATCAACAATGAACCGTGTACAAATGGATGATTCAGAGCTGTTTGAATTATTTTATACAGAAATGACAGGGAATGAATTAAGCAGTGAAATAAAGGCCATTTATACGGATGTATTACAGCAACTGGCTGATAGTGAACGCGAAAAGCAGGAGGTGCTAGTACATGAAGCCGATTAAATTAATGATGACAGCGTTTGGACCTTATAAGGAAAGAGAAGTAATTGATTTTACTAAGCTACATGAGCATGGCATTTTCGTCATTTCTGGTTCAACGGGTGCAGGAAAAACAACGATTTTTGATGCAATTACTTTTGCCCTTTATGATGCAGGAAGTGGGGAAGATCGTGAAAAATCTTTGTTTTTGCGTAGTGATTTTGCTGATGCTTCTGTAGATACCGAAGTGGAATTAGTTTTTGAAGTAAGAAATCGTATTTATCGTATTTGGCGTAAATTTGGACATGATGGTACTGGGGCGAAACGTGAATTTTATGATATCACAGGTGGTCAAAATGAACCGGTAGTCGAAAAGTTTCAAGTAAAACTTGTACAATCAAAGGTAGAAGAATTAATTGGCTTAACTCAGTCCCAGTTCAATCAAATTGTCATGCTACCACAAGGTGAATTTCAAAAACTCCTTACTTCAGAATCGAAACAAAAAGAAGAGATTTTTAGAAAAATCTTCAAAACAGAGCGCTTTACAAAGATGGTGGAATTATTAAGAGACAAAAAGCGTCTTGCAGAAAAAACATTTGAACAGGCGAAGATGCAGCAAGAGCATACGATTTATGAAATACAGTCAAGACTACCTGAAAGACAATCGGACCTTTTTTTACTTATAAACAATGAACATATTAATATGTACCAAGTAGAGCAAGCGTTACAGCAAGAGCAATTATTTTATGAATTACAGGCAACTGAGCTAAAGGAACAGTATGAGCTTTTGAAGCAGCAACTAAAAAAAATAAATGAAGCATTTAGTGAGCAAAAACTTTTGAATGAGCGAATTGAAAAGTACCAACAGCGAAAGCAACAATTAATTCAATTGGAGCAACAGGAAAGCTATTACAAAGAGCAGGCAAAACGAATTGAGCTTGCAATAAAAGCGAACCAAATTGAGCCACTTGAACGTGATTATAAAAAGGCAAAAGAACAGCATAAACAGGCTACGTCAAAATGGAGCACAGCTTTATCGGAGCATGAGAATGCACAAAAGCAGCTTCATCTAGCACAGCAAAATTATGACGAGCAGCGTCAATATGAACCACTGTTAGCGAAGTATACAAAAAATATTTCGCAGCTAGAACAAATTGTACCGATCTACCAGTCAATTAATAATTTGCGTGAAAATGTGGAGAAGCTTTTAAAGGAACAGCAAAATGCAACTCGATTATTTGAAAAGCTGACTTCAGAAGAACAAAATGTGAAAGAAATACATCGCAACCAGCAACAGACAGTAAAGGAATTGGAGGAATCTGTAGCAGATTATCAAAGTATTTATGAGCTGCATGCTGATATCGTACGTAAGGTAGAGCTTGTTCAAGAAGCTCAACAATTACAACAATCGGTACAAAACTTACAAAAGGAAGCAGCCGAAAAAAAAATGATTACAGAACAACTTCAACATGAAGTGAACGAGCTAGAATTACAAGTTCGTGCCAATCATGCTGCTTTGTTAGCCTCTATGTTACAGGAAGGGGAAGCTTGTCCAGTTTGTGGTAGCTTAGAGCATCCAGTTATTCATCAAGGATCAGCGACAGAGGTTGAACAGAATGGGATGGAGGAACTTCAAAAGCGTTCTCAAATTGCCTTACAAATATATTATCAAGTCAACTCCAAATTAGAAGTAGAGCAAAAAGCATTACAAGTGAAAATGCAACAACTTACCGATATAAACTTGTCGACCGACGCATTAATACAATACGAGCAGCAGCGCAATGTATATAAAGAGCAATTACAGCAAATTAAACATAGACAGCAACAATTGCAGGAACAGAAGCAAAAGCTCGAACAGTTTGAAAAGCAGGCGGAAACTTTACACATACGGTTAGAAAAAGGCCGTTCGATTGTGGCCCAATTAACAACCCAATTAGCACAGGAACAAGGGAAATTAGAGCAAAGTGAAAAATCCCTTCTTCCACAATTCGAATCAGTAAAGCAGGTTATGTTAGCGTTGTCACAAGAACAGGAAAAATACGACTCCTTAAAACGACGAATCGAACAAACTACATTACAACTTCAACAGGCTCAATTAGATGAAAAAACAAATGCTGTTAATTTACAACATGCAAAGAACCGTAATGTAGAATTTGAGCAAGAGGAGTTGTTAACTTATAACCGATTTAACGAAGCACTTCAATGCGAGCATTTTGATGAAGAAAGCTACCGTAATGCGCTCTTATCAGTGGATACACAGCAACAAATACGACTAGCAATTGAACAATTTAAACAAAATCTGCATACGTTAACAGTGCAATTAGCTGAAGACAAGCCGTATCTTGAAGAGAAAGCATTAGTTGATTTAACGGATTGGGAACAACAAATTAGTGAGCTAACCGAGAAAGTAGAAAAGTTCTATGCAGATTTCAAATTAGCACAGTTTTACGTTGAACAATGCCAAGCAACGCAGGAAAAATTAATGCAAGTGGCGGAGCAAATTGAAGAGTATAAGTCTAAGCTTATGCAGGTAGAACATGTCTATGATTTAATACGTGGTCAAAATGAAGCAAAAATCTCTTTTGAACGTTTTGCCCAAATTGGCTATTTAGAAATGGTTACGCATGCTGCGAATGAGCGTCTCCGTATTTTATCAAACGGGCAATACTTCTTGAAGTCTACAGGAAGGAAAGAAGGAAATGCGCAAAGCGGGTTAAGTATAGATGTATTCGATAGTAATACAGGTCAAACACGTGACGTGAAAACCTTATCGGGTGGTGAAAAGTTTAACGCCTCATTAGCATTAGCATTAGGGATGGCAGACGTCATTCAAAGTGTACAAGGCAGTGTCCATATTGATACGATGTTTATTGATGAAGGTTTTGGGACATTAGATGAAGAGGCATTAAGACGCGCCATTGACATTCTCATCGATTTACAGCAAACAGGTAGATTAATTGGTGTAATCTCTCACGTAGCCGAATTAAAAGCTGCAATGCCTGCCATTTTACAAGTTCAAAAACTAAAAGAAGGACATAGTCGAACTGAGATTATTGTTAAGTAAAGCTTGCTTGAGATAATCGAAACATTAATTAATTCGTTCATAAGCGAAAGAGGTCACGCCATCGGAAAGCGTTCCCGCGAAGGAAATCAATTACAAAAAAACATCATTTTTCTCACTCGAGAAAAATGATGTTTTGGTTTTGTCCCAGCCTCTTTTTTCGGTGCGCTTGGACGTTTTTGTTATTTCTCACCTTAACATGTTTAACGTCGTGGCATACGTGGAGTACTTGGTGATTTTGCTACTGATTTTTTATCAATAACCTTTTTAATAATTGGATAAAGAATAGGTCCGTATTTTATCGCTGTTTGAATAATTTTTTTGATTTTCAATGCGAGCACTCCTTCATTTGTCCGATATTAGTAGCAATATACCCAATAAATGAACAAACATAAACATTAGCGTAATACTTTTATCGCCTGGACTAAGTTCCAAATTGCTAGTATAAATGTAAAAATCGAATAGAGGATAAATGCAATAATAAAAACATAGAAAAATGAATCCCCAGTAGAATCAAATGAAACCATAAATGCAGAAGTAAAGAACACAATAACGAAAATAATACCTAAAATGATTGGGATAATATGAGATATTAATGCACGCTTAGCATGGTGTCTTACAAGGTCTTCTTTACTGACAAAAAACAATACAATTGGCACAATAAATGGTGCAAAGAAGAAGCTTAAATAGCCTAATGCGCTTAACCCTTTTGATTGATCCATTGTAATCACTCCTTTTCCTTTTATACGAAAAACGTATTAATTGGTTTCAAAAATAGAATATTAATTTATGGTCTTGTAAATTGTGGTACTATTCGGTACAATGAGCTTGTTCAAACAATAAAAATTAGATGTACCACAAGGGGGGCCGAGTTAGTCGGCTGAGATTGCGCACGATTGCGCTGACTCTTTGAACCTGTAAGTTAACACTTGCGTAGGGATGTGGATAGAAACCGACTGTTCAAACGATAGTCAGGCTTTTGTCCTGATTATCGTTTTTTGTTTCTATTCCTTCTTTAAACTCCTACATCGGAAAAAAGAAAGGGGATTGTTATGAACAAAACAAGATTATTAATGATGGTAGAAATTGCGATATTTGCTGCTATCGGACTCGTACTGGATCAGTTTTCATTTAAAATGTGGGCACAAGGTGGTTCAATTAGCTTTGTTATGCTACCTATTATCATAATGGCGATTCGCTGGGGCATTACTGCTGGTTTAACTACAGGGTTATTAATTGGCGTATTACAAATGATGTTCGGTGCGTATATTTTACACTGGATGCAAGCGATTTTAGATTATGGAATTGCCTTTACGGTAGTAGGCTTAGCTGCGATTGTTCGAAAACCATTACTTGAGGCAACAAAAACGCTTGATAAGGGAAAAATGATCTTCTATATTATAATGGGCACATTACTTGGCGGAACATTACGCTTTATTGCACATTTACTTGCAGGTGTTGTATTCTTTGGTGATTCTGCAGGAGAAAAGAATGTTTGGATATTCTCGATTATTTATAATGGGTCGTACATGTTACCAGCAACGATTATTACAGCGATTGTAGCAGTACTATTATTTACATCTGCTCCTCGCTTATTACAAACAGCGAAAAATTAACTTGAAATATGCAAAAAGTGCCTTCTATTGGGCACTTTTTTTAATTTTAATACAACATAATAAAAACTAAGGTAGCAAAAACTGCAGCACCTCCGTAAATTAAAAATAGTAGACCTTTTTATACTGTTTTAAATTCAGTTAAACGCCCTTGAATCCCTGAGAAATCGAATAATTGAAAAAAGCTTTGAGTCCTTACAACGATTTTTAAGTGTGTTATAGTTAAGGGTAGATATTGTTTAAGAGGAAGGAAGTTTAACATGATTGTTACAACTCAAGAAGAAATCCAAGCATTTAAAAAAATCGGTCGTATTTGTGCTGAAATCCGTGAAGCAATGAAAGCAGCTACGGTTCCAGGTGTTACGACGAAACAATTAGATGAAATTGCGGGGCGCATGTTTGCAGAAGCGGGTGCTATTTCAGGTCCAAAAGGTGAGTATGACTTCCCAGGATATACTTGTATTTCAGTGAATCACGAGGTAGCCCATGGGATTCCAGGTAATCGTGTTATTGAAGAAGGAGATATCGTGAATATTGATGTTTCAGGTTCGTTAGATGGGTATTTTGCAGATACGGGTATTTCATTCGTAGTTGGCGAAGGCTATGAAGATAAAGAAAAGCTTTGTGCAGTCGCGAAATCAGCATTTGAACGAGCAATGACAAAAGTAAAAGCAGGCTCGAAGTTAAATCAAATCGGAAAAGCAGTAGAGCGTGAAGCACGTGATCATGGCTTAACAGTGATTATGAATTTAACGGGTCATGGTTTAGGTAAATCATTGCATGAAGCACCAGATCACGTTTTAAATTATTATGATGCTTGGGATACGACAATCATGAAAGAAGGAATGGTTTTAGCTGTTGAACCATTTATTTCAGCAAAAGCAGAGCATATCGTTGAAGCAGGTGACGGTTGGACATTTATAACACCTGATAAATCTTTAGTGGCTCAAATTGAGCATTCCATTATCGTAACAAAAGATAAACCAATTATTTTAACAACTTTAGAAGACTAATGAAAAAATCGCGGGACTATAAAAGTCTTCGCGATTTTTTTTACTACAAAGTATAGCGAAAGCATATGCTAACAAAAGACCTACAATAAAAAGTTAACTACAATTACCATTTCAAGGGACTTTCAAGTAAAATAATAATAACTAGATTGAGGAGGGGGATCTGGATGAAGAAATTAAAAGACCTAGATTTATCAGTGACATTAGATAAGAAAATGTATAAGAAAAAATTAAAAGTTTTACAATATGAAATGCTGAATGCACAGCAATTTTTATTCAACAATAAAATTGGATTAATTTTAGCATTTGAAGGAATGGACGCAGCAGGTAAAGGTGGAGCCATTAAACGTTTATCAGAACGTATTGATCCACGTGGATTAATTGTTCATCCGATTTCAGCGCCTCAACCACATGAGAAGCGTTATCATTATATGCATCGTTTTTGGAGAAAGCTTCCGCAACATGGTCAAATTGCCATTTTCGACCGCTCCTGGTATGGACGCGTACTAGTTGAGCGTATTGAAGGGTTTGCATCAGATGATCAATGGAAGCGTGCCTATGAAGAAATTAATGAGTTTGAAAAGCAGCTCGTAGACGAAGACTATATAATAATTAAATTTTGGATTCATATTGATTCAGAGGAACAATTGAAACGTTTCAATGAACGCGCGGCTGATCCATATAAATCATGGAAGTTGACAGACGAAGATTGGCGTAACCGTGATAAATTTGATTTGTATTGTGAAGCAGCAGATGAAATGTTTGCTAAAACAGATAGAGAAAATGCACCTTGGAACCTAATTCCTGGAAACGACAAGCTATATGCACGCGTGCAAGTATTGAAGGAAGTAATTGCACATGTTGAAAAGGAAGTTGCACGTCGCGGCTTACAATTAACTAATGTCTATGAAAATCAACACTTAGAAGAAGCAGCCGCAACGTCGGAACAACAAGAACTACCTGTTACAACAAAAAAAGCTAGGAAGAAAAAGACAAAATAAACAAGTCACTATGAATTGCTTGACTTATTGTAGGTGAATTAAAGTGAAAGGGTTATTTAAGCTACTACAAAAAAAGGGGGATCCAATGGTTCGACTTATTGGACAACAGTGTTCATTATGTACGTTTACACCATCGGATGCAAAAGCGCTTGCAAAATTGCTTTTAGATAATAAATATTTTTGGTCGACTCATGAGCCTTTGCATCGTGATGATTTTTATACAGAAGAGGCCCAGTATAGAAAAATACTAGAAAGTATACAGCTTCTTCAATCAAATCGAGAGTTTTCATTTGGAATCTATGATGTGAATTCTGAGCAATTAATCGGACATATCTCTCTATACTCTATTAAACGTTTACCGTATTCAAGTGGCTTTGTTGGGTATTCATTAGATAAAGAATTTGTCGGGCGTGGGATTGCAACTGAGGCAGTAAATCTTGTTTTACAATTTGCATTTTATACGTTGAATCTTCACCGAGTAGAAGCGTATGTTGCGCCACAAAATATTGCATCTGTGCGCGTATTAGAAAAGTCAGGGTTTAAACAAGAGGGATTATTGCGAGAACTTTTATTTATTAATGGTGTATGGGTGGATCATTATATGTATGCCATGTTACAAAGTGAGTATAAAAAAAGCAGAAGCGTATGAAATAGCTACGCTTCTGCTTTACTTATACTAAAAACTATTCGTTACCGTTTGTAATTAAATCTAATTTACCTGTTGAAGGATCAATCACTAATCCATGAACAGGAACCCCTGATGGCATAAGTGGGTGACCTTTAACTAAATCTACACTTTTTTGTACACTCGTTTTTACATCTCCAAAACCGCGTAGCCATTCCTTTAAATTCATGCCTGAATAATTAATAATATCAATTGTTTCTTGTTTAATGCCTCGTTCAAGCATATGCTCAATCATTAAGTTTGGATCAACTGCGCTCATACCACAGTCGTAGTGACCAATTACATATACTTCATCTGCTTGTAATTCATAAACAGCAACTAATAAACTACGCATAATACCACCAAAGGGATGATTAACAATAGCCCCAGCACTTTTGACAATTTTGACGTCGCCATTACGTAAGTTCATAGCTTTTGGAAGTAATTCCACTAAGCGAGTATCCATACATGATAAGACTACAATCTTTTTGTTTGGATATTTTGTTGTTGAATATTCCTCGTATTGCTTTTCAGCAACGAATTTTTCATTATACTCTAAAATTCCCTCTAATGAAGACATTTATTCATAACCCCTTTCGTTACATTATTTATTTTAAAATATAATTTAGATAATTCAAATAAATAGGTACTAATGAGAAGAATTGTTGTCTAACTCGGAAGAAGTAGTACGTAAAATAAGGATAAAAAAACAACCGCCTTATTAAGCGGTTGTGAAAAAATTAATGATGATGGTGACCATCAAGGGATTTTTCGTTTGGTGCAAATGCATTTGCTTTTGAATCAACGACAACAGCATCATGAGATTTTAAGCCCATACGTAAAAATTGGATGAATAAAATTAAGCATACAAGAATTACAACTGAGAATCCGAGTACTAACGTATAGTAGTCAGATAAAAATGGATAACGGTGATCAAACATCGTAATAACTCCTCTCTATTAAATAATAAGAATCATTACCCAAATTATAACCTAAGTAATTGGAACATTGTAGGGGAATTTGTGTAATTAATTTAGAATAAATGGAAATTATGTCGACATATTGAAAATCGGCAGTTAATTAAAATGCCCAGTTTCCGTTACGGAATACCGCTTCACTTTTTCCGTCTGCTGTAATTCCGTCGATATTCATTTGCTCTGAACCAATCATGAAATCTACATGTGTAATACTTTGGTTTAGTCCGTTTTCAAAAAGCTCTTCCCGTGACATTGTTTTGCCACCCTCTAAGCAGAAGGCATAAGCACTTCCAATTGCTAAGTGGTTTGAAGCATTTTCATCGAATAATGTGTTATAGAATAAAATGTTCGATTGTGAAATTGGTGATTGGAAAGGAACTAAAGCAACCTCCCCTAAATAGTGAGACCCTTCATCTGTGGCAACAAGATTTTTTAATACTTCCTCGCCTTGTTCCGCTTCAACATTAATAATACGTCCATTTTCAAATGTCAGTTTAAACTTATCAATGATATTACCACCATAGCTTAACGGCTTTGTACTTGAAACATACCCATTTACACCGTCTTTATGAGGCACCGTAAATACTTCTTCAGTCGGCATGTTCGCCATAAATTCGTCGCCTTTTTCATTAACGCTACCAGCACCACACCATAAGTGACCTTTTGGTAATTCGATCGTTAAATCTGTACCAGGTGCTGTATAGTGTAATTTTGCATATTTCTTTTCATTTAAGTAATCTACTTTTTCGTGAAGATTATCATTGTGCTTTGCCCATGCTTCGATAGGGTTATTTAAGTCAGAACGTGTTGCTTTGAAAATTGCATCCCAAAGCGCATCTACTTGCTGATCTTCTGGTAAGTTAGGAAATACCTTACTTGCCCATTGTTTAGAAGGCGTTGCAATAACTGTCCAACTAATTTTATCTGATTGTACATATTGTCGGTATTTATTAAGTGCGATACCAGCAGCCTTTTGAAATGTAGCTATCCGGTTCGAATCGATACCTGATAGTAAATCAGGGCTTTGTGAAACGATGCTCATAAATGCAGCACCTTGCTCAGCTAACCATTCACGCTCTTGGATTTTCCATTGTGGGAAGAAGTCAAATGAATCTTCTGGAGCCAACTCGTAGCGAGTACGAGTTACTTGATCATCCGAATAATCTACGAATACATTTTTTGCACCATTTTCATATGCAATTTTTGTAACAACTTGAACAAATGGTGCTGATTCAATAGATGCAGCAATATATAAATATTGATTTGGTTGAATATTTACACCGATTTTCACTGCCAATTCAGCATACTTCTTTAAATTTTCATCAAAATTTAGGTTCATTTGAATCATTCCTCCAATAAATAAATTAAAAATTTTGTAATTTTTGATACATTATAATCAAAAATAGTAAAAACCTCCAATAACGCATCGAAAATTTAAATTTTTGTCTATATACTAGTGTATAGGAAGTTAATAAAAAGTTAAATAGACCGAAATAAGAAAAGACAGAGTATTTGGAGGTATTACATATGGATATTTCATCAGTTGTCGGGATAATTATTGCCTTCGTAGCCCTATTAGTAGGGATGTTTTTGAAAGGTGTAACTCCTGATGCATTATTAAACCCAGCGGCAATATTAATTATCATTTTTGGTACGATTGCTGCAGTAACAATTGCCTTCCCTATGAAGGAATTAAAACGAGTTCCTAAGCTTTTTAAAATTTTATTTACAGAAACAAAACTTGCAAGTGATATTGAGCTAATTAAAATGTTCTCACAATGGGCTGATTTAGCACGTCGTGAAGGTTTATTAGCTTTAGAAAGCAAAGCAGCTGAAATTGAAGATCCATTCTTAAAGAACGGTCTTACATTAGCAATTGACGGTCAAAATGCTGACTATATCCGTGACGTACTAACGGAAGAGGTAGAAGCTATGGAAGATCGTCATACGAGTGGAGCAGGGATCTTTACTCAGGCTGGTACATATGCTCCAACACTTGGGGTACTAGGGGCAGTAGTTGGTCTTATTGCCGCATTAAAGGATATGACAGATATTGCAAAATTAGGTGTCGCGATATCAGCAGCATTCGTTGCAACGTTACTTGGGATATTTACAGGTTATGTATTATGGCACCCATTTGCAAACAAGTTAAAACGTAAATCTGCTGTTGAAGTAAAGCAAAAGCGCATGATGATTGAAGGTATTTTATCTGTATTAGAAGGTGAAGCACCACGCGTAATTGAGCAAAAATTAGCTTCTTACTTAACAATGGAAGAGCGTAAGCAAATTACGGAAAGCGGGGCGGGTGGCCTTGGCAAAGAAGCATAAGCGACATAAAAAACATGAGGAACATGTGGATGAGTCTTGGTTAGTTCCTTATGCAGATATTTTAACTTTATTATTAGCGTTATTTATCGTACTTTTTGCTTCGAGTTCAGTAGATCAACAGAAATTAGAAGAGATGTCTGCTGTATTCAATGAGGTATTTTCAGGTGGGACAGGCGTAATGGACAACCCAGCTATTATTCAAACGCCTGATAGCACTACTACTGAGATTCAAAAAGGCGCATCACAATATATTGAAGACCAAGAGCGTTTAAAAGAAACTCAGGATCGTGTTGATGAATTTATTGCGGTTAATGAATTAGAGAAGCAATTCGAAACGCAAATGACAGAAGAAGGGCTACTTATTACGATTCGTGATAGTGTGCTATTTGATATGGGGAAAGCAGATGTAAAAAGTGAATATGAATCAATTGCTGATGAATTATCACAATTACTAATGTTTAATCCACCGCGCAACATCGTAATTACAGGACATACAGATAATGTTCCAATTAGTACGAATGAATTTGATTCGAACTGGGATCTATCTGTCATGCGTGCAGTTAACTTTATGAAAGAAGTTGTAGCAGGGAATGAAGAGCTGGATTCAAAATATTTCAGTGTTAAAGGCTATGGAGAATTTCATCCAATCGCAACAAATGACACAGAAGAGGGTCGAGCGAAAAATCGCCGTGTAGAAGTTCTTGTTCAGCCGCGTGTTACAGAAGATGGAGAAGTAATTGTCGATTAATAATATCTCGTGAGCAAATTTGCTTGCGAGATTTCTTTTGACATTAATCAAACAAAAGTTTATAGTTATAAACAAATGTTCGAATCGAGGTGAGTCTATTGAATGAAAAGGAAAAACTAGTTTTTCAATTGATTCAGGAAAATCCATATTTGTCACAACAAGAAATGGCTGAGCAGCTTGGTATGTCGAGGTCAGCTTTGGCGAATATGATTTCAACATTAATAAAACGTGGCGAAATTATTGGTCGTGCTTATGTGCTTCCAGAAAAGAATCAAATTATTGCAATTGGTGGTGCAAATGTTGACCGCAAATTTTCGATTGTTGGAAATGTACAATTAGGTACATCAAATCCGGCAAAGGTTTCTGAAAGTGTCGGTGGTGTTGCACGAAATATTGCCGAAAACTTAGGGCGTTTAGGGAATCGTATATCGTTATTAACAACAATAGGTGATGATCATGATGGTGTATTGATCGAGCAACATAGCAAAGCCTATATGAACTTTGAGCTAGTAGACAAGCTCAAAGATGAAAAAACAGGTTCTTATACAGCGATTCTTGACCAGCATGGTGAGCTTGTTATCGCGATGGCGAACATGTCTATTTATAATCAATTATCACCAGAGCTATTAAAAAAACACGAAGTTATTTTGCAAAAGGCAAGCTGTATTGTCATTGATTTAAATTGTCCAGCTGAAACTGTACAATATGCAAAGGACTTTGCGAGTCAACGCAATATCCCATTTGTAATCGTGCCAGTATCATCACCAAAAATGGTACACATGCCAACAGATTTAAATGGTGTAAGCTATTTTATTTGTAATCGTGATGAGGCTGAAACGTACTTAAATATGGAGCTCACTTCTTTTAGTCAATATGAAAAGGCGATCCAACAATTGCATTTGAAAGGTGCAAAATCAGTTCTTTTAACTCTCGGAGAAAATGGTGTCATGGTTGGTCATGAAGAGAAGATTACACATTATAAAGCGATGAGAACTTCCCAAATCGTTGATGTAACAGGAGCGGGCGATGCTTTTGTTAGTGCATTTTTACATGGGGTTTTAAACAACGAATCTATTGAAGAGGCAGTAAAACTTGGTTTAATAAGTGCATCGAAAACGTTGCAATCTGATAAAACGGTTCGTATGGATTTAACAAAACAAAACTTATCTGAGTGGAGGAACTTATAATGGAAAAATATTTATCATATTCACAAGAAGTATTAGAGGCAAAAGAGAAAGGCTTACCAATTATTGCTCTAGAATCAACAATTATTTCACACGGTATGCCTTACCCACAAAACGTGAAAACGGCTCGTGAAGTAGAACAAATTATTCGTGATGGGGGTGCCGTACCAGCGACAATTGCAATTATCGATGGTAAAATCAAAATCGGATTGTCAGATGAGGAATTAGAAATGTTCGGTAATGCACAAGGGGTAGCAAAAGCTTCTCGTCGAGATATTGGTTATTTACTTGCGACGAAAAAGATTGGTGCAACAACTGTAGCAGCAACAATGATTTGTGCTGAACTAGCAGATATCGAATTATTCGTAACAGGCGGTATTGGCGGTGTTCACCGTGGAGCTGAAACAACAATGGATATTTCAGCTGACCTAGAAGAACTAGCCATGACAAATGTTGCAGTAGTTTGTGCAGGAGCAAAATCAATTTTAGACATCGGACTTACACTAGAATATTTAGAAACAAAAGGTGTGCCGGTAATTGGCTACCAAACAGATTCTTTACCAGCATTCTATACACGTGAGAGTGATTTTTCAGTTAATTTCCGTGCAGATTCAGCAGAAGAAATGGCTGCAATTTTACGTGCAAAATGGGATTTAGGATTACGAGGTGGTGCATTAGTAGCAAACCCAATTCCACAAGAAGATTCAATGGAAGCGAGCTTCATTAATGGCATCATTGAAAATGCATTAAAAGAAGCAGAAGAACAAGGAATTGCAGGTAAAAACGTAACACCATTCCTATTAGGTAAAGTAAAAGAATTAACAGAAGGCAAATCATTAGAAGCAAATATTGCGCTTGTGAAAAACAATGCTCGAGTAGGCGCGAAAATCGCTGTCGAACTGCAAAAATAATTATTTCCTAGGAAATTTAGTCGAAAAAAGGGAGCTGTCCAATTGTGGATAGCTCCTTTTTATACATATAGTTATTTGCGAAGTGAACGTAACTCATCGACAATAGCATTCATTTCACTAGGACTGAAGGAATCACGTTTCATAACCATTTCAAATAAATATTGTAGATCTTCGTATTTCTCTGCATCAAAGGCATCAGATTGCATTGCATCTACATTTACCATACGAAGCTTTTCTTTAATTTGCTCAATCATATAAATGACATTTTCTTGAGTTGGGTTGGATAAGTCCATAATATTGTGCCCTACCTTTCAAAGTATACGGAAATATCATTTCATGTCGGCTACACATTGTCAATACATTAATAAGTCATATACTTTCAAAAAGGTGTGAGTTTGGCTAAAATGATAATATATAGAGTTTTATAAAAATTTATAATGGGAATATAAAATATTGTACTGGAGGAGAGAATATAGTGAAAAGTAAATTACTACCGTTTATTGCAATAGGAGCAGTTGTTGGGGCTGCAATTAGTATGCTAGATAAAAATACACGTGATCACACTGTAGAGACAACGAAAAAAGTAAAAGAAACCGTAACATACTATGCAGAAAATCGAGATGAATTAGTGTCATTGATTGAAACCAAACTAGAGCAAGCACAGACAGTATATAGCTCAGTAAATGAAAATGTTCAATCACTTATGCAAAATGGCAATGATTTAAAAACATTACCATCAACAATTCAAAGTATGGTATCAGAAACAGTTGAAGCATTTACAAAAAAGGATAACAACATCAGCTAATAACCTAAAAGGTGGTGGCTAAATGATTCAAAAGAAATTTATAAATGAAAAGCTGACACTAATAAAAGCTTATGTAGCTCCGGATCCTTCGTCAATTGATATTTTAACGCCAAAAGGATTTATTCAGGATTTAATTTTTCGCACGAAAGAAGTCGATATGACGGGAATGGGTGCACAGCTTGCGTACTTCTTTTTATTATCCTTTTTCCCAATGCTTATTTTTATGGTTACGCTATTACCATTTTTAAACTTAGAGCAAGGGCAAATATTTTATTTTTTAAGTGATATTATGCCTGAGGAAGTTTATAGATTAATTGAAGGTACATTAATTGATGTTTTAAATAATCATAATAGCGGCTTACTTTCAATCGGTATTTTAGGTACCATTTGGTCGGCTTCAAGAGGTGTAGACGCCTTAATAAAATCGTTAAATCGTGCGTATGATGTGGAGGGAAGAGCAGGAATCTTAAACCGTATGTGGTCTTTATTTTTCACGATTGCTTTAGTTGCCATTATTTTAACTGCTCTTGTACTCCCTATATTCGGTCAACTACTAGGCAACGTAGTATTTGATTATTTAGGTGTGAACGGATCATTGGAAAGTGTGTGGAACTTCATTAGATGGCTTACCCCACCATTACTTATTTTTATCGTGTTAACGGCAATGTATTGGATTGTACCAAACACTAATCCACGCTTAACCATTATTAGTGTATTTCCCGGTACAGTTTTAGCTACGAGTGGATGGCTAGCCTTAACATATGGGTTCTCTTTTTATATTAATAATTTCGGTAATTTTAGTTCGACATACGGTAGTATAGGTGGGGTAATTATCCTGATGCTATGGTTGTATTTTACCGGCATGATTTTAATATTTGGTGGATTGCTCAATGCGACTTTCCAACGAAGACAACTAGCGAAAATAAGTAAGGAATCTCGAAAAACACCTGTATTTTAAAAAAGAGATACTCTGTAAGTCATTGAACTGAACCCCGAATAGTAGACACTTTAGAAAAAAGTGACCTATTCGGGGTTTTTTCTATTTTCATTCCTAGAAATCCCCGTTATACTGACCATACGATTTAAGAACGGGAGAACATCATGAGTAAAATAATTTTTAACGAACATCAACGTCGACAAATTGAACAGAATCCAAATGTCGTTTTGATAACCGATCGATCTATTCAATATACAGTAGCTTTCAAATTAAAAGCTGTTCAAGAAAATCTAAAAGGCAAAGGGCCTACCGAAATCTTCAAAGCTGCAGGCTTTGATTTAGAAATCATCGGGATTAAAAAAGTTCAAAGTGCTGTTCATAGGTGGAAGAAAATTTATCAAACATACGGTGAGGATGGTTTTACACAAGAGCGTCGTGGAAAAGGCAGTACAGGTCGCCCACGTGCCGAAAAATTATCAGCTGATAAAAAGTTAGAGAAAGCAGAAGCTCGTATTCGTCTATTGGAAGCAGAGCTAGCGCTCTTAAAAAAGCTCGACGAAATGGAAAGGCAGGCGAAGAAGAATCGTTTTTAACACCCAAAGAAAAATATCAAGCAATCAGTGAAACGATTCGATTATTTCAACTCAAAAATATGACACGGTATCTTTGTGAAGTAGCAAATGTCAGCTCGAGTGGTTACTATAAATGGCGACAAAATATGGAGAAACATTCATTACGTGAAGAAGCTGATTATCAAGATTATCTTTTACTAAAAGTAATCTATGATGAAGCAAAAGGCAAAATTGGTTATCGAGGGTTTTATATGGAACTGGTGGACCAATTAGGGAAACCGATGAACCATAAAAAAATTCTTCGATTGATGCGTAAATTTAATTTGTATGCGAAGGTTCGTCGTGCCAATCCTTATCGACTTATAGAAAAAGCGAATGAAGCACATCGTCAAATTCCAAATTACTTAAATCGGGCATTCAAACAAGACGAGCCAGGAAAAGTCTTCTTAACAGACATTACCTATCTCCAATATAAGGGTGGCCGTACGGCTTATTTATCATGTGTAAAAGATGTCGCAACAAGAGAAATCGTTGCGTATAAACTAGCTACTACTCTTAAATTGTCGATTGTTTATGAAACACTTGAACAATTAAAACATCATTTGGATGGGAATCTTCATCCGGAAGCAATGATTCATTCGGATCAGGGGTTTCATTATACGCATCCAGGATTTCAGAAGCTTGTGAAAGACATGGGGTTAAAACAATCTATGTCACGTCGAGGAAACTGTCTAGATAATGCGCCAATGGAATCGTTCTTTGGTCATTTTAAAGATGAAGTCGATTATCATGAAGCTGAAAGTTTCACGGAGCTACATACACAAGTCATTGACTATATCACGCATTACAACCACACAAGAAAGCAATGGACATTAAAAAAGATGACTCCGGCGAGTTACCGAAGTCATCTAATCGCAGCCTAATTAAATGGCTATCTTGTTTTTTATTAAACTGTCTACAAAATAGGGTTCAGTTCACATTTTACAGAGTATCTCCTTTTTTAATTCTAATTTAATTCTAAGAATTATTAATTGAACGATTCCAAAGTGCAATTTGAAATTTAATCGCATCTTGAAAGTTATGTGGATTTAAACCCGTTTTTTGTTTTATTTGAGAAAGTCGATACGTCAATGTATGCCGATGGATATGGAGTTGTTCAGCAGTTGAAATGAGAGTTAAGTTATTATGTAAAAAAATCTGTAACGTTTCAATTAGTTTCGGCTCGAGCAAATTTAATAATTTCAAACTATAGTCATTAGCGGGCTTTGTTTGAAATAGTGAATAAATTTCGATGTCTTTAAAATAAGTTATTTTACAATTTTTGTGACAGTGGTGCATTGCCAATTGAGCAGTTCTATATGATTCTGGTAGCTCATCTAGCTGATTAACAATTTTCCCAACACCAATTTCAATATCAAATTTATTGAATATAAAAGTACTAAAAGCATCCATCATTTTCAATAAAGAATAATCACTAATTTCCGTCGCTAATACATAATACTCATTCAATTGAAAATGACCATAGAGGACTGGCTGATTGTAAAAGAAATCTTCTAAATACTGAATAAGTGTACGATGTGAGCCAGATTTTTGCTGTGCCTTTAATAAGAGTACACAGTAAGGAGCTTCAAAAGGAATCCCTAATTTTTTCATTTGTTCCTTTAATAAACCTTGAACAGGAGTGCCACTAATTAATTCCTCAAAAATATGGACGCTCATTTTTCTTAGCCATTCACTTTTAGATTCAATTAACGCCTGGTGCACCATAACTTCTACTGTTAATTGGACAAGAGAGGATATATTTATTAACTCATCATCTACCTCACCCGTTATTCCAATGATACAAACAATCTCATCTTGAAATAATATCGGTAAATTTATACCCGGCTTTGTTTGGGGATATTCTTTAATATTCTCGGTCGTAATAATGAGCGGTTGTTTAGTAGATACTACAGCTTTGGCTCCTTCATGAACCTTTTCAATACGTTCTTTATCGCCAGACGCCAAAATTATGCCATCGATATTTATAACGTTTACATTGCGATGAAGTCGTAGCATTGTTTGCTCAACAATTTCATTTGC
Organism: Solibacillus sp. FSL R7-0682; assembly: GCF_038005985.1. NCBI lineage: Bacteria > Bacillati > Bacillota > Bacilli > Caryophanales > Caryophanaceae > Solibacillus > Solibacillus sp. FSL R7-0682. Next base: position 534,245 of record NZ_JBBOUI010000001.1, read on the forward strand.
AAGTTTATAAGTAATCATTTTATACACTCCGTATAATTATAAATTTAAAAAAAATTGAAATATATACATTGAGTATAATGTAAATTCAGAATTTTGACACTATAATCTTTGTAAGCGCTTTAATAACAAAGCGTAATGATTTTTTGTAAAGAGGGGATTTAATGAAAATCGTAATTAGTCCAGATTCTTTTAAAGGATCACTAACTTCATATGAAGTCGCAACAATCATTAGTCGAACTATTAAAAAAATAAATGATTCAATTGAAACCATTTGTTTGCCGATAGCAGATGGGGGAGAAGGAACGTTAGATGCATTAATTCAAGCAACAGATGGGGAATATTTAACGACAGTTGTTCAAAATCCATTAGGAAAAAATGTTGAAGCAACGTTCGGAATACTAGGTGATGGGGAAACTTGCCTTATTGAAATGGCAAAAGCATCTGGTTTGACACTTATTAATGAAGATGAGAAAAACCCTCGATTTGCTACTACCTATGGAACAGGTCAACTTATTACAAGAGCCTTAAATTTAGGATATCGAAAGTTTATTATAGGTATTGGTGGGAGCGCTACAAATGATGGCGGATTAGGTTTATTAAGAGCTCTAGGCATGAAATTTTATAGTCATGACGGAAGCGAAATTACAAGTGATGTATGGCAATTAAATTCACTTAAGCAAATTGAGACTAAGAATTTTGATGAACGGATTGAACAAAGTACATTTATTGTTGCATGCGATGTGAATAATCCGTTAGTTGGACCCAATGGTGCAACTACTATATTTGGTCCACAAAAGGGGGTTAAACAAGAGGAAATTCAATTATTTGACGATAGCTTAAAAATGTATGGTTTAAAAATTGAAGAACATACACAAATGGCATTGCAGAATTGTGCAGGGGCCGGAGCTGCGGGAGGAATCGGTGCTGCATTTATGGCCTTTTTCCCAAGTCAGTTCAAACGGGGGATTGATGTCGTATTAGATGCTGTGGAATTTACGAAACATATTCAACATGCTGACTTTGTTATAACTGGTGAAGGAAGATCGGATATGCAAACACTTTCTGGGAAAGCACCTATTGGGGTAGCAACTTTAGCGAAAGAAGGGGGAGTACCGACAATTTTACTTTCTGGATCTGTTGAAATGAGCAGTGTGCCATTATTAAAAGAATTTTTTATTCATGTTGAAAGTATTGTAAATAAAGACGTTTCTTTGGAGAAATCAATAACACGGCCAGCATATTACTTAGAAAAAAAAGTGGAACAATTAGTTAATAAATTTATATAAAGGGGTTGGGGGAAATGTTATTTTTCATTATTTTGTTAGGGGTATTATTTATCGTTTTTGCGACTGCGAAGTTAAAGCTTCATCCTTTTTTAGCATTACTCATTAGTTCGTTCTTTGTAGGAATTGCGGCAGGAATGCCATTATTAACAGTAGTAGAAAGTATTAATACCGGCTTTGGCGGATTAATGACGAGTATCGGAATTGTCATTGTTGCGGGGACGATTATAGGAGTTATATTAGAGAAGTCAGGTGCTGCCTATCGTATGGCGGAGGTTGTATTACGTTTTATCGGTCCAAAGCGTCCACAGCTTGCTATGTCAATAATCGGTTATATTGTTTCAATTCCTGTATTTTGTGACTCAGGCTATATTATATTGACAAGTTTAAAGAAAGCGCTTGCAAAACGAGCGAAAGTAACAATTGCATCGATGGCAGTAGCATTAGCTACGGGGCTTTATGCCACTCATGTACTAGTGCCTCCAACGCCAGGCCCAATTGCAGCTGCGGGGAATATTGGTGCGGCAGATTACTTAGGTACGATTATTTTAATTGGTTTAATTGTTGCGATTCCAGCGACTATTGTTGGGTATATATGGGCTACAAAAGTAGCATCTAAAATTCGTGTACCTGCAGATGATGAACCAACATTAGATTATGATGAGATTATTAAGTCCTTTGGTAAAATGCCTTCAACTTTTAAAGCGTTTTTACCAATCGTTTTACCTATCATATTAATTGGGTTAGGGTCGGTAGCAGCTTTAGTAGGTGATCCAGAAGCAGCATTAAATGTGTTTTTCCGCTTTTTAGGTTCACCAACTGTGGCGCTATTACTTGGGGTATTCTCAGCGTTTTTCCTATTACCTGAAATGACAGAAGAAACATTATCTAATTGGATTGGGGAAGCATTAAAAGAAGCAGCACCGATTTTATTAATTACGGGTGCTGGTGGGGCATTTGGTACAGTAATTAAAAATACCGGCGTTGGTGATCAATTACAGCAAATGGATTTAGGGGCATTAGCAACGGGAGCTTTCTTCTTATTAATACCGTTCTTAATTGGTGCCGCGCTTAAAACAGCACAAGGCTCATCAACAGCAGCATTAGTAATAACGTCATCATTAATTGCTCCAATGTTACCAACACTAGGTATTGAAGGGGCGGTACCGTTAGCATTAGTTGTAATGGCTATTGGTGCAGGTGCAATGACAGTAAGTCATGTCAATGATAGCTTCTTCTGGGTCATTACTCAATACAGTGGTATGAAGGTAACCGATGCGTATAAAGCACAAACAATGGCGACATTACTAATGGGTGTAACAACAATTCTAGTAACAATGATTTTATGGTTCATTTTAGTTTAATATTTTTATATTTTATAAATTTCAAAAAACACCCCGAAAATTTAAATATTTCGGGGTGTTACTTTATACATTTTTACTTAACATACGTAAGCCGTTTACTATTACTAAAATAGTGCTTCCCTCATGGCCGATTACGCCAAGTGGTAAACTAATCGCTTGGAAGAAGTTTGAAATAATAAGTAGTGCAATAACAGATAAAGAGAAAATAACATTTTGTTTAACGATTCTTTGCATTTTACGTGAAAGCTTCACTGCATAAGCAATTTTAGAAAGATCATTTTTTATTAAAACGACATCGGCTGTTTCGAGGGCAACATCTGTACCACCACCCATTGCAATACCGACAGAAGCAGTTGCTAACGCAGGCGCATCATTAATACCATCGCCAACCATTCCGACATGTTCATACGTTGCTTTATAGTTTTTAATGTGCGTTACTTTCGTTTCAGGCAAACATTCTGCTACATAGTTTGTTACACCAGCTTCTTTAGCAATAGCTCTTGCAGTAGTTTCATTATCACCTGTAAGCATCATTACATCAATACCAAGCTCTTTTAAAAGTGCTACTGCTTTTTTTGCTTCTTCTCGAACGACATCCTTCATTGCAACAAGTGCAGCGATGCCTTTTTCATCTTTTAAAAAGACGACCGTTTTTCCTTCAGTAGCTAGTTGTTGAAGTGCACCATTAGCAAACGAAAGTGCCTCGTCCTTTCCTACAAAATCTGGCTTCCCAATTGAATAATGATTACCAGCCATTTCAGCCTTCATGCCATATCCGGGAACATCTTCAATTGTAACGACTAAAGGTTTTATTGCATTTTGCTCTTTTGCATACTTTGAAATTGCTTGTGCAAGTGGGTGATTCGATTGACCTTCAATCGCAGCAATAAGTGCTAATGTTTCTTCTTTTTTTAAGTCTTCTCGAACGATGAAATCTGTAACAACAGGTGTACCTTGTGTCAATGTCCCAGTTTTATCAACTGCAAGTACTCGTAGCACACTTAAATGTTCTAAATGAACGCCACCTTTAACTAAAATCCCGTTTTTCGCACCATTTGAAATAGCTGAAAGAGTAGCTGGCATAATTGCTGCAACAAGTGCACATGGGGATGCAACAACTAGAAGTACCATTGCACGATAAAAAGTAGTAGTCCAGTCCCAACCTAGTAAATAGTGAGGAAGGAACATCATAAGAGCAACAACAATTAAAACTACCTTCACATAAACTCCTTCAAAACGCTCAATAAATTGTTGAGATGGTGACTTTTCACTTTGAGCTGATTGTACGAGTGTAATAATTTTTTGGAAAAGTGTTTCAGAGTTAGGCTTTGTGACGTTTATTGTTAATACGCCATTTAAATTTACCGTACCGGCAAACACTTCATCTCCACTATTTTTAGTAATCGGCATTGATTCCCCGGTAATAGCGGCCTCATCAACTGTTGAAACCCCGTTAAAAATCGTTCCATCTGCTGGAATAAGTTCACCAGGCTTAACTAAAATATGATCATTAACTTTTAGTTCACTAACGGCAACCTTGATTGGTTCAAATCCACCACGTACTAACCAAGCTTCCTCAGGCTGTAACTCCATTAAAGAAGAAATTTCACGATGGCTTTTATTCATTGCATATGTTTCAAGTGCTCCACTGAGTGCAAATATAAAGATAAGAATAGCACCTTCAGTCCAATATCCTATAATAGCAGAACCTATTGCAGCTAAAATCATTAAAATTTCTACGTTTAATGATTTGTTTTCAATTGTGTCAAGGATACCTTCTTTTGCTTTAGCATAACCACCAATAACAAAAGCTGTTAAGTAAGCTATAGTAGCGGCAGTTATTTGACCTGAAGATTCGATTCGCCAAGCTAATAGGATAATAAAGCCCGCCACAAGCGCTGCAATTAATTCTTTGTGTTCACTTATTTTCTCATTTAATGATAAATTTTCTCGATTAGAATTTGTCATAAGTACCTCCTTGATAATGAATATCATTGTCGAATCAACTGATAATTAGTTTCAATTAGATTATAATTATTTTTTATTTATAATGATTATAATCTAAATGTTTCGATTTGTAAATATTAAGGAAATAATAATAAAGTCTATAATGCCTACTTGACTAATAGGAATTATGAGGTAATATTAATGTACAATTTACTTAGGAGGAATTTGAATGAGTTGGCTTGTTTTATTCAATGTTTTAGTATTACTGGGCTTAATTGCTTTTTTATACTTTTTAAATACAAAGCAAGTAAAATTTTCTAATCGTGTTTTCATCGCTTTAGGTTTAGGAATTTTACTTGGGATAGGGCTACAATTTTCATATGGGGTAGGCTCAGAGACAATTACGGAAACAGTGCCGTGGTATAACATTATCGGAACGGGTTATGTGAAGTTATTGCAAATGATTGCAATGCCTTTAGTATTTATTTCGATATTGGCTGCCTTTACGAAAGTAACAATTGGTAAAAAATTTGGTAAATCTGCTGCTATTATTTTATCAGTCTTAATCGGTACTACGGCGGTTGCGGCAGGATTGGGGATTGCTGCTACTGTAGCATTTGATTTAGATGCATCACAAATTATGCAAGGGGATGCAGAAGTAGCCCGAGGAGAATCAATGGTTGAACGATCAGCAGAAGTAACCACTTTACCAGATCAAATTTTATCGATGTTCCCGGCAAATCCATTTGCTGACCTTACAGGTTCCCGTGCAACATCAACAATTGGTGTTGTAATATTTGCCGCATTTTTAGGTTTTAGTTATTTAACGCTTCGTCGTAAAGAGGAAGAAACTGCAACGAATGTGAAAAAAGGTGTAGACGCACTTTACGGTCTTATTATGGGAGTTGTGCGTATCGTTTTACGTTTAACGCCATATGGGGTACTTGCAATTATGGCACGTACAGTGGCAACAAGTGATTTTGGTGCAATTATGGATTTAGGTAAATTCGTATTAGCTTCATATGTTGCATTAATCTCGATGTTCTTATTACATTTAGTGATTGTTGCTTTAACTGGTTTAAGCCCTGTCACATATGTGAAAAAAACAGCAGAGGCACTATTATTCGCTTTCACATCACGCTCTAGTGCGGGTACTTTACCATTAAATATTCAAACACAAACAAAGCGTTTAGGTGTACCAGATGGTATCGCTAACTTTGCTGGATCATTTGGTTTATCAATTGGTCAAAACGGATGTGCCGGAGTTTATCCAGCGATGCTAGCTGTTATGATTGCTCCAACAGTAGGGATTAACCCACTATCACCAGGATTTATTGCTACGTTAATTTTAATTGTTGCCATTAGTTCATTTGGGGTAGCTGGTGTTGGTGGTGGTGCAACGTTCGCAGCCATCATCGTATTATCTGCATTGGATTTACCAATTGCCCTTGCAGGTATATTAATATCGGTTGAGCCATTAATCGATATGGGACGCACAGCATTGAATGTAAGTGGATCTATGGTTTCAGGTGTTGTTGCAAGTCGCGCAACAAATGAGCTAGATACAGAGATTTACAATGAACCTGCGGATAAGGCTCCGTTAGTACAATAAAAAATAAGCTGTTGGAATAGTTTTAGTTCCAACAGCTTATTTTATTGATTATATTCATATTTACTACGCTGAAAGTAAGACGCTAGACCAAGGAGCCATAGCATTATGCCTATAAATATATAAAAGTAATATAGTGTTGCATAAGGTGCCATGAAAATGGTGTATAGTGTATAAATACTTGCAACGGTAAAGCTACGCTTATACTGATACTTAATGCTAAAGAGTAGGGAAAAGAAAATGAATATTGCACCGGTAAAAATTTTTAAATAAAAAAGTAACATTAATATCCCCCTATAAAAAGTGTAACTAAAAAAGTTTATAATGAATTATATCATTTGAGTAATAAAATGGAAATTATTTCAATGTGCTACAGCTATACAGCTGAAAAGGGCGGAGTGGGCACATGATAGATTATAAAAAGCGACTCTTCTCAAAAAATATGAGAGAGTCGCTTTACTCGTTTTATGTTATGAGAAATATTAGAATACGCGCTCTGCGTGCAATGCTAATTTTTCTAAAGAAGATTTCTCAACATCAGCGTGTAATGAGTTCCCATGAGAGTCCATTGTTACAACTGCTGTGAAGTCTTTAACAGATAAGTGCCACATTGCTTCAGGAATACCGAATTCCATTAAGTCTACGCCGTCAACTGACTTGATACAGTCTGCGTAGTACTGAGCAGCACCACCGATTGCGTTTAAGTAAACACCACCGTGTTCGTTTAATGCTTTTAATGTTTTTGGACCCATGCCGCCTTTACCCATGACCGCGCGAATACCGAATTTTTTCATGATATCACCTTGGTATGGCTCCTCACGAATTGAAGTTGTTGGACCAGCAGCTTTTACTACCCAGTTGCCAGCTTCGTCTTTTGCCATTACTGGACCACAGTGATAGATGATTTGTCCATCTAAATCTACTGGAGCTTCTACACCTTCACCGATTAAATGATGGTGGATTGCGTCACGACCAGTGTACATACGACCAGAGATTTTTACTACGTCCCCAACTTTTAATGAACGAATTTTTTCTTCTGTAATTGGAGCAACAAGCTCTACTACTTTGTTGTCATCGTTAGAAGCTGTTTTTTCTTCATCTTTGAACGTGATTTTTTCACCTTCTTGATAATGCCAGTTGATAATCTCACCAGTTTCTGGATTAATATCAATTGCCATACGACGGTATGCCCAGCAGTTGTACGCTACAGATACGAAGAATGACGCTGGTAAACGGTCCATTACCCCAATTTTACAGCCTAGTAATGTTGCTTCACCACCGAAGCCCATTGTACCTACACCGAATGTATTTGATTTTTCAACGATGTATTGTTCTAATTTTGCTAAGTCTTCAATTGGATTCACATCATCAACATGACGGAATAATTGTTCTTTTGCAAGATCATAACCAGCAGAGCGGTCACCACCGATACCGACACCGATGAAACCAGCTGAACAGCCTTGACCTTGTGCTTGCCATACAGAATGTAAAATACATTTACGGATACCGTCTAAGTCACGACCAGCACGGCCTAAACCTTCTAATTCTGTTGGTAAAGAATATTGGATGTTCTTATTTTCACAGCCGCCACCTTTAAGAATTAACTTAACTGTGATATAGTCGTTTTCCCACTGTTCAAACTTTACAACTGGAAGACCAGCGCCGATGTTTGTACCAGAGTTTTTACCAGTTAATGAATCAACAGAGTTTGGTCGTAATTTTGCGTCACCAGTTGCAGCTGCAATAGCTGATTGGATTGCTTTTTTAATTTCAATTTGGTTAACGCCAACTGGAGTATATACTTTGAATGTAGGTAGACCAGTATCTTGACAAATTGGAGATACGTTGTCTTCAGCCATTACGATATTTGTAGTAATAGTGTCTAGTGACATTGCTGCACGTGTACCAGCATTTTCTGCTTCTTTAGCAGCTTTAATTGCGCGACGAACGTCTTTTGGTAAGTTCGTAGAAGTTTCAGTTACTAAAGAATAAAGACTTTTTTCTAAAGTTTCTAAGTATGCCATTCTATTTTTCCCCCCAGAAAAATACTGTGTTTTTTTCGTCGATAAGGTGTAATCGACATAAGTAAGAACTTCAACTACTCAACTAAGTAAGCGTTGTGTCTTTCTAAAATCCATCTTACATTATAACTCTTTTAATTTAGAAAAAAAAGAGCGCTTACATCAATCCGAATCGAAATACATAAAATAAAGACTTTTTATAGAAAAAGCTGTAAAAAGAATGAAAAAAGCAATGTTCAATAAAACATTGCTTTTGTAATTTATTCAATTTCTTCACGTGATTGGAATTGTTCCAATTTTTGCTCTAAATCGTCCATCATTTTAATTAAGTTATCGATATCTTCTAATTCTGTCGTTTCTGGATCGATTGCGTCTAATACCTCAAGGAAGATTTCTAAACGTTCTTTTAAATACATTACTTGTTGTTCTTTGTCTGTAATTAGATTCATAATATGCCATTTTTCGGGCTAAAAAATGGATGTCCCTCCTTTGTGGTTTACATGCCTTCATTATACTATGATTTCAGGAAAAAGTTAATGGCGAACTTGTTGGATGAGTGTAACTTCAATTATTGGGCAATCGTCATGCGGAATGTTGTCAAATAGGTAAGTATTTTGTCGCTTTTCCAATTTTAAAGAATAATTAGCGCCTATTAATTATTTTAAAATTCTGTATATTTTTAATATTTACATTATTGAAGCCGTATGGTAAAGTAATACTCAATAACAAGTAAGGGGGATGGTCGGAAAAACAATGGATTGGCAAACGAAAGAAAGGAGGAAGTTTAAACGTTTTCGGCGAATTTGCCGAGATAGTAGTTTATTCAAATCGAAATGGAATTAAGCGAAATTTGATACCCTAGTTAACTTTTATAAATAAAGTTAGCTAGGGTTTTTGTATTTGCAAAAAATTCACCAAAGATAAAGTGGGCTATGATACGATATGGTACGGAAATTAAAAAGGAGATTATTTATGAGTTACAATCAACGCAGATTCCTTATATTAGTTATTATCGTATCTATTTCAGGTTTTTCACAAGGAATGTTATTACCACTAATTTCGGTCATTTTTGAAGGGGACGGTGTATCTTCTACGTTGAATGGCTTAAACGCTACAGGTCTTTATATAGGAACTTTACTGATTTCGCCATTTATTGAGCAGCCCCTTCGTAAATATGGTTACAAACCAATTATTGTTGTTGGTGGGGCTATCGTATTCCTTTCGTTATTTTTATTCCCATTTTGGAAGAGTGTTATGTTTTGGTTTGTATTACGTATGTTAATTGGAATTGGTGATCATGCCTTACATTTTTCTACGCAAACGTGGATTACTTCAACAACGCCAACTCATAAATTAGGGAGAAGTATGTCGATTTATGGAATGTCATTCGGCTTAGGTTTCGCGGCTGGTCCGTTATTTGTTCCACTTGTAAAAATTTCTGAAAGCTTACCGTTTATCGTATCTTCTGTATTATGTCTAGTAGCATGGTCACTTGTTTTCTTTGTGAAAAATGAAAAACCGGAAGCGCTAGTCGGTGATGCAAACGAAACAGGATTTACACGTTATAATCTTGCAATAAAATATGGATGGGTTGCATTTTTACCTCCATTTGTTTATGGCTTTTTAGAATCGTCATTAAATGCACTTTTCCCGGTGTATGCTCTACGAAAAGAGTTTGATTTAGAATTTGTTTCAATTATTTTAGCAGCCTTTTCGATTGGAGCGATAACAATGCAATTTCCTCTCGGCGCATTAGGAGATAAAATCGGGCGCAGGAAAGTTATAATTGCAGGTTTAGTTGGAGGCAGTATTTTATTTTTCATTGGAAATTTGGTAGAGTCTTCACAAATCCTTGTCGCATTGATTTTCTTAATTGCAGGGATGAGTGTTGGTTCAATGTTTTCGTTAGGGATTACATATATGACTGATTTAACTCCAAAAGAATTGCTACCAACAGGCAATTTATTATGTGGGATTTTCTTTAGTTTAGGAAGTTTGAGTGGTCCATTTTTAGGGGGGCTTTATTTACAAAAGTTCCCGCAGGATGGTTTTTTGATTTTAGTATCAAGCATGTTACTGGCTGTTGGGGGAATTGTAGTGCTGTTTGGAAAAAGAGCAAAAGTGACAGTATAAAGTAAGAAAGACCACTTAAGTAAATTCGGAATAGCAAAAAGCAGATGTTCTCTTAAATGGAACGTCTGCTTTTTACCGTGAAGAAAATGATAGCTGTAAGAATCATCGCTAAAATTATGTAAATAAATACATTTAAGTAGTTTACGCCACCAAAGGTAACTGCGGCTTGTAAAGAGCTTGCGGAAGTAGTCACATCGCTTGAACTACTTGTAAAAATCAGCCCAGAAAGCCATTGGATTCCTAAGTAAGAAAGTATGAATGTTACAGCGATTAATAGAAAATTTTTCATGATTAATACCTCCTACAGTTCTATATTACACGAAAATGGAAAAAGTGACGAACCGAATAGGACGATTCGTCACTTAAATTTTTTATTTTGAAGAGACCAAAATTTTAATTTGATCCTTATCGTTTACTAATGTTTCGAAGCCCTCTGTAACAACTTCATCAAGTGTGATACGTTTAGTTACAAGTTTGTCAGCAGGGAAGTAGCCTTGTGTCATTAAGTGCATAACAGCTGGGAAAATATCACGATATGCGATAATACCTTTTACGCTACGCTCTGATAAGACAATGTTGTTAGGCTGAATCGATGCTTCATTTTCCCAGATAGAAACAATGATTGTTTCGCCTTCAAACGAAGTTGAATCAATTGCTTGTTTTAATACAATAGGCACACCTGTTACTTCAAAGGCTACATCTGCGCCTCCATTTGTTAACTGTTGGATACGAGCGACAACATCTTCTTCAGCGGGATTGATTACTGCAGTGGCCCCGAGTTCTAACGCTTTTGCCCCACGCTCTTTAGATAGCTCTACAGCATAAATTTCAGAGGCACCCGCTACTTTTAACGCTTCGATAACTAATAAACCAATCGGACCAACCCCGAATACAACAGCTTTGTCACCAGCCTTTAATTTACTTAAGCGTACAGAGTGCAAGGCTACTGCTGCTGGCTCTACTAGAGCACCTTGCTCTAATGTTAGACCTTCTGGCATTTTATGTACCCAGCGCTCATCAACTACTGTAAATTCTGAGAAGCCACCACCACCTCCCGATAGTCCATGGAAGCCTAAATGCTTACAAATATTATATTTTCCTTTTTTGCATGCTCTACATTCACCACATGCAAGAATTGGTTCGACAACAACTTTATCTCCAATGTGCACGGATGTAACACCTTCACCAATTTCTACAACTGTACCTGAAAACTCGTGTCCCATTACGATAGGAGCAACATCTTTACTTACTGGGTGTGGTGCATGGACTGGAACAAATATTGGTCCAGCAATATATTCATGAAGGTCACTACCACAAATCCCTGTCCATGCGACCTCGATTTTTACGCGACCAGCTGTTACTTGTGGTTCTTTAATTTGTTCTACACGAATGTCTTTTGCCTTATACCAACGAGCTGCTTTCATTTGTATCACTCCAAATAAGTTAGTAACTACAGTGTAGTAGTTACTTTTATTCTATCTTATTTAAATGAATTATTTATTGAAGATAATGTAAAATAAACATTAACGATTTTATGAACTATTTCAATAAATATTGCATTTTTTAACAGTATACGCTTCCAACATATTTATATAATAATCATCGCGACAATTGTCGTAACAATTAATCCAATAACAACGGGGACAAGATTTCTACGAGCAAGTTCGAATGGACTAACATTACAAATAGCAGCTGCTGGAATGAGTGCCCATGGAATAAGTGTACCTCCACCAACCCAGATGGCAGCAATTTGACCAAGTGCAGTTAATGTTGCTGTGCCTTCTCCAATAGCTGAACCAAATAAATTACCGATTGAGCCGACTAATGAAATACCTGAAAAACCAGAGCCATCGAGCCCTGTAATAGCGCCAACACCTGTTAGTGTCAAAACGGCAATTTCTGTAGTTAATGGTACTAAGGCAGCGAGTGCAACGCCAAGGTCATTGACGATTCCGTGAGAAGTATCAGGTAGGTGGTTACCTATAATTGTGAGGAAGCCTGAATCGCCTAAATAGAAAAATGCTGCAATTGGTATTACGGGTCCGAACACTTTAAAACCAAACTGGAAGCCTTTAATAAAATAGTTAGTTGATTGTTCAAGGCCCTTCTTTTTATAGGCAACAATGCAAAGCAGAAGTAAAATAAATACCGATGTTCCACCTATTAAAGCTGTTGCGTCTCCACCTTGAAGGTCGAAGAGTGTCATTGCCACGACGTCTAATAAGAAGGCAACTGGAATTAACAGGGCAAAGATTTTTTTCTGTCCCGTTGACAATAAATTTTCTGTCTCTTCTTGATCAATGCCATTATCATACGTTCCGACCAACGCTAATTTACCTTGCTTCATATCTCGTTTTAAGAAGAAAAAGGCGACAATTGTTGTTACAACGCCCATTGTAATGACAAGCGGTATGCTAGCTGTTACTACATCACTTACCGGAATTCCTGCAGCATCTGCTGTCAGTTTCGGTGCCCCTTGAATAACAAAATCACTTGATAAAGCAATTCCATGACCAAATAAGTTCATTGCCATCGCCACCCCAAGCGCGGGTAGTCCAGCGCGTATTGCAACTGGTAATAAAACTGCTCCTAGTAGTGCAACAGCTGGTGATGGCCAGAAAAACCAAGAAATGACCATCATTAATAGCCCAATGGTCCAAAAACCGAGTGAAGGATTTTTAATAATTTTAGTAAAAGGTGCAATCATTACTTCATTAATACCCGTTTTAGTTAGTACACGGCTCATCGCAACGATAATGGAAATGATTAAAATGGTAGATAAAAGTTCGGTAATAGCATAAATAAAGCTATTAAAGACGCCACTAATCGAAGCAGTAAGGTTTCCTGTTGCAACAAAAGAAAGGACGAAAATCCCCAAAATACTAATTATTGTTGTATCGAGACGCCTTACCATAAAGATAATAATGAGTACGATAAATGCAACATATATCCAATGGAGCGCGGTTAATTCGATTCCCATACTCTACCTCTTTTCCTTTTTGTATACGATATGGAGAGAAAAGATAGATGGTGAACGCCTATTACAATAAATATTTTTCATGAATTCGAGTAATTGGCCTAGTTTGGTCATTATTGTATTAGAAAAATGTGTGTGCTATTAGAACAAAGGGGCATATTAGAAAAATTTATTGTACAAGATGGATAGTAAATTAAAAAGTAGGAGCGTGCTCATGGCTATTTGTCCAATATGTAATGCTTTAGAAGAAATAGAAAGAGAATGCCCAAAATGTAGAGTTCGATTAAAGGATGGGGGAAAGGTGTCCGACTATTTAGATGTTTATGGCCATTATAACGATGAGGAAACTGTCAAAATGGGCGATGGTTATCCGAATACAGCAAAAGATCAAATTTGTCCTCATTTGATGGTTTGTCATGAATGTGGATATGATCAAGTGGTGTTTATACAAGAACAATAGGTAATAAAAATGCGATTCCTTTATTAAAGAATCGCATTTTCTTATATATGACTAAGGATAGTATGTCCTATTTTATTAAGGGAATTTGAATAGGTTCAATGCTATAAGGCTTCATTATAGGTTCAAGAGCACCTCCACTAGGATTCGTTGTTTTATAAACGTTAATAATCGGAGTGATTTCGAGGTATTCAGCTTCCTCATCAATCTCACTTATCGTAATTCTAGGATTGCTTCTCGTATTTACATGGAAATCCGTACTATGTCCAATATCTCTATAATGAATAAACTTATGTTTGTTTCCAAGATTATCGGACACTAAATATTCAATAAGGGCAACTCTCAATTCTTTTTCTTCTTTTGATATGAGACGTTCATCAACTTTTTCTGAAAGGTAAATAGTTGTGGAAATTGGTGATTCAGTCATTTTTACACCATTTATTTCTACACCAGTATCGGTTGTTTTTACATTATTGGAATCCAATTTAGTTACCTTGCTTTCGAGTGCATTTAAAGAAAATGCAAAAGACCACTCGCCAGATACGTGATTAACACTGCTTAAATCGATAATATCTTTTCCTTGCCATGTAAATTGAATTGAATCTGGTTTAGAACCTAATACTTCATTTATAGATAAGACGGCATATTCATTGTTATTTATTTTTTCAACTATAAAGCTTTGGCTGTGACCATTTTTATAAGGGTCTCCATATTCATCAACAACCAAATCTCCCCGTAATACAGGTCTTAAACCTAAATCTTTTTCACTTTTTATCGTATAAGCAATTGTAATATATTCTTTATCATAAACCGCGTTAGTTACAGTAATACTAACCCCGTTACTTTCTTTTGTTACCCCAATATCAGTTGAAAACTCTTCAAAATTCTCAAATATATAGCGGTCATTATTCACGAATATTTCAAATATGTTTTTAATGGAAGTTAGTTTTTCTGCAAAGGTTGGAAAAGCAACATTTAATGTAATAATTGAAGTAACTAAAAAAGTAGCAGTCATCGCTAAAAAATGTCTCTTCTTTTTACGTTTCATTCGTTTTTGTGATTGAATTTTTTGGTGTACATTCTTTAAAATACGTCTTTGTTGAATCTGTGACATCGGTATTTCTTCCAATTCATTTACGTCTAATTTTACTTCATTTAATTCTTTAAAGATGGACATCATCATTACACCTCGCCTTTCAATAATATGCTTTTTAATTTTTTTCTTCCTCTCGAAAGCTTATTGTAGACCCAAGATTGCTTAACTTGAAATTCAGTTGCAATCTCTTCAGTTGGTACACCTTGTACATAATACTTTTCAAATATTGCACGTTCAGTATCGTTCAATTTACTCAGTAAACTAGATAAATCTAATTCATTTATATTTTCATTTTGTGAATTCAAACTACGCTCATCAAAAATAAAGTTACTACTAACGTGCTGCTTTGTTTTTTCAGATTTTCTTATATAGTCAATGGCGCGATACTTGGCAATTGCTGCAATCCATTGCTTAAACTCATTTTTTGATGAATCAAAGGAATCAATATGGAACCAAATCGAAACTAACACATCTGCAAAGCATTCCTCTATATCCTGTTCTTTCCCATTCAAATACCTACGAATAATTCCATTTAGTAGCCCACCATAAGTTTTTACAAGATAGCTAATGGTTTTTTCGTTTCTGAGTTTTATTTGTTGTACAACATTTTCATCAGATATTTTCAATTCAATCCCTCCTTCATTTACGATTCGGTACCTGTCTATTAATACGCTTTCTATGTAAAAAACCTATCAACTATTTAAAAAACATTTAAGATGACTCGTATTTTTTAAGCAAAAAACGAATTCCCGCAAGAAGGAATTCGTTTTCTTCACTATTCAACTATTGGCAAGTATATTTGTACTTCTTCAACACCATCGCTAATAGGATGATACGTTTCGATAATATAAGAATCTAGGTCTCTTTGATAGCCTTGTTCATTTCCCCAACTTAATAAATCCAAATGTAGTTCTTCCAAATTAGATATATTTCCCCTAATAGTTATATAGCTATTGTTTACCTCTAAATAATCCATGCCTGTTGGTGCATTCATTAATTTTCCAGTAACAATTAATCCTACATAATAATGACCTCTGCTATGATGCTCATCCTTTTTAGGTTCAAAGATTGCAATTTCCGTCTCTGTTTTATTATGAATTTCTTTTGAGCGGCTTAATAGTTGTTTCGCAAGCAGGGGGACTTCATGTTCAAAGTTAACATACTCTCCATTTCCTTTTAATCCAACCACCTTAAATTTCTTATTTACCTTCATAAACGACATGTTAGTTACTCCTTTTTTTAGAGTTCCAAATATTTTTATTTTAATTATTCAGTAAAAGAATGTAATTTCCTGCTTGGAAGTGAAAAGTGAGTTTTTTATGGATGAGGAAAAAAACGATTGTTTTCCAAAGCACTTGATGTTTTAAGAAATTATTCGCTTCATATACTTTTATATTGATGAAATATTAAGGGAGGAACTATATGGACGTTTTCGTTAGAGTAGGGGATTCTATTTGGTATTACAGCCAAGTTTTTAATCTTCCTCTTCAATTAATTATTGATTCCAATCCAAATATAAACGCACAAGCACTTACGCTTAATCAAATAATCAAAATTCCTGGGTACGTAACAAGCCAATATACAATTCAATCTGGAGATTCTATTTGGGCGATTGCACAAAGAAATAATATGATCCCAGATGCAATTTTTCTACTGAATCCAACTTTAAATCCAAACAGGCTACAAATTGGGCAAGTAATCTTGCTACCTATCCGTGTAACTTGGAGAATAGTTAACGGAAAACAAGATTACGATTATAGCACAATGATTAGGGACATTAACAACTTGGGAATGATTTATCCGTTTATGTTGAAGGAGTCGATCGGAAATTCTGTATTGGGTAATGAAATTCCAGGACTTTTTATTGGTAACGGACAAAAGCATGTACATTTTAATGCTTCATTTCATGCGAATGAGTGGATTACAACACCAGTTGTGATGACATTTTTAAATGATTATTTATTATCGCTTACGAATAATGGCTCGATAAGAGGAATTTATACATTGCCATTATATCTGCAAACGTATTTAAGCGTCGTCCCCATGGTTAATCCAGATGGGGTAGATTTAGTACTAAATGGTCCTCCAGCAGATGAAACGGTGCGTGCAAATTTAATTGAGTGGAATAATGGCAGCAACGATTTTTCAGGTTGGAAAGCAAATATTAATGGCGTAGACTTAAATGACCAGTTTCCAGCAGGGTGGGAAATAGAAAGAGAACGCAATCCAAAATCTCCAGGGCCACGTGATTATGGGGGAGAAAGTCCATTATCGCAACCGGAATCTATAGCAATGGCCGACCTCACAAGAGAAGGGGACTTTGCTCGAGTATTAGCATTCCATACACAAGGTGAAGTCATTTATTGGGGGTTTCAAGGATTAGAACCACCAGAATCAGAGCCGTTAGTAAACGAGTTTGCACGGGTGAGCGGATATGAGCCTATTCAAACAATAGATAGTTATGCAGGATATAAGGATTGGTTTATTCAAGATTGGCGAAGACCTGGTTTTACTGTAGAGCTAGGGCTCGGAACCAACCCCTTGCCAATTTCTCAATTTGATGAAATATACGAAGAAGCGCTCGGAATTTTTTTAGTTGCACTATATTGGAGTTAATTGACCTGGCAGTTTTTCACATCAATAAAAAATAACCCCGATCATTGTACAAAATTAGGTTTTTCACCTAACTTTCACTTTACGGGGTTATTACGATTTAGTTTGGATCTCTTAAAGTATCTTGTACTTCTTCTAATTGATCTTTTAGTTCAGATAGTTTTGTTTTATTTTGCTCCACAATATCTAAGTGCTCCTGACGCTCTTCTGCATTGAGAAGTGCATTTTCGGTATGCTCAATAGAATTAAATGCATGCTCGACTGCGATTTCTTCTGGATGAGACATAACTTGTTTTACAGCTCGCTCTGACCTTCCAACAGAATTGGATAATAATGTGCTAGGATGATTCTGTTTCCAACTTGGTGTACCTGACCTCTTTTTAGCCAATATTCATTTCCCTTCTTTCGTAGCAGACTTGATATTCAATGTTAGTATTGTTAGATGTAAAAAAATCTATGCATTTCATTGAGCATTCGAGCCGCTACAAGAAGGAAGTTTTGTTGTTTTAGATATATTATCGAAACCAATCCGTTAGAATAACCATTGTAAGAAAGCCAAAAATGAAGGCTAAAGTCGCTACTCTTTCATTGCCATCTCCATGACTCTCTGGAATTAATTCTTTATAAACAACAAAGAGCATTGAACCAGCAGCAAAAGCAAGTCCATAAGGGATAATATAATTAAACGATTCTCCAAATAACATTCCGATTAGTCCAGCACACAATTCTATAATTCCAGTAAAGGTAGCCCAGAAAATGGCTTTACCACGACTTACATTTTGTGTTACTAAAAATAAGGCTACCAAAAATCCATCAGGTACATTTTGAAGTCCGATAGCAAAGGAAACAAGCGCTCCTAACTCCTGTTCATTGCTCGCATTACTAATTCCGACAGACAAGCCTTCAGGTAAGTTATGTAAAGACATGGCTAACAAAAACAAAATGATTACATTAGAATTAGTCGCTGGTTTACGTGAGTGATCTAAATCAACATGTGGAATGAGACTTTCTAATATCGTAAGGACAAATGTACCAAACAGTATCCCAATAACTAACACAGTCATATTAGATAGCTTTAGAGCAGATGGAATTAAACCATATGCTGAAGCTGCAACCATAATGCCTGCTGTATAAGCAAGCAATGTATCCTTTCTTTTATGAGAAACATTTTTAATTAACAAAACAGGTATTGCTCCTAAGCCTGTACAAAGAGAAGAAAGGATAATAGGTAAATACTGCATTTGAGTCCTCCAGAATAGTGTTAATACATGTTATGTGAAAATTCTAGTAACATGCACCGTTATAAACTAGAAGAGGGGAATGGAGCGGTAATTGCGAAAACCAATCCGTTTCAAACGAAAGAGAAGACAACAATCAAATGGAATGTTGCCTTCTTTCTAACTATTATTTACCTTATTTTAATAGAAGTTGTGCGACACACTCAACATGGGATGTTTGTGGGAACATATCAACAGGTTGAATATACGTAACCTTGTATGCTTTTGATAGCTCTTGTAAATCGCGTGCTAAAGTGGACGGGTTACAAGAAGTATAAACTAGGCGCTTTGGCTTGATTTTAAGAACCGTCTTAATGAAGCCAGGCTCTAAACCAGTACGTGGTGGATCTACAGAAATAACGTCAGGTCGATAGCCTTCCTTTGCCCAACGGAATAGCCATTTATCAGCCGAACCAGGGAAGAAGCGAACATGCTGTAAGCCTTCATTTGTACGAGCATTATATTTTGCATCGGCAATTGCCTCATCTACATTGTCCATCCCGCGCACTTCACGAGCTCCTTCTGCTAGCCACATACCAATTGTTCCAACTCCACAATAAGCATCGACAACATTTTCCTTGCCAGTAAGCGCGGCAGCCTTTTTAATTTCATCATATAAATGAACGGTTTGCTCCGGGTTTAATTGGAAGAATGCACGAGTTGATAAATCAAAAGCAAACTCACCTAATTGTTCATGAATCGCTTCTTTACCATCTAATATGATAGTTTCTTCACCGAAAATTAGGGATGTTTTTTCGCGATTAATATTTTGTGTAATCGATACGATAGACGGGTCGATTTTTTTTATACGTTCGATCAATTCTTCTTTATGAGGTAACTCATGGCGTGTTGTGACAAGGCACACTTGCGTTTCACCTGAACGCATTCCCGTACGTACAACAATTGTACGTACTAAACCATTTAAGTTTTTGCCATCATAAATAGTGATATTTAATTTTTGTAATGCTTTTCGTGTAGCAACTGTAATTTTCGATGTTACAGGATGCTGCACTAAACATTCATTAATATTTAATAGCTTGTTGGTACCCTCTGCAAATAGGCCGGCATAAACACGCTTGCCATCTTTACGTACTTGGAACTGTGATTTGTTGCGATAATGCCAAGGGTTATCCATACCGAGCATCGGGCGAATCTCAGTTGTTGCGGCAATATCTTTTGCATATTTTTCTAATGCTTGTACTACAATATCTCGCTTATGCAGAAGCTGTGCTTCATAACTCATGTGCTGTAATTGGCAGCCACCACATTCATCATATACTGGGCAAGGTGCTACTTGGCGGTATTCGCTTTCTTTTCTTATATTTAAAATTTCTGCTTCGGCAAATTTACGGTCAACCTTAGTTAATTTTACTGTTACTTCTTCTCCAGGAATGGCGCCTTTTACGAATACGACATTGCGTTTATAAAAGCCAACACCCTCACCGTTAATTCCAAGCCGTTTTATCGTTAGTGGGAACTTTTGCCCAACTTCCATTTTTACTACTTCGCTCAAATTTACACGTCCTTTAAATACATCAACTCGCACTAATAATAGCTAGTGCGAGTTGAACAATTTTTCTTCATCCCTTAATTATAACGGACAATAGAAGGAAATGAAAGAATACGGATTTTGGAGTTAGTAATTAACGAAAGGGTACGCCTTCATATTCTAAAACTAAATCATCAATTGAGCCGAAAGTATAGCCTTGTTTTTTAGCTTCTTGAATAAATTTAGGTAATGCCTCTGCATTATCCTGAGCGACAGTATGCATTAAGATTATTGCTCCTGGATGTAGTTGATTCATTAGAGCATTGTATGCATACTCATAACCTCTTCGCTCATCCTTTAACCAATCTTTGAAAGCTATTGACCAAAAAAGGTGGCGATAGCCATTGTCGTTTCCGACCTTTAAAACTTGTTCATTGAAGGTTCCTTCTGGGGGCCGAGCGTAGTAAGTACGTTCTACACCGGTTAGTTCTTTAAGCTTCGAATCGAACTGCTGCCATTCTTTAACCATTTCCTGTTCGGATAGTTTGGCCATATTAGGGTGACCGTACGAGTGATTGCCAATAATATGCCCATCTTTAATCATCGTCTTAACTAAATCCGTTGCACTAGTTAAATAATGCCCTGTTAAGAAAAAAGTTGCTGGCGCTTTTTCCTCCCGTAATGTATTTAAAATACTCTCGGTAAAGCCATTTTCATATCCATTGTCGAAGGTTAAATAGACGATTTTTTGATCTGCATTTCCTTTATAAATGGCACCGTACTTGTCCAGTAAGCTTTCTAAAGGTTCTCCAATTTCGACAGGTTCTCCACCACGACTTGGTTTAAAGCCCCAATGAAATTCTTCTGCACGGGCAACAGTCATAAACGAAACAAAAGTTGCCATTATAATAATGAAAATTCCAAATACATGCTGTTTGTACATAAAAAAAGCAACCTCCTTTTTCGTTAGGTTGCGTTAGTTAAAGTTTTTTATTCGCTTTTCCGATATAAGTGCTCAACGGCATCTTGCACGGAAACAAATTGAAATTCAAAATGAGCATTTAATAATTTTTCGGGGACTACATGCTGACCTTCTAAAACGAGCACACTTTTTTCACCGAGAGCAAGTTTTAAAGCAATGCTCGGAACAGGCAACCAATGTGGCCGATTTAAAGCAGCGCCAATTGCTTTACCAAAATCCTTCATTCGTTTCACATTAGGTGTCGTGATGTTAATAGGCCCTGATAAATCAGAATGCTCGATCAAAAAAAGTAATGCGCGGACAACATCATCAATATGAACCCAACTCAGCCATTGACGACCAGAACCAACAGTTCCTCCAACCCCTAGCTGATAAGGGAGTGCCATAAGCGGTAATGCACCTTCATCTTTTGCTAATATAACACCAAAGCGAGCAATACATGTGCGAATACCAAGTTGTTCAGCTTGTGACGCGAGTTCTTCCCAATGCTTTACAACAGTGCCTAAAAAATCATCTGCTATTTCAGATGACTGTTCCGTATAAATAGTAGTCTCAGAAATCGGATAAATACCCACTGCACTAGCATTAATTAATACATGAGGCTTTTTCGGTAATACAGATAAAATGCGCAAAACTTCTGCAGTTGATTCCATTCGACTTGAGTAAATATTGTTTTTTTGATTTTTAGTCCAACGTCCATCATTTAGGGAAACGCCGGCTAAGTTAACAAAAGCATCAATATTTTCTAAGTGAAGCTCTGGCTTCGCGTCTTTTGTTAGCCACTGAACATAGTGAATATTGTTTTCCTGACGACTAGCGCCACGAGTTAATACAATGACTTCATGATTATTTGCTAATAAAAGCTTGCTAAATTTATGTCCAACCATACCAGTTCCACCAGCAATGGCAATTTTCATAAAAACACCCCATTTCTGCCTTTAATACTAGTATACCGTTCAATGAAAGTCGAAGTAAAAAGATGTATACTAAAAAGTACATAATTAAAAGTGAGGTGTACTTATGCAAGTTGTTACAAAAATTACACGTCAAAAAAATAACGCGGAACGCTACAATATTTTCCTAAATGAAAAGTACGCCTTTGCGGTAGATGAAAGTACGCTCATTAAATTTGGTTTACAAAAAGGCAAAGTACTTGAGCAGTTTGAAATAGATGAAATACAATATGAAGATGAAATTGCAAAAGCATTTAATAAAGGATTGAATTTTTTAAGTTTCCAAATGCGTAGTGAGCATGAAGTGAGAAGAAAATTACTACAGGCAGGGCATGGGGAAGCAGTTGTGCAAGAGGCGATTCATAAGTTAACAAAGCTAAGCTTTTTAAATGATGAAAGCTTTTCAAAAGCATTGCTCGAAACGAGAAAGCGTACTGTTAAAAAAGGTCCAGCTGCAATCCGTCAAGATTTAATACAAAAAGGTATTGATAAAGGAATACAGAATCAGGTACTCTCAACGTTTAGCCATGAAGAACAGTTGAAACTTGCGTTAGAATTAGCAGAAAAAGCAATACGCTCTAACCAAAATAAAACGCCTGTACAAGTAAAGCAAAAAATCCAAGAGATACTACTACGTAAAGGATATACTTATACAGTAGTTACAGAAATATTAGAGCAGATCGAGCTCAAGCGTGAGGAAGATGAATGGACAGCTTTAATCGACCAGCAAGGTGAAAAAATTTGGCGGAAATATTCCTCGAAATTTACCGGCTTTGAACTTCATCAAAAAGTAAAGCAAGCACTTTATCAAAAGGGCTTTCCGATAGAAATAATTAATGAATTTATTGAGCAAAAGGAGCAAGAACAATATGAATGAAATGACTTATAACCAAATGACAGAGCAGGAGCTACGTCAAGAAATCGCCAACTTACGTGAAAAAGCAAGAAAAGCAGAGCAGCTAGGCATCGTTAATGAATACGCTGTGTATGAACGTAAAGCATTAATGGCAGAAGCTTATTTAGTAGATTTAGATACAATTATTCCAGGTGAAATGTATCGTATTACAGGTTCGCCAGGTGAGTTTTTTCAGGTAGATTATTTGAAGGGACGCTTTGCTTGGGGACATCGTTTAGGCAGTGAACGTTTTGAAGAAGCATTACCAGTATCAATTTTACGTCCAATGAAGGAAGGGAAGTAAAGTGGAGCAAATGTATGAAAAGCTCACGCAGCAGCTATTAGAAAAAAATCCTGAAATGTCAGCAAACCGTGCACGTGTATGGGTTGAATTGCTTTGCAGTGATTTTGAGGCAACTTCAGCAAAGGCCGGCGCTGATTACCGTGGTTCAGAGTACACAGGAAAGTTAGTTGGCCAACTAATTGAGAGTTATGGCAACCAGCTACATTTATTTGCAGCTAAAAACCCGAAATATGCACATTTATTAAATGATAGTGAAGATACTATGAATTAAGGAAAAAGAGCTGTTCCATAGGCTGAAACCTATAGAACAGCTCCTTATGTTTATTCATTGCCAGCTCCAATTTGTAGCTTTTTTTGTAGCTTTTCTTCAGTAAATATCCAGCCTGTATACGAATTAACGATTTCTAATTCATCGTTTAAATGCGCGACCGCAACGAATGGATAGCGATCATTACTTCGATAGCGCAAATCGATTAAGCGTAGCTCTGTTAAGCCATTTTCAAGTTCAGAAATTTCCCAACGATGAAGTGGGGAAAATGATAAAAATGCATCAAGATTTGGGTCCTTCATTGCCTTCTCAACAAATTCTGTTTTTGGGATTGGCTCTATTTCAAATTTGTCATATATGTTGACCGTTCTTCTATAGGCACGGCCAACATAAAAGTGAGTTTTTGACTTAGCGGCAATTTTCCAGTGAAAGAAACGCATCGTTGGTGCGACAATGACAAATTCTTCATCTTGTAATTCATTATGGACAGCTGATTTGATCGCCTTTTGTAACGCAAATCGTAAAAGATAATAAAAGAAAATAACAATATACATGATGCTAAAGATAAGCACTGGATTAGCGCCGAATGCCCAAAATAAAATCCCTATGCAGTGCATACCAAAAATAAGCGGATCAAAGGTATTGATGACACCAAGTGCAACCCATTTTTTCGAGAAAGGGCGCAATGCTTGTGTTCCGTATGCGTTAAAAATGTCGACAAAGACATGTATAAATACTGCAAGCTGAGTCCACAGCCAAACGTGGAATAAGTTTGCATTAGGTAAGATGAATGATAAAAAACCAACTATTAATAATGGCCACAAAATGACGGCGGGAATAGAATGAGTAATCCCACGATGGTGGCGAATATATATAGCATTATTACGAAGTTTTAAAATAGTATCGACATCGGGTGCTTGTGATCCAATGATTGTACCTGCTATGACAGCAGTAAAGGTGACTGGATGACTTGCTACGACAGGATCAGCAAGAGCTAATCCTCCTAAAGCAATTCCCATAACGAAATGTGTGCCTGAGTCCATCTAAAATCATCCCCTCGTTAGTGGAACCGTTAAACAACGGAAATATTTAACAATGATTGTTACCATTATAATATACCCTTTTTTAAGGAAATAAAATCGACTATTTGGAGGACATTGTGAATTATCAATTTACGAAACAATTTCGCCAATCTTTAGTGAATTGGTTTATAGAGGAGCAAAGAGATCTCCCGTGGCGTCATACTAAAGAGCCCTATAAAATTTGGGTATCTGAAGTAATGCTGCAACAAACAAGAGTTGATACGGTTATTCCGTATTATAATCGCTTTATTGAAAAATATCCGACTTCCGAAAGCTTAGCATATGCAAATGAAGAAGAATTATTAAAAATGTGGGAAGGTCTTGGCTATTATTCACGAGCACGTAATTTACAAGCAGGTGTGCGCGAAGTCGTTGAAGTGTATGGAGGAAAAGTACCAGACAATCGTGTCGATATTTCCAAGCTTAAAGGTGTTGGTCCATATACAGCAGGTGCAATTTTAAGCATCGCATATGGGAAACCTGAGCATGCTGTGGATGGTAATGTAATGCGTGTACTTAGTCGTGTATTAAATATTGATGCGGATATTGCTTTACCAAAAACAAAGAAAATTTTTGAGCATGCTGTTACAGAACTAATAGATCCAAATAATACATCTGCCTTTAATCAGGGTTTAATGGAGCTTGGTGCCTTGATTTGTACGCCAACCTCGCCAAAATGTTTACTTTGCCCTGTCCGTGATTATTGTACAGCCTTCCATGAGGGTGATCCAGCGAGCTTACCAGTGAAATCCAAAAAAGTGAAAACAAAAAAAATAGACCTAGATGTGTTTGTTGTCCGAGACAAGGAAGGCCGATACTTAATGGAAAAAAGACCATCAGAAGGATTGCTAGCAAATATGTGGCAATTTGTAATGGTTGAACGAAAAGAAGATGAAAATAGCCTTGACCAAGTAGAGCAACAATACGGTATGAAGTTAAATCAAGCATTAGCGGTTCCGATTATTAATTTTAAGCATATTTTCACCCATTTAACGTGGCAGATTGAAAGTCATTTAGTCGATGTAGAGACTATGCCAGAAACATTATGCAATGACGTAGCCTTTTACACAAAAGAACAAATTGCTGAAATACCGATGCCCGTTCCGATGTTGAAAATTTGGAGAAAATTAGTATAATTGAAAGAGACTTTAGAAATTATTGATTCATTTTCAATGCATACTTCATCGATAACCGACCACAATAATGAACGTGGAGGTGATATTGATGAAACGTCAAAACAACAATCAAAAACAAAATAATCAAAATAACCAAAATAACCAATTCCAAAACAACCAGAAGCAAAACAACCTTGAAGAGTTCGGACAAGAACAAAACTTCAATCAAGTAGAACAACAAAAACAAAAACAAAAACGTGAGCAAGAGCAAAACAATATGCAATTTGCAAAACGTAACAACAAATTTTAATCAAAAATAGTTAAAAGTACATTCACTGAATGTGCTTTTTTCTTGTCATCAATAAGTTGCGGTTATTTTACGCATAAATTTGAAAATTATAGTATTGGAACTACAAGTTTTGTCAAAGCATTGTTATAATACAATAAAGACCGCTAGAATTATTAGCTATGACGAAAAGGTGGGGCTTCAAATGGCATTACCGATTGAAGGAGAAACGATACAAATACATAGTTACAAGCATAATGGTAGTATCCACCGTGTCTGGCAAGAAACAATGGTTTTAAAAGCAACCAAAAATATAATTATTGGTGCAAATGAAAAAACACTTGTTACAGAGTCAGATGGGCGAACTTGGTTGACACGGGAGCCATCAATTTGTTATTTCCATGCAGAACATTGGTTTAACATTATTTGTATGTTGAGAGAAGACGGCGTTTACTATTATTGCAACATCAGCTCTCCCTTTGTATTTGACAATAACTGCTTAAAGTACATTGATTATGATTTGGATGTTAAAGTATTCCCGGATATGAGTCACGCGTTATTAGATGAAGATGAATATGAGCAGCACAGGTTAGAGATGAATTATCCAGAAGTGATTGATAAAATTTTAAAACGTAATGTGAAAACATTAGTTAGCTGGATCGAGCAACGACGCGGTCCATTTGCACCCGACTTTATTCAATCATGGACAAACCGTTATGAGCTACTCAGTGAAATTCAAGCGAATAAAGAAGAATGATAAGCACAGGCAAACGTAAAGAATGCGTTTGCCTGTGTTTTTTGTTTTAGAGTATTTCTTGCTCTCAAGCAAACCGTTCCTCAAATAATGACAATTTATGATATCATTGTTGCTGTTGCAAAATTAACTATAGGGGAAGTGTTTTTGCATTGGACAGTATTAAACGTTATATGCGTTTCGTTAAACCATATAAATTTTTATTATTTTTAACCATTATTATTGGGATAGTAAAATTTGCGATTCCGCTATTTTTACCGTGGCTATTACAAGTTGTTTTAGATGATGTGTTATTAAATAATGATCTGACAAAAGATGAAAAGATGAATCAGCTCTTTACTTGGATTGGTATTGCACTCGTTTTATTCTTTATAATTCGTCCGCCAATTGAATATTATCGCCAATATTTTGCGCAAAATTTAAGTAATAATATTCTATTTGATATACGTAAAGAATTGTACGGGCACTTACAAAAATTAAGTTTAAAGTATTATGCGAATACCCGCGCTGGAGAGGTTATTTCGCGAGTTATTAATGATGTAGAGCAAACGAAAAACTTTGTTATGACAGGTCTCATGAACTTATGGTTAGACCTTGTAACAATTTTGATTGTAATAGGGATTATGTTCTCGATGGATGTAAAGCTAACAATTGTTTCGCTTTTTGCCCTGCCGTTCTATGCGATTAGTGTGAAATTTTTCTTTGGCAAGCTACGTAGCCTAACGAAAGATCGTTCACAAGCACTAGCAGGTGTACAAAGTTACTTGCATGAGCGAGTAGCTGGAATGAGTATTATTAAAAGTTTCACATTAGAAAAACATGAACAGCAAATTTTCGATGAAACGAATGGCGAGTTTTTAAATAAAGCTTTAGCACATTCACGTTGGAATGCAAAATCTTTTGCAGTCGTCAATACGATAACAGATATGGCCCCGCTTATTGTCATAGGTTTTGCAGGGCATCAATTTTTAAATGATGACTTAACAATCGGGGTGATGGTAGCGTTTTATGCGTATATTGAACGATTATACGGACCACTTCGCCGATTAGTAAGCTCATCAACAATGTTAACGCAATCCATTGCATCGATGGACCGTATGTTTGAGCTCATGGATGAGAAATATGACGTGCAAAATAAGGTAGCTGCACTTGAATTGCCTACTGCACAAGGGAAGCTTCAATTTGAGCATGTAATATTCAAATACGATGCAGAGGGCAAAGCGATTTTAAATAATGTTGACTTTACGATTGAGCCTGGACAAACAGTGGCCTTTGTCGGTATGAGTGGTGGGGGTAAATCGACAATTGTCAGCTTAATTCCTCGTTTTTATGATGTAACAAGTGGTGCAGTGAAAATTGATGACGTTAATGTTAAGGATGTCACTATTCAATCTCTACGATCACAAATAGGGATTGTGCTACAAGATAATATTTTATTTAGTGATTCCGTGAAGCAAAATATTATAATGGGGAACCCGAATGCGACGGATGAAGAAATTATTGCGGCTGCAAAGGCAGCAAATGCCCATGACTTTATTATGAACTTACCAGATGGCTACAATACGAAGGTAGGGGAGCGCGGTGTCAAACTTTCAGGTGGACAAAAGCAACGGGTTGCAATTGCTCGAGTATTTTTAAAAAATCCACCGATTTTAGTGCTAGATGAAGCGACATCAGCACTCGATTTAGAAAGCGAAGCGTTAATTCAAGAGTCACTCGATCGATTAGCCCATAATCGTACGACAATTGTCATTGCACACCGTTTATCCACAATCACACATGCAGATAAAATTTTTGTTATTGAACATGGTGAGGTTGTTGAGAGTGGAAATCATGAGCAGTTAATGCAAAATAAAGCGGTCTACTATAATTTATTCCAAGTACAAAAGCTTGATTAAAGTAAAGATTATTAGGAAAGTCGGTTTCCATACAGTGTCTATATATTGAGACTGTTAAATTTCTTATTTTAGTCAACAAAAGAATAAATGTATTGATACAAATATCTAGTATACAAAAGGCTGTGTGAGAAGTTATAAACTTTTCATGCAGCCTCTTTTTTATTAGTAAACTTATAAATGGTAGAGTCGAATAATGTAGAAAAAGTAGACTTAAAATACAAATTGAATACATATAATAGAATAATGTTGTAAATTAATATTCGTTGTAATATCATATGTTAAAATACTTTTAATTTTCAGATAATTGAGGTGGTCGTGTGAACCGGCAAGCAATTCTAGAAGTGAAGAATCTTGAAACGACTTTTTTTACGGATGGCGGAAACATAGCAGCTGTAGACCGTATTAGCTTCTCGGTTTATGAGGGCGAGGTACTTGCGATTGTAGGGGAATCGGGCTGTGGAAAAAGTGTGACATCATTATCGATTATGGGGCTAGTTCCGAGTCCACCTGGAAAGATTACAAATGGCGAAATATTATTAAAAGGGCAAGATATCTCAAAGTATAAAGAGAAGCAAATGCGAAAAATTCGTGGGAAAGAAATCGCAATGATTTTTCAAGAACCTATGACATCCCTTAATCCCCTATTTACGATTGGAAATCAACTAATTGAAGCAATTTTAATCCATAATCCGAAGTGGTCTAAAAAGCAGGCAACAAAGAAAGCGATTGAAATGATGAAGTTAGTTGGACTGCCACGAGCAGAGGAGCTTATTAAAGAATACCCCCATCAATTATCAGGAGGAATGCGACAACGTGTCATGATTGCAATGGCATTAGTATGCGATCCTAAACTGCTCATAGCGGATGAGCCCACAACTGCGCTAGATGTAACGATTCAAGCGCAAATTCTTAAATTAATGCGTGATTTAAACGAACGACTTCATACAGCTGTACTTCTCATTACCCATGACCTTGGCGTAGTCGCTGAAACATGCGAACGAGTAATTGTAATGTACGCAGGTCAGATTGTGGAAGAAGCACCGGTAAACGAAATTTTTAAAAACCCACAACACCCGTATACGAAAGGTTTAATACAATCCGTACCTGATATGCGCCATAAAAAGGATTCATTGTATTCGATCCCTGGAAATGTTCCAAAACCAGGATCGATCGCAAGTGGATGTCGATTTGCGCCGCGTTGTGAATTTGCTCATGAACGTTGCATGATGGAAAACCCATCACTTTACGGAACATCCGAAACTCATAAAGCTAGATGTTTCCTACTTGATGTAGAAGGAGGGGTTCCGAATGTCGAAAGTGTTATTGAAAGTTGAAAATTTAAAAAAGTTCTTTCCAATCCGGCATGGTATGTTTGCTCGTCATGTCGGCGATGTAAAGGCGGTTGATGACGTTTCCTTTGAATTGTATGAGGGGGAAACACTGGGGATAGTAGGCGAATCAGGCTGTGGTAAATCAACTACAGGTCGTGCGATCATGCGACTTCATGAGCCAACTGAAGGAACAGTGATTTTTAATGGAGTCGAGTTGACGAAGTTAAATTCAGAAGAAATGCGTAAAGCACGGCGTGATATTCAAATGGTATTTCAAGATCCGTATGCTTCGTTAAACCCAAGACACACCGTTGGGAAAATACTTGAAGAACCCCTTATCGTTCATGGGATTGGGAATGCAGCAGAGCGCAAACAGAAAGTACATGAATATCTGGAAATTGTAGGATTAAATGCTTATCATGCAAAGCGATATCCACACCAATTTAGCGGCGGTCAGCGTCAAAGGATTGGTATTGCGCGAGCACTCATGACAAATCCAAAGCTAATTATTGCAGATGAACCTGTATCAGCACTGGATGTATCAATTCAAGCACAAGTGTTAAATTTAATGCAAAAATTGCAGGAAGATTTAAAGCTTACTTATATCTTTATTGCTCATGATTTAGGTGTTGTTCGCCATATTAGTGATCGGGTTGGTGTGATGTATTTAGGTAGATTAGTAGAGCTTTCTGAAAGTGAATCGCTTTATAATGAACCGCTACATCCATATACACAAGCTTTATTGTCCGCCGTACCAATTCCGGACCCACAATTTGAACGTGAGCAAATAATTTTGAAGGGGGATATTCCAAGCCCATCAAATCCACCACTAGGCTGTGCATTCCATACGCGTTGTCCTCTTGCAATGGAGCGTTGTAAACAAGACGTTCCGGTATTAAGGGAAGTTAAAATTGGTCATTCTGTTGCGTGTCATTTATATAGTGGAACGCAACAATGATAATAGAACATCATTTCTAGGGGGTATTTTATTGAAGAAAGGGTATTTGAAATTATTAAGTCTAGTTATGCTTTTAACAATGGCGCTATTTTTAGCTGCATGTGGATCTGACGATGCCAATTCATCTGGAGAGACAGAAACAGATACAGGCACACCAACAACTGAAAATACAGACGATTCAAGTTCTTCAACACCTCAAGTTTTAGTATTTGGACGTGGTGCAGATTCAGTATCACTTGATCCAGGTATCGTTACGGATGGAGAATCTTTTAAAGTTACACAAAACCTCTTTGAAACACTATTAAATTTCGGAGAGCAGGATACAACAATACATCCAGGCTTAGCGAAGGAATGGACTGTATCGGATGATGGTCTAACGTATACATTCCAATTACAAGAGGGTGTTAAATTCCACGATGGCACGGACTTTAATGCGGAAGCAGTTATTAAGAATGTAGATCGTTGGAAAGGTGGTAAAGAGGAAGACTTCTATTACTTCAATTCGATGTTTAAAGCAGAGGGTGAAGATATTATTTCAGAGGTTACCTCAGAAGGGGATTACACAGTAATCTTCAAATTATCTCGTCCACAAGCACCATTCCTTAAAAACTTGGCGATGAGTCCATTCGGTATCGGATCGCCAACAGCATTTGAAGCTGCTGGGGATAAATTTGGTGATAATCCTGTAGGAACAGGACCATTCAAATTTACTGAATGGAAACGTAATGATTCAATTACAATTGAAAAGTTTGAAGATTACTGGGAAGAAGGGTTACCGAAATTAGATAAAGTAATCTTCCGTTCAATTCCAGATAACTCAGCTCGATTAAATGAATTAATAGCTGGTCATATCGACTTGGCAGACGGGGTTAACCCATCTGACGGTAAAACAGTTGAAGGAAATTCAGAATTACAGTTAATTGAGCGTCCATCTATGAATATTGGTTATTTAGGTTTAACAAACACGCGTGCACCATTTGATAATAAATTAGTTCGACAAGCTGTCAATTATGCAATTAATAAACAGGCAATTGTAGATGCATTTTTTGAGGGACGTGCGGAAGTAGCAGCAAACCCGATGCCACCATCAATTAGTGGCTATAACGATGCAATTTCTCCATACCCATATGATCCAGAAAAAGCGAAAGCTTTATTAGCGGAAGCTGGTTATGATGGAAAAGAAATTGAACTATGGGCAATGCCAGTTCCTCGTCCATATATGCCAGACGGAGCAAAGGTTGCTGAAGTTATTCAGAAAAACCTAGAGGATGTTGGAATCCCATCTAAAATTGTAACATTTGAATGGGCGACGTATTTAGATAAGGCAAAAGACGGTGAAGCAGATGCATTCATGCTTGGATGGACTGGTGATAATGGAGATGCAGATAACTTCATCTACACATTATTAGATAAGGACAATATTGGAAGTAATAACTATGCGTATTACTCAAATGATGAGGTGCATGACTTATTAATTAAGGCACAATCTGAGACGGATGAGAATGTACGTAATGATTTATACAAAAAAGCTCAAGAAATCATTCATGAGGATGCGCCTTGGGTACCACTTGCACACTCAACACCACTACTTGCTGCAAAAGCTGGTGTGAAAGGATTCTTACCACACCCAACTGGCTCTGACAAATTAGATAATGTTTCAATAGAATAATAAAAAAGAAGGGGGAGGTAACACGCCTCTCCCTTTTCTTATTACTTACACATTCAATCGTAAAAGGGGTGAAGATAATGCTTCACTACATTGGCAAACGTTTATTACATTTAATACCTGTATTGCTGGGAATGTCATTTATCGTTTTTTTAATTATTCGTGCAATTCCAGGGGATCCAGCGCAAGTTATTTTAGGCCAGCAAGCTACAGCTGAAGCGATTGCTGCTCTTCGACAAAAACTAGGGCTTGATAATCCTTGGTATGTACAATATATAGAATACCTAAAGGGGATTTTTACAGGTGATTTAGGTGAATCACTTAGAACGAGGCAACCAATCTCTGCAGAAGTATGGCCTTATTTAGCAGCTACATTTGAGCTTGCATTTTTCGCAATGCTATTAGCAATCTTTATCGGTGTCAATGCGGGTATCATTTCTGCTTGGTTCCAAAATTCCTGGTTTGATTATTTGGCAATGGTAATTGCACTAATTGGAGTATCAATGCCAATCTTCTGGTTGGGCTTAATGGAGCAGTGGGCTTTTGGTATACAGCTAGGATGGCTTCCAACTTCAGGGCGCGAAGAAGTGCGAGATCCCGTTATGGCTATTACGAATTTTTATTTAATAGATACTTTACTACAAGGTCGCTTTGATCAATTTATTGTCGTGTTAAAGCATTTAATTTTACCAGGTTTGGCACTTGCTACAATTCCTACAGCAATTATCGCTCGCATTACCCGTGCATCGATGCTTGAGGTTATGCGCTCGGATTTTGTACGTACAGCACGTGCAAAAGGACAAAGAATGTTTATCGTAATCTATAAACACGCACTAAAAAATGCGTTAATTCCAGTATTAACTGTGATTGGTTTACAAACAGGCATGTTGCTTGGCGGTGCAATATTAACTGAAACGATTTTTAGCTGGCCAGGCGTCGGACGCTATATATATGAAGCAATTGGCTTCCGTGATTATCCAGTAATTCAGTCAGGAATTTTAATTGTAGCATTTTTATTTGTCATGATTAATTTGGTCGTCGACATTCTTTATACAGTAATTGATTCCCGCATTAAATACAATTAGGAAGGAGGCGCCCTAAGAATGACTGAAATTGTAACGGAAAAACTAGTAATACAAGAGGAAAAGGTGAGAGGACCATGGCTAGAAGCATGGTCAAGCTTTAAAAAGAATAAGTCAGCCTTAGTTGGAAGTGGAATTGTTTTATTTTTTGTTCTACTAGCAATTATCGGTCCATCTATTGCTCCGCAAGGCATAAATGATCAAAATTTAACCCTTCGCTTACAGCCTCCGTCCGCTGAATTTTGGTTTGGAACAGATGATCTAGGTCGCGATGTACTTTCGAGAATTTTACATGGGGCACGACTTTCTTTGACGGTTGGCTTATCTGCGGTTTTAATTTCTGCGGTAGTCGGTAGTTTTTTAGGGATAATTGCAGGGTATTACGGACGATTAGTGGATACAATAATATCGAGGATTTTCGATATTATGTTAGCTTTCCCTAGTATATTACTAGCGATTGCGGTTGTATCGATTTTAGGCCCATCTTTACAAAATGCATTAATTGCTATTGCCATTATCAATATTCCTAGTTTCGGCCGACTTATTCGTTCTCGGGTATTAAGTATAAAAGAAGAAGAATACATTCATGCAGCGAGAGCGATTGGTATGAAAAATACGCGAATTTTATGGAAGCATATATTACCAAATTCGATGACACCGGTAATAGTACAAGGTACGCTTTCTATTGCAACGGCGATTATTGAGGCAGCAGCACTAGGTTTCTTAGGTTTAGGCGCTGAAGCACCTCAGCCAGAATGGGGCAAAATGTTAGCTGATGCACGTATGTTTTTATTAAATGCACCGTGGGCAATGATCTTCCCAGGACTAGCTATTATGCTTACGGTAATAGGTTTTAACTTAATGGGTGACGGTTTACGAGATGCATTAGACCCGAAAATGAAAAGTTGAAAAATGGAGAAGCACATATGAACTATTGTGCTTCTCCATTTTCGTTAGGTTAGTAAAATTCTACTTCTAAATCAACATTTTTTTCGTCACTATGATAGCTTCGGTAGGACACAATTAACGTATCTAAGTGTTCTAAGTTTTCCTCATAATCTAATATTCGCGATAAAATGTACAACAAATGATAGCTCGAAAATTGTTCATCTTCTTCGGCCTCTTCTTGTGCAATCGCGATTTGCTTGATGAATTGCTCCATCAATTCACTGCCCTGCAAATATTCTTCATGACGAGTCCACTTTGAATGCTCTGGCCTCAGCTTACCGGTATACTTCAATAAGAGTTGTTCATGATACGTTAGTAAAAAATCTAACCGTTCTTGAATTATAATTTGAAATTGCTTCGGTAATTTGCCAAGCTCATTTTCGTGCTTATGCAAACGACCTAATAATTCAAGGCTCTTTTTTGAAGTAATGAGCATTTGGCGATAAACGACAAGCTTACGAGCCTTTACAAACTTTTGATTTTTAAAGTAGCTACGTTCTTCCTTAAAGAAATCATACATCGTATCAAGCTCGCTTAACCGAGAATGCAATTTAGTAATAGCTATTTTCGTAGAAGTATGCTCACTTGCCTGACGCACTGCCAGTCTAGTCCAGCGAATGATATCATCCTGTACAAAGTTGATTTGTTTAAATAATTTCACTTCATACTTAGGTGGTAAGAACACTAAATTTACAATAAATGCAGCAAAAACTCCGAGCATGACAGTTCCGAAACGGATAAGTCCGAACATTAAAAATTCGTCTCCAGGCACTTCCATTATGGCAATGACCGTAACAAGTGCGAGCGAGATCGATTTTTCTAATTTTAATTTCATCATTAATCCAATTACGATAATTGCAGCAATGCCAATTGCAACAATGTGATGTCCAAATATGAGACCAAAAACGACGGCAATTGTGGCGCCAATTAAGTTCCCTTGAATTTGTTCTAAAATAGTAAGATAAGAGCGGTAAATGGATGGTTGAATGGCAAAAACAGCTGCAATCCCAGCAAATACTGGAGATGGTACATTTAAAAGTTCGGCTAAAAATAATGCAAAAACAATGGCCACACCTGTTTTTAATACACGTGCTCCTAATTTCATTGAAAAGGTTCCTCCTTTCCTACCCAATATGTAAAAAGCGGGCCGCTATAAACAATATACTTATAGCGGCCATGAATTGAAAGATTATAGTTGGGAGAATGCGTAGTCTACTGCCTTTAATGTTTCTTGGACATCTTCTTCTGTATGTTCTGTTGTTAAAAACCAAGCTTCGTATTTTGAAGGAGCTAAGTTAATCCCTTGCGAAAGCATAAGCTTAAAGAATCGCCCAAATTTTTCACCGTCAGTATTTTCAGCCTGCTCATAGTTTTCTACTTTTTCATCTGTGAAGTATACAGCAAAAGCACCTTTAAGACGATTTAAAGTAATTGTCACATTATGCTTTTTGGCAGCTGTTAAAATACCTTCTTCCAGTAAAGCACCAAGACGGTCCATTTCTTCATAAATACCAGGTTGTTTTAATACCTCTAAGCAAGCGATACCTGCTTGCATACTTGCAGGGTTACCTGCCATCGTGCCAGCTTGGTATGCTGGACCAAGTGGAGCAACTGTTTCCATTACTTCTTTTCGGCCACCATAAGCACCAATTGGTAAACCGCCACCGATCACTTTACCCATTGCAACTAAATCCGGTGTTAAACCAAGAAGAGTATGTGCGGCACCATAATGGAAGCGGAACGCTGTGATGACTTCATCGTGAATTGTTAAAGCACCATATTGTTTTGCTAATGTGTGAACATGCTCTAAGAACCCTTTATTTGGCTCCACAATTCCGAAGTTCCCAACGATTGGTTCAATTAAAATTCCTGCTATGTCTTTACCCCATTTTTCCATAGCCAATGTAAATTCTTCTTCATTATTAAATGGTACTGTGATGACTTCTGTTGCTACTGCTTCGGGAACACCTGCTGAGTCTGGTGAACCAAGTGTAGCAGGACCAGAGCCAGCTGCTACTAAAACTTGGTCGAAGTGACCATGGTAGCAACCCGCAAATTTAATGATTTTTGTGCGTCCTGTATATGCACGAGCAACACGTACTGTTGTCATAACTGCTTCTGTACCTGAATTGTTAAAACGCACTTTATCTAATGTAGGAATAGCTTCTTTTAACATTTTTGCAAATGTTATTTCATGCTCAGTAGGAGTTCCGAATAAAACACCTGTTTCTGCAGCATGAGCAATTGCTTTAGCGATGTGTGGGTGGCCATGACCTGTTACGATAGGTCCATAAGCAGCTAAATAGTCGATGTAGCGATTGCCATCAACATCCCAAAAGTATGCGCCTTTTCCACGGGCCATAACGACTGGTGCGCCACCGCCGACTGCTTTATAAGAACGTGAAGGGCTGTTTACACCGCCAACAATATGTTCGAGTGCTTCAGTGTGTAGTTGTTCAGATTTTGTATGATTCATTTATGATTCCTCCAAATGGTCGCATTATATATAATCTTTTCTATTGTAGTATGTATTGGAGTGTAAAGCCAAAGAATTTGAAACAACGGGCATTGTTTTGTACGATAGAAGAAAATTTAGGAGGTAATGTAGCAATGACTTTAGAAAATACAAAGGCACCTCAGTTTTCGTTGCCAAATGAAAATGGAGATATCGTTCGATTAGATGGTTTTAAGGGGAAAAATGTAATTCTTTATTTTTATCCGAAAGATTTAACGCCAGGATGTACAACGCAAGCATGCGACTTTCGTGATAAGCATGATGACTTTTCCGAGCTTAATGCAGTGATTTTAGGCGTTAGTATGGATGATGCAAGTAAGCATACGAAGTTTATTGAAAAACATGGCCTACCATTTTCATTGTTAGTTGATGCAAACCATGAAATAGCAGAAAAATACGGTGTGTGGGTACTGAAGAAAAACTTCGGCAAGGAGTATATGGGGATAGAGCGCACAACTTTTTTAATTAATGAAGAGGGGATTATCGAAAAAGAGTGGCGTAAAGTACGTGTAAAAAATCATATTGAAGATGTGTTAAGCTATTTAAAAATACGCACAAAGTAAATTTTTGTTAACAGCTGTGCATAAAGGGGAGTCTAAATGACAACGATTTATTTTACATTTGAACCAAGAGAAGACTTGAAAAATCCATTAGTCGCCGAATTTCCACAAGTGAAATTTGAATTTGATACAAAATTAGATCCAGCCAAATTGGCTAACTCAGAAATATTAGTTACATATGGAGAGGATTTAAAAGAGGAGCATCTCGAGCGAGCAGAAAAGTTGGAGTGGATATTCGTTGCTTCAGCAGGTATCGAGAAAATGCCAGCGGAGGCAATAGCAAAACGAAATATTATTGTTTCTAATGTACGTGGTATTCACAAAAAGCCAATGACAGAATCGATATTGGCCCATATTTTAGCGTTAAAGCGTGCCATTCCATTCGTTTACGAGCAGCAAAAGAAAAAGGAATGGAATAAAAAAGCGAGGGTCTCAGAGCTAAACGGTAGTACAGCATTAATTATTGGTCCTGGAGCAATTGGAGGAGAGATTGGCCGAATTTTACAAGCCTTTGATGTATATACGATAGGCTGTAATCGTTCGTCGGAACCTGCTCCCTATATGGATGAAACATATTCATTAAATGAATTAAAAGAACAATTACCTAAGGCAGATATCGTGATTTCAATGCTTCCATCAACGAAAGAAACGAGGCATTTACTGTCGTATGAACATTTTAAACTAATGAAGGAATCGGCTATTTTTATGAATTTTGGCCGTGGCGATTTAGTGGAAACAGAAGTACTTGTAAAAGTATTAGAAGACAAACTTGTTGCACATGCCGTTCTTGATGTATATGAAATTGAACCCCTACCAACAACTAGCGCGTTATGGGAGTTAGAAAATGTTACACTTTCTCCGCATTTTTCAAGTCATTCTTCACGTTATGTAGAGCGTAGCTTAGAAATTTTTAAACCAAGCTTGCAAAAATGGCTGAACGGAGAACGAGACCTTGATAATAAAATGAATATTTTACGTGGATACTAATTGAGAATTTAACCCTTTTATTACAAAGTTTCTATAAAATATTTTCAATTAGAGTTTTGATAAAATAGTAGTCTAAATTACAAGATTAAGTGAAATTCACTTAATTGGTAATAAGCAATTGTTGACAAGTTGTGGATAAATTCGATACACTATTTATAACAATTATAAAATAATAATATGTGTGAAGAGAGGTGCACAACGATGTCTGAAATGCATTTAAAAGATGCGCTAGACACGTTAAAGACAACTGGTGTAAGAATTACTCCTCAGCGTCATGCGATTTTAGAATATTTAATTCAAAGTATGATTCACCCAACAGCTGATGATATCTACAAAGCACTTGGTGATAAATTTCCAAATATGAGTGTAGCGACAGTATATAATAATTTACGTGTATTTCGGGAAGTAGGTTTAGTAAAAGAGTTAACTTACGGAGATGCAGCAAGTCGTTTTGATTTTGTTACTGGAGATCATTACCATATGATTTGTGAATGCTGTGGTAAAATTGTGGATTTCCATTACCCAGGGTTAAATGAAGTTGAGCAATTCGCTTCGCATGTTACAGGCTTTGAAGTAAATTCACATCGTTTAGAAGTCTATGGTACATGTCCTGATTGTGTCGCAACTAGCGCAAAAAAAGTATTTTAATTAGACCTAGCAGTAAGTATCCTGCTAGGTTTTTATATTTTATAAAAAAAGTGTGCAATCAAAATGATGCACACTTAAAACGTTATTTCTTACTATTATAAGATTGATCAAACTCTTTACCTTCTAAATTAGGGTCCATTGTAAGTGGTTCATTACAATACATACATAAGTCTACGCGCCCTAAAATCTTTGTCCATTTTCCGCATTCTGGACAAACAACTTGCACAGCACGAGTTGATAACAACCCAATCCAGCCATAGACAACGGTACTACCAATAATACATAACAGACCGATTGACATGAAAAGTAGAACTAATAGTTGATTTTCTCTGAAGAAAATAGCACCGTACATAATGACAAAACCGATAAAAATAAGAGCCAGTGCGAAGGAACGGATTTTATTAATTTTATTGCTATATTTTTTCATATCGTTTGCCTCCCAATCTAAATTATACTATAACATAAATTGGATTTAATTTAGTAGATGTGAAAGAAAATGGATATTAGTGATTATTTTAAAACAAAATACGGTTTTAAAAGGATTTGTAAAATAAGATGTCGAAATGAAACTCTAGTTGTATTAATAATGATGGATTACTAATAGGAAATAAAGAACGATTTTAATACTTACTAGTTAAATTGTCTTATACCATTTACAATGTGTATATAATTATTAGTAGTGAATTTCTTAGGGGGAACATTATGGAACACATTTTAAGACCGATTTATCAAGAACGCGCTAGCCAACCTGATACATTGGGAGTTATTTTAATAAATAAACGTGAAGATGCATTGAATGTGACAGATACTTTTGATGCGGTTCTTCTTATTATAGTAAAAGAAGCAGCTTCTCCAATATTTTCGAAACATTATGCATATGGTGAAGCAAAAATGGTTATGCACATTTTAACAGAAGAACGACTGCGGAAATGGATTTTTATTGGCTCCAATAAGCGTTTAGTAGACTGGCTCTTACATGGTAAAGTGATGTTCGACCGTAATGAATTTTTATTTAAATTACGTTCAGAAATGCAAGAGTTCCCATTCTTCGGTAGAAAGTTAAAAACGGGTATTCAATTCGCGAAGTTAATTCGCCGTTATCAAGAGGGAAAAGAGTTTTTTGATGGCGGTCATCATTTAGATGCATACAATCATGTAATTGCCTCACTGCATCACTTAGGCCGTTTATCAATAATTGATAGTGGAAATTATCCAGAGGTAACAGTTTGGGCACAAGTAAAAAGAAATGACCCAGCTA
>NZ_JBBOUI010000001.1:3612500-3740000 GCF_038005985.1 Solibacillus sp. FSL R7-0682
TTCTCTATCATTATATTGCTAATATAAAAATTAATACGACCGCAAGTACAATTCGATAAATCGCAAACGGTGTTAGCTTTACCTTTGAAATAAGCTTTAAGAAAAACTTAATAGATATTAGCGCAAACACAAAGGCACTAATAAAACCGACAATATAAAAGGATAAATGATCCGCATTAATTTGATCCCAGTTTTTAACAAGTGACAATCCACTTGCCCCAGCCATAATTGGGACTGCCATTATAAACGTGAAGTCCGCTGCTGTTTTATGATCTAATCCAAGTAGTACCCCTCCTGAAATAGTCGAGCCTGATCGTGAAAAGCCTGGCCATAATGATAAACATTGAATAAGCCCTATCTTAAATGCCTTACTATACGAAATCGCATCTAACGACGTAATTGCAGGCTTTTTCGGTCCAAATCTATCAGCAATAATCATGAAAATCGCTCCGATAATAAGTCCCACGATTACAGTATTAATACTAAATAAGTTTTCATCAATAAAATCTTCGAATAATACGCCAAAAATACCTGCTGGCAATATCCCAATAAAAACATGCCCAAGATTAAAGTGCGATGACTTTTGCCCTTCCATTTTATAAAGCCCAATTAAGCTGAGCATGCGCTTCCACATGACCACTACTACCGCCAATATCGAACCAAGCTGAATAACAATTTTAAACGTATTCGCTGAGCCTGACCCTAAAAATTCCTTTGTTTGCAGCCACATATCATCGACAATGATCATATGACCCGTTGATGAAACTGGTGCAAACTCTGTCATTCCTTCCACAAATCCTAAAATAAGTGCTTTTAACAGTTCAATCCATTCCATTGTTGTCTCCTAACGCGAACCTACTTCGCAAATTGAATATCTATTACCCATAATTCTGAGCGACTTCCTATACGAGTCGGAGGTCCCCAAAAGCCGAAACCACTTGATACAAGTGCGTGCATATCATTTTTTCCACGTTGTCCGTAATCAAGCTCAAAAATACGCTCTGTTATAAGATGATTCGGCCACATTTGCCCTTTATGGGTATGTCCTGAAACGTGGAAATCTACACCTAAATTCGCTGGCTCATCTAAGTCATTCGGTGTATGGTTCATTACAAACCAAGGTAAAGCATTATCTTCAGGCTTTAGCTTACTCAACGGCAAGCGATTTTTATTAGTTAAATCCTCACGTCCTGTCAAATAAAAACGTTCTCCAACTAAAATGGTTTCATCCATTAAAATTTGTACGTTTGCCTTTTCCATAGCTTCTCTAAATTGTTCCATTTCGTTACCATAATACTCGTGATTGCCCGGCACCCCATACACACCATATGTTGCCTGAAGTTGCTGCATAACATCGCCCATCCCTTTATTAATAAAACGTTTTGGGCTATCATCGACAATATCTCCCGGCAATAACACAAGGTCCGGATTTTTTTCATTAGAAAGCTGTACAAACTTTTCTAAATGCCCTTTTCCAGAAAGAACACCAAGAT
The DNA here is from genome assembly GCF_038005985.1 of Solibacillus sp. FSL R7-0682. Lineage (NCBI taxonomy): Bacteria > Bacillati > Bacillota > Bacilli > Caryophanales > Caryophanaceae > Solibacillus > Solibacillus sp. FSL R7-0682. Next base: position 3,613,994 of record NZ_JBBOUI010000001.1, read on the forward strand.
GGAAATCCGAAGCCATGACGACGCGCATATCCTCACCAGGTTTGTCGATTTCAATTGTAGCATTTCTGATAACCGGGGAATATGCAAAATACGTACCAACAATAAGTAATACAATAAGTACACTAATAACCCCTGTTCCAACAAGCTTCGTCGTAAGGGGGGTAAACGCGATAAGTAAATTCGCGATAACACATAAAATTAGACCATACTGCAAAAAGAACATCCAATAACTTCCGACTATGCTGAATGGTGTTAACAGTGGATGCAGCTTGCCAATAAAGTAGCCAAACGAAATAGCATATAGCCCAATCCAATAAGCAATTGGCCAACGAAATTGTTGGATTGCTAAAAGCCAAGTACGTAAATTCCAGCCGAGGTAAAACGTAATCCCACCATAGATGGCAAGGATAAATATGCCCATTAAAATCCGCATTTTATAAAGCTCCTCACATATATGTATTGTCATTTTTTTGTTATCTGCTATTTTACTATACTTGCTTCTTTTATAGATACAAAAAAGCTACAGCAAGATATTCATCCTGCCGTAGCTTTTCATATTTAGCGGAACACTACTATTAATCTTAGCTTCACTTATCTGCTCGCACAGTAACGGTTACTTTAAATAAGTCCCCATCTACCGCGACATCCATTGAGCCTCCATGTAAATCCACAATTGATTGCGAAATTGCCAGACCTAAGCCTGAGCCTTCTGTATGACGCGACGTATCTGCACGCTTGAAGCGCTCGATTAATTCGCTCGCATCCTCATGCAACTCATATTTTGCCACATTTTTCACCGTCAGCTCTGCATTCCCGGCATTCATTTTTAAATTCACATAAACTCGCGTACCTTCAAGTGAATATTTTCTCGCGTTGACAATTAAATTATCAATGACACGCCACCATTTTTGACCATCCACATAAGCAAAAATCGGTTGTTCTGAAATATTAACCCTTAAATCTAAATGAGCCGCTGCATAATCTTCTTCGTGTTCTCCAACAGCCTGCTTAAGTAGCTGTGCTAAGTCAATACGCTGCTTCGATATTTCAATATTGCCACTCGCCATTTTTGATACTTCAAATAAATCTTCAATTAATGTTTTTAAACGACTCGATTTTGCATCTAAAATCGCAATATATTTCTTACGCTCTTCCTCAGAAATGTCTGGATTTTTTAATAAATCCGTATACGTTATAATTGAAGTTAACGGTGTACGTAAATCGTGACTTACATTCGTAATCAGCTCTGTTTTCAAACGTTCACTCTTGGCCTGCTCTTGAATACTCGTGCGAACACCCTCTCGTAAACCATTTAAATTTTCCGCGTGCTTAGCAAGTGGGGATTTACCCTTAACCTTCAAATCATTCGTTAAGCGCCCATACGCCATATCCTCTGTATGTCTCATAATGCGGTTCAAATAACCAATTCGACGCATGAAAATAAAGAGTGTTGGCATAAAGAATAGTACAAATAGCATCACATAAAGTAGGAAAGCCTCACCAGAAGCCGATAGCGTAACAACCGCTAACCCAAAGCCCCCTAAATACACAACAAGAAGTAAAATGAGTGATTGAAGCCCCATTGAACGGTTTTCAAACATTGCAATACTTGCATTGACTAATTTCGAAAGGAATGTCTCCTGCCAGAGCTTGTCAAGGTCTGCTTGTAAACGAATACGCTCCCAAACCCACACAACGAAATAAACCGAAACAATAAATAGCCCATATCCAATAAATAAAACAAGGATATCGCCAAAAATATTCACATGGGAGTCAAGGAATAAATAAGGAAGTAGTTGCATGGAACCTATAATACTTTCGATAAACAGCATCGCAATATACGCTACAAGAACTGTTACGGCAATTGCCACATCAATTGGTAATCTTTCCATGAATTGACGTAATTGTGAATCGATTAAAAAAGGCTTTTTAGAAGGCTCTAGCTTGGACATTAATAAAACAAAGCTTAAAATCCCCAACAATAAGATTAAATAATATATATATTTCGTAATTTCAAAGACTAATGAGTTTTCTCCATAATCTGTTTTTGCGAGAAGTGACTTAGGAATGGTAAACATTCCGGAATAATCTGCTAAGTCTTTTTCAATTGTATAGGTTTTATCTAAATACCCAATGTGCTCGTATTCATATAAGTTGATGTGATGGGTAACGACTGGAAGATCTCCTGCTTCAAATTTATCTTTATAAACAGATGATTTACTTACATCTCCTTTAGAAAAAGATTCACCCGTTTTCTCATTTTGAAATTGGTATGCATAATTTTTATAACCATTTAAAAATTCTTTTTTATTGCGATTTTGCTCCTCTAAAACTTCTTTTACAACCTTTTGCTTCATCGTTACAATTTTCGACTTCACATACTCATCATCTTCAAAATTCTTTTTAATATCTTCAATTTTGGCATCTCGCTCTTGTTCAAGCGCTTGCTTTACATCTGCATCTTGTGCCGCATCCAAATCGCCTGCATATTGATCCTTTATATTTTGAATTTGCTCAGCAAGTGAGCCATAATACGTACGGTAATGTTCGACTTCATCGTCGTTTACTATTAAGACTTCCTTTAAATCTTCCTCTGTTAAGGGATTCAATACATAACGGGAAAGTTCCGATGTAAAGCTCTCTGATTCAGAATCAAACGAGTTCGTTTCATAATATGATTTCCCAAAGTAGCGACCACCTTGTGAAAAAACGACTAGAACTGCCATTGTCACAATAAACATAAGTACTAACTGGAGGTGCAATTTAGATTTTTTCATTCCGATTCCTCCTTTAAGTTAAGAACAACAGAAACTGCTTCATTACCGGCACAAAGCGTCCTGTTATATAGTCATAAAAATACGTTCCGAGAAAATACAATCCGATCAATGCACTAACGCTTCCTAACCACGTCAACATTTTATTTTTCAATTTTATATCCTAACCCCCACACAACCTTTAAGTAGCGTGGATTTTTTGGATCAGCTTCAATTTTTTCTCGGATTTTTCGAATGTGTACGGCGACGATATTTTCTGCATTATAGGCCTGCTCATTCCAGACAATTTCGTAAATTTCACTAATAGAAAATACACGGCCAGCATTTTTTAGTAAAAGCTCGGTAATTTTGTACTCGGTTGGCGTTAATTTCACCGGCTCCCCATCAACACGAACTTCCCGTGCAGCTACATCTAATTCAAGTCCTGCCACGATGTTACTTTGCTCCCCGTAATTCCCTAAATCAACGTAACGACGAAGCTGGGATTTCACACGGGCCATCAGCTCAAGGGGGTGAAATGGCTTTGTAATATAATCATCTGCCCCTACTGATAAACCATGAATTTTATCTGTTTGCTCCGCCTTTGCACTAAGCATAATAATCGGAATATTTCGCTCTGCACGTATTTTAAACGTCGTTGTTATACCGTCCATATTCGGCATCATAATATCTAAAATCATACAATGTACTTCATTTTCTTCGAGCAGCGCTAAAGCCTCTAGTCCATCCGCTGCCTTCAACACCTGATAGCCTTCGTTTTTCAAATAAATTTCAATCCCATCACGAATGTCCTGATCGTCATCCGTCACAAGCACCGTCAGCTGATTCATCTACTCACCTCACCAACTTTTTCTTATAGCTTTATAATAGTTCAGACATCTTAACATCTACTTACTTAAATTCTGAAGAAATTCTTAAGATTTATTTTAAGTTTACTGTAACTTTCTAAAAAGGTAGGCTGCACATTTTATTATGCTCAATATCTTCCCAATGCCTGACATGAATTACGACTACACCCGTATGCGTTACAAGATTTCTTTTTAAAGCCCTTAACTATAAAAAGCTACTCCCTATGAAGTAGCTTTTCTCCCTCCAAACGTTAGCACAACAATTCCACCAAGCAATAAGCTTACCCCTAGCCATGACAACGGACTTAAATATTCTCCAACTAAAAACACTCCAAGAAGTGCCGCTGTTAAAGGCTCTGCTAAACTTAATGTCACCGCTGCGGAAGAACTGACTTTCTTCAATCCACTTAAAAATAGTAAATAGGCAATACTTGTCGCTGCAAGTGCCATAAAGAGCATTGCAGCAAAGTTTGCCCCTTCCTTCAACCAACTAAAGCCTTCACCTACTGCAAAAGGTAATAGCATGACCGCACAAATCGTAAAGGTCATCGCCACGGCTGGCAACGTCTCTTCTCGCTGCATCAGCTGCTTACTAACATTCGTATACAGCGCAAACATAAAACCGGCTGCAAGCGCCAAGCATACTCCTATCGGATCAACAACTGCCTCACCGCGATTTGTAAACAATAATATACATCCGACAATCGCTAACCCTGTCGCAATTCCCCACAATTTACTCGGGCGTATTTTCCAAAAAAGCCATTCGATAATGCCAGCAAAAACGGGAGAACTCCCAATTGTCACGACAGTACCAACTGCAACACCTGTATAGCGGACCGACGAAAAAAATAAGCTTTGGAACAAGGCAATCGCTAACGCAGCGAGAATCGTCCATTTCCATGACCAATGACGAAATGAAATTTTTCGCATACCGATAACTGCTAGTAATAATATCCCACCACCTATAGCCGAGCGAACACTAGCTACAGCAAACGGTGAAACTCCTTCCGTTAAAAAGGTTTGTGTTGTACCTACCGTGCCCCATAGCATTGCAGCAAGTAACACAAAAACAAATGGTAATACATTCATCATAACACCTCAACTGTAAATTATCTCCATCCTATCATAGTACCAATGGCAAATCGAGATGAAGTTTTTATAAAAAATGATTATAATAGAAGAAACATTAAATTTTATTTACGCCTCGGCTATCCTACGTCCGGAATTATCAAACACCGAAAGAAGTAAAATGGAGGCATCAATATGTATAAATCAGTCGAACAAACAGCTCGGGACATCGGTATGCCAGAACATCAGATTTTGCATTACATTTATGCTGGCCGAATTAAAGCCATCCATGATGGGGAGGACTTTTTAATTAACAGTGCCCAGTTTGACACGTATCACGAACAGCTTGAACGAATTAAAGAAGAAATTGAAATTTGGAAAAACACCCCAGTCCCTGAAGACATCGATGTAAAGGACGAAGATTAGGGACAAATTATTATTAGGTAATATCAAAAAGGAATCCCCACAAAGGATATGTGGGGATTCCTTTAGTTTATATCGTTACCGTAAAACCCGCACGTTTACCAATAATTTCTGCGTAGTCCTCTACCATGACACTTGCGGTTGGATACATACCCGCCCCTGGGCCAGTGATTGATAGTGTACCGATATAGTTCGTTTCCATGGCAACTGCGTTAAACACATCGTCTACTGGATATAATGGATGCTCTTTATCGACTAATAATGGGGCTACTTTTGCGTGAATTGTCCCATCTGAGCGCTTTTCTACCTCTGCTACATGACGATAGCGTAGTCCTTGTTCTGTTGCTTCTTTTACTTGCTTCGCCGAAATGGTATCAATACCGATCACTTCTACATCTGACCAGTTTGGCTGCTCACCAAATGCTAAGCTCGAAAGAATCATTAATTTTTTAAATGCATCCTGTCCTGATACATCGTTAAACGGATCCGCTTCTGCATAGCCTAAACGTTGTGCTTCGCCTAATGCATCTTCAAAACTCCAGCCCTCTGCACGCATTTTCGTTAATATATAATTTGTCGTACCATTTAAAATTCCTTGTACACGACTAACATCATTAACAAGTAAAATATTTTTCATCGTTTTAATAATCGGCACGCCACCTGCTACCGACGCTTCAAAGCCAACAAATACGCCGTTCGCCTTTGCTAAAGCTTCAAGCTCAGCTCCACGCTTCGCAAACATTACCTTATTCGCTGTAATAACATGACATTTATGCTCTACAGCTTGCTTTAAATAGCTAAACGCAGGTTCCTCATTGACAATTGCTTCAAATACGACTTGTAGGCCTTGCTCAGCTAGCACCTCTTCAATGCTTTCTGTCATTAAATGCTTTGTGCCGAGTACACGCTCACGACTCGCATCAGTCACTAAAATCTTCGCGACCTCTAGCTCTACACCTAGCTTTTCGCGAAGCTCCTGCCTCTTCTCATTTAAAATATGGTAAATCCCTTGACCTACTGTGCCAAACCCTAAGATGGCTGCCTTAATTGTTGCCATGCCTTTCTCCTCCAAATTCATTACACATCTATATTTACAAATAATTAGAATATTTTAACTTAAAGAAAATTCTATCCTATATAATACATGAAAACAAGAAAAATCTCTCCTAGATGGACATTTGTTTACTGTAAATGGTCAATACTCCTTTAAATCTTATTTTGAGCTAGCATTTTTAGTATTAAACCGATAAGCGTTTAATTTATTTAATTTACAATAAAATAAAATCAAAAACACTAGTGATGGGGGATCACTAGTGTTTTGGGGAGTATAGTATTAAGGAAAAATTCAATTAGAAAGGGAACGACCGTTCTTAACTAACCGATTGTTAGTTTTCACTTATACAGCAACATCGGCAAGCTCATATGCACGAATACGGTACGCAGTTAGAATCTTTTTCATTAAAATTTCTTCTTTAGCAGAATAATTTGGCACTGCATACGGGCGTTGCACTAATTGAAATTCGCCATATTTTAAAAACCATTCTTTTGCTGGCTTTAAAAGATGTGCTGTTCCGTGCTCCTTATATTCTTCTGCTACTTCTTTTACTGTAAAGCCTGCAGATGCAAGATTATGAGTTGATTCTAAGAAAGCACAGTGTCCAAATACCTTCTGCCACATTAAATTAACATCTGCTAAAATTTGTTGGATTGCAGTTAGATTGACGAAGACTTTTGCATCGTTTAATTCATAAATAATATAAGCGGCTACGTTTTGTGCACTATATACTTTTCCCATATTGAACAACTCCTTTTCTTTTAAATATAAGTCATTATTTATTAATCCTATTTTATTACTTGGTTTAAACGTTGTCAATAAAACTTATAAAAATAGTAGGGATTAATTTTAAGAAAATTCGCTCCCTTACGAAATGATGCAAGGAGAACGATTTTCTACTATTATAATATATGATTATACGTTTATTTCCGCTTCAACTGAGTTCGACACTTTTGCTAACGCTTGCTCTAAATCAGCAATAATATCCTCTACAGCTTCCAGACCAATCGATAAGCGAATGAGCTCTTCTGATACGCCTGCTACTTTTAGTTCCTCTGCTGATAATTGTTGGTGCGTTGTTGAAGCAGGATGAATAATTAATGACTTGGCATCCCCTACGTTTGCTACATGAGAGAATAATTCCACGTTATCAATTACTTGGCGACCTGCCTCTCTTCCACCTTTAATACCAAATGTTAAAATGGAACCAAAGCCATTCTTCAAATACTTCTTCGCTAAATCATGTGTTTCGAAATCTTCAAAGCCGTTGTAGTTTACATATTCCACGAATGGGTGGTTACGTAAATACTCTGCCACTTTTTGAGCATTTTCATTATGACGGACAATACGCAAATGAAGCGTCTCTAGTCCTTGTAAGAAGTTAAATGCTGCATCCGCTGATAAGGTTGGTCCGAAATCACGTAATAGTTGAACACGAAGCTTTGTCGCAAATGCAGCGCTTGCAGTGTCAATACCGTAGCGAATCCCATGATAAGATGCATCTGGCTCTGTATAACCTGGGTGACGTCCTCCAGTCCAATCAAATTTCCCCGCATCGACAACAATCCCACCAATGGTCGTGCCGTGACCGCCAATCCACTTCGTTGCGGAATGAATGACTACGTCTGCACCAAATTCAATCGGATTGCCTCCATATGGGGAAGCAAATGTACTATCGATTAGTAGTGGTAAGCCATTTTCATGTGCAATATTTGCCACTGCTTCTATATCTAATACTTTTAAGCTCGGGTTACCAATAATTTCAGCATAAACTGCTTTCGTTTTATCGGTAATCGCCGCACTGAAGTTTTCCGGATCAGATTCATCAACAAATTTCACTGTAATACCGTAGCGAGGCAATGTTGTCGCGAATAAATTGTACGTACCACCGTACAATGAACCAGCCGCGACAATTTCATCACCTGCACCAGCTACATTTAAAATCGAAAACGCAACTGCTGCTGCACCAGATGAAAGTCCTACGGCAGCTGTACCTCCTTCAAGTAATGCCACACGTTCCTCGAAAGCTGCTACGGTTGGATTCATAATACGAGAGTAAATATTCCCCGGCTCTTCTAATGCAAATAATCGCTGCGCATGGGCCGTATCTTTAAAAGCATAGGCAGTCGTACGATAAATCGGAACCGCAATGGCACCTGTTACCGGATCTGGCTTTTGACCTCCATGTAGTAATAACGTTTCTGGTTGTAAGTTTGTCATTGCTATTAACCTCCTAAAATGTTTTCGATGGTGAAATCGGTGTATTTGAGAAGGTTTTTTAAATGTAAAAAACCCCTCTTCCACTAAGAAGAGGGGTTGCAAATGAGCAAGTTCGCCTCCTCTTATCTTTCAAAATGCAAAAAAGCATTTTGTAGGAAGTAGCACCTTAGTCAGTTCATCACTCACTGGTTGCCGGACATCATAGGGCCTATTCCCTCCGTCACTCTTGATAAGAGTATGTGATTTATGTTCCATCGATGAATCAAAGTATAAAACAGACCAAAATCATCCGTCAACCTAAAAATGAAAATTTTCTGAATTATTTTTTTATGACTAATTCTCCATTTTAATTTTTTCGCTATCAATTTCATAAATATTCTATTTTACATATTAAAATTGCTATTTTTAAATTAAGTAGAAAATACCGAATTATTTGTTTTGATATAACAAAATTCACCAAATATTAACAACCCCAAAAATACCAAATGCTATAATTAAATTAACAAATAACTTAATTTATCTGCATTTCATTTCCTATATAATTGCAGATATTGTTTGAAGAAATTTGTTAAATTTTTATTCCAAGAAAATATTTACGCTCTCATTTACTATTTTCTAAACTTTAAATTAAAGGAGGAATTTTTATGGGAACAGATGTAGCTCAAAATAATCAAAAGCAGGATTCAACATCAGGAACAGAAGCAAAAAAGCAAAAGCGTAACTTAAAGCCACTATGGATCGTGTTAGCCTTCGTTGCACTTATTACAATCGTACTTTTACCGAACAATGGAGACCTTCCAGTTGTAGGTCAACGCGCACTTGCAATTTTAGCGTTTGCTGTTATTTTATGGGTAACAGAAGCCGTAACTTATCCTGTTAGTTCTGCCATGATATTAGCCTTAATTGCTGTTCTTTTAGGTTTAGCTCCAAGTATGGAAGACCCTTCTGTGCAAATGGGGACAAGTAACGCTTTAAAATTAGCGTTAGGTGGATTTAGTAGCTCCGCCGTTGCATTAGTAGGAGCAGCATTATTCCTTGCCGCTGCTATGCAAATAACCAATCTACATAAACGTATTGCACTCTGGGTTTTATCGATGGTAGGTACAAAAACAAATGCACTTGTATTCGGTGCCATTTTAGTAGCCATCGTATTAGCCTTCGTTGTTCCAAGCGCAACAGCTCGTGCAGGTGCCGTAGTGCCAATCCTCCTCGGCGTTGTAGCCGCATTTGGTTTGTCAAATCAAAGTAAATTAGCTGCCCTATTAGTTATTACTGCAACACAAGCCGTATCGGTTTGGAATGTAGGGATTAAAACAGCCGCTGCGCAAAACTTAGTAGCATTAGGTTTTATTAATTCAGAGTTTGGTGTTGATATTTCATGGGGCGAATGGTTTTTATATGCTGCACCATTTTCAATTATTATGTCATTCGTTCTCTACTTTGTCATGATTAAATTAATCAAACCCGAAACGGACAATCTTGTTAGTGGTAAAGATATTATTCGTAAGCAATTAGCAGAGCTTGGTCCATTAAAACGTAAAGAAATCACACTAATTATTACAACTCTTTTACTATTAGTTTTCTGGGCAACAGAAGGAAAAATGCACCCATTTGATACGACAACGATTACGCTTTTAGCGATCGCCTTCCTATTAACACCAAAAGTTGGTGTATTCACTTGGAAGGAGGCTTCTAGTCGAATTGACTGGGGTACATTAATCGTATTTGCTGTAGGTATTTCATTAGGAACGACATTGTTAAATACGAAAGGTGCCGCCTGGTTATCTGATACAGTATTCGGTTCACTCGGCTTAGATTCAATGCCAATTTTAGCTACAATTGCATTAGTAACAGTATTTAACATTGTTATCCACCTTGGTTTTGCATCCGCAACAAGTCTTGCATCAGCGTTAATCCCAGTATTTATCGCACTTGCGTTAAGCTTACCAATGCCAGTGGAAAATCAAATCGGATTCGTACTTATTCAACAATTCGTCATTTGCTTCGGTTTCTTATTACCAGTAAGTGCACCGCAAAATATGCTTGCTTACGGTACCGGTGCATTCACAACAAAAGATTTCATAAAATCAGGTATTCCATTAACAATCGTGGGCTATATATTAATTCTCATTTTAGCATCCACATACTGGCAATGGATCGGTTTATTATAATCGACAAAATAGCAAAAGATTGTCTAAAATAAGCTTAAAGGAATTTTCCTTTAAGCTTATTTACTACATAGGGGGAGAAAATCACATGGAAACTAGAGAATTATTACGTAGCCATTCATCTGTTCGTAAATATACAGGTGACATCATTTCAAAGGATACCGTTATTGATTTAATTGAAACAGCACAAATGGCGGCAAGCTCTCATTTCGTGCAAGCATATAGTGTTATTTGGGTAACAGACGAGGAGAAAAAAGCGAAGCTTGGTGAGCTATCAAAAAATGATTTCCAGTTTAAAACGGCTGGCGCTTCCTTTCTATTTTGTGTAGACTTCAAACGTTTGCAAGTAGCTGGCCAAAAGCATGGCGTTGACATTGTAGCAGATTCTGCTGAAAACGTACTAGTTGGGGTTGCGGACGTTTCATTATTTGCACAAAACTTTGTAATTGCTGCTGAAGCAAAGGGTTACGGTATTTGCTATATTGGTGGTGCACGTACAAATCCTGCTGAAATTAGCGAACTATTCAACTTACCAAAATACGTATTCCCATTATTTGCAATGACAATCGGAACACCAACAAAACGCAACGAAACGAAGCCGCGCTTACCGGTAGCTGCAGTGTTACACGAAAATAGCTATGATGTAGAGAAATATGACACATTATTAAGCGAATATGATGCGACAATGGAAAGCTACTACGCAAGCCGCTCATCGAATCAAAAAATGGCTACATGGACAAAGCAAATGGCCGATTTCTTAATCGATCAAAAGCGCCCATTCATTAAAGATTTCTTAGCAACAAAAGGATATACGTGGAAATAAAGTAACCCTTCCACTATTGAGCTATAGATGCAATTAGATTATATTTAATAAGAATGTCACTCATATAAGGAGTGGCATTTTTTTCGTTCAATAAATAAAAAAATGCTTAATCAATCGTTGGACCTCCATTCGTATTGAATGTCTGGTAAATTTTCTTCGTTTTCATGTCCTTTACCAACGATTTTAAAGCCGTTTTTTTCGTAAAAGAGTTGTGCCTTCTTATTTACTTCAAATGTGTACAATGTTAATTTCCCACTTGATTGTGCTTTTGCTTTATTTAGCAATGTTCGACCAATACCGATTCCTTGATAATTTATATGAATATATAATTGGTTTATTTCCCTATCATTATATGCAATCATTCCAACAACTTCTTCATCAATTATTGCTATATCTATATCAAACTGTTCACGTAATATATTATTTAAAAAATAAACATGATTATCAAAGTCATGAATTTCTTTTTGGCCAATAGCCTGTTGCTTACTAGCTCGCCACATATTCACCGTTTGCTCCGCGTATTTGGAGTTATACCGAGTAATTCGAATTTTAGATTGATTCATGCTATACTCCTCTGATCTATTCGGATCTCTTATTTTATATTAGCTGTCTAGTGTTGAAACACCATCTGATTTAACTAGTACTTTTTATATAAGATACACAACATTTTACATACACACTTCAAATGAAATCCCCTTTTATACCTAAGATTTTTATAGTTGAATTTGATAAAATTAACTTATAGTACATGATGGGGGTAAGTAAATGGCTACTAATTTTGTCACAAAATCTTTAGAACGCCAGCATTTGAAATCAGCGCGCAAATATTCACTTCAAATTATCGATATTAATATGGCATTATCAGAAATCCACCATCAAATTGCTCCTCATATCGACAAAGAAAAGTACGAAGCAGCTACTGCTTTCGTCAACCAATATGTCTCGTATACGGATATTTGGCAAATTAAATTTGTTTGTAATTTTGAAAATCCGGAAGTCGTGTTAATGCAATTATTCCATTTGATATACATACTTGAATATGAACCAAAGGATCGATTCGTAATAGAGCGTAAAAATATTGAAGAGCAGCGTCAAAAGTTCCGTGAGATTACATTATATTCTGATGAGCACATCGTTAAACGTCACAGAAAAATGCTGAAATTTATCGAAGATTATTCAGCGAAATAAGGTTTGATTGACCATATCTATACGTCGAAATTGATTAAAATAGATTCAACTATCCAGTATGAATAGGATAATATATCAAAAAGCTAGGCTAAAAGTTTTCGTAACTTTTAGCCTAGCTCCTTTTCTATAGCTTATTGTAACCCTTGAATAACCATCGCTTTAACAGGCTGGAACTGCTCACCTGTTTTGGCATAGGTAATGACTGCTCGATCCCCTTCTTGCAAGTAAATCGCAAGTGGTACAGTCTCTGAGCTCACGATGAAGTTTTCACCTGTAGCCGTTAAGAACGAAACGATTGTAAAGTCGCCTACACGTTCTTTATACACACGCACTACCTCAACTCCGGCCTTAGCCTCTTCCGCACTCGAAATTCCATCTACTGTACTGCCACCTCTACTTAATGCAGTCTTATAAAGCTTTAACGCTTCATTTGGTGTTGTTGCATATGCTGAAATTTCAGGATTTGCTGCAGAAACGATGAAGTAATTTTGTAGGAAGCCATTTGCATCCAATACTGCAGATAACCAGCTCGCCTCTCCATAGAAATTATAAAGAATCGGCATTTCACCTTGCCATTCTTTTTCCACGAATTTCTTCTCTATGATTTGTAGTGCCCCTTGAGAATCCATGTAGGATTCCTCTAAATTGCCTGAGTAATACGTTGCCTCGCCTGTACGAGCATTCGTTAAAGCATAGCCTAGCATCGAGTCCACGCCTTCCTTTGGACTTGTAAAATCAGTAAAGTAATACATTTGCCCATCTTCCATAAAGATTGGGCTAACATTGGCCTCTGTACCTTCATCACTCGGTAACTTCACATCTTTTTTACCGACCATACTATTCCAATAGCCATGTACATAGTTACCATAGTAGCTGTTTTGTAGACTAACTGTTTCAGGAGATACTGCTCCGTCAATAAATTCTGGCACATCTGCAAGTGCAATTTTTTCTGTTTCTCCGTTACTTGCATCCACTAATACAATACCCTTTACATCAAAGCCGTTACGTGCCGAAATAAATTCACCATAAGAGCGAATATAAAACGGCTTCCCATCCTCATCGATTTCTAACTGCGGATCCCCATAAAAAATTAATGTTGGATGCTGCAAACGAATATGACGCTCTAAGTTTTTATTTAAAAACGCAGATGGAATATAGCTCATCTCTGATTGCACGAACTTTGGATTATCACTTGAATCCGTCGCACTCATCGTAAAGTAGCCAGGTGTTGTCTTCCCATTAAACCATTTAAAGAATCCTGAAAACTCTACTGGTGCAATGTATACGTATTCCCCATTAACCTTTTGAATTTGTAAGTTCCCGAGCTCATAATAGCTCGTATTTGGCACCTGACCGAATGCCTTTTTCATTTTATTTTTTACAAATTGAGGTGGTACACTTGCTGGAGTTTTCGTTTCATCGAATGGAGAAATTTCGATATCCTCTTTCATTTCTGATGAATTATATTTTTGTTCAGCATTTAACAATGGTGCACTTAATAAATAAGCGACACCTAGAATCCCTACTAATACTAGAATTGATTTTATTTTTTGCTCAAAACCTACTGCAAAAATCGCTCCAACTAATGCAATGACCGGTAATACATATAACAAAATTGTCCAATTTAAATCAATTTTTGATAAATAAACCGTTACAAATAACGAAATTACACTTACAATAAATACAAAACTTGTTAGTAACGTCCATTGTTTTATCGTTAATTCACGATTTTTAACTTTTCGAGTTATTGGCACCATTAATAGTGTAATGATAAGTGAACCGATAACGGTAATTAATAAAAGTTGTCCCATAACACTCATCCTTTCCTTGTACTATTTACGAATAAGCGATTTAAAAGTTTCATAAACAATAGAAAATATTATTTATAGGGGGCTATTTATGACACGTAAAGTATTCACACTGTTATTTTTAGGATTCGGGATTTACTATGTTTTCTTTTTCCAGACAATTGATTCCTCAGTAAAAATGGTTTTTAAATTAATACCGATGATATTATTAATTGCCTTAGCATTTACAACAAGAGTGCAATTAAAGGCTCCTTATTACTGGCTTATTTCAATCGGGCTTATTTTTTGTGCCATTGGCGATTATACGCTGCAATGGTTCATTGTTGGTCTGTGCTTTTTCTTAACTGGACACATCTTTTATATTTTCGCCTTTCGATCGACACAAGAAGCGAAAACCCCACTTTCCGTTAAAATCCTATTAGGTCTGTATGGAGCCTTTATGGTGTATTGGATTGCCGGAAATGTATTTCAAAAAGGAGATACTGTGTTAGCTATCGCCGTAATTGCTTATATTTTAGTGATTTTAACAATGGGTTGGACATCCTTCCGTACAGGATGCAAATATGCAATCATTGGTGCTTGCCTATTCATCATTTCGGATTCAATTTTAGCAACAAACCGATTTATGTTTGACGTACCATATGCCCATGAGCTTATTATGTTTACTTATTACGGCGCACAATTTTTCTTAATGCTTAGCATCTCTCAATACTTTAATACTCGTAATAGCGTGGAATTTCAACCAACGGAGGGAGCTCTCAATCCCAATTGATTGTTAGCTTTCAACAAACAGCTTTTATAGGCGGTTAACATCCCACTTACTCAATTAAGTGATACAATAGAAGCAACTTATTTTTAGGAGGCTTTCATAATGAAAGAAAAAGTAATCGAACGCCTAGTTCGCTACGTAAAAATCGATACACAATCAGATTTCAATTCAACAACAACACCTTCAACGATGAAGCAATTTGATTTACTAAACGTATTAAAAGACGAGCTTGCAAATATCGGCTTAACAGACATCACGTTAGATGAAAATGGATACCTTTTCGCAACATTAGAGTCAAATACAGATAAGGACGTACCAACAATTGGATTCTTAGCACATGTTGATACAACTACAGATTACACAGGTACAAATGTAAACCCACAACGAATCGACAACTATGACGGCGAAGCCATTACTTTACTTAACGGCTTGGTCATGTCACCAGATTACTTCCCAAATTTAAAAAACTATGTTGGACAAACGTTAATTACAACGGATGGCAACACACTTTTAGGTGCTGATGATAAAGCAGGTATCGCAGAAATTATGACAGCGATGGAGTTCTTAGTGAACAACCCTGACATTAAACACGGTAAAATTCGAGTTGCATTTACGCCTGATGAAGAAATCGGGCGTGGTCCACACAAATTCGATGTAGAAAAATTCGGTGCAGATTACGCTTACACAATGGATGGCGGCCCACTTGGTGAATTACAATATCAAAGCTTTAATGCTGCTGGAGTAAAAGTAACAACTCGTGGTACGAATATACACCCTGGATCTGCAAAAGATAAGATGGTAAATTCGATTACAATGGCAATCGCTTTCCAAAATGAAATGCCAAAGGATGCTGTACCAGAAAACACAGAAGGCTATGAAGGCTTCATTCACTTAATGCACATGAACGGAGGCATTGAAGAAACAACAATGTCATACATTATCCGTGACCATGACCGCGCGAAATTCGAAGAGAAAAAAGCACATATGGAAAAAGTCGGTAAAGACATGCAGGGACTATACGGTGAAGAAGCAATCACTGTAGTAATTAAAGACCAATACTACAACATGGGTGAAAAAATCGAACCAGTTATGGAAATCGTCGATATTGTTAAAGAGGCATTCACGAAATTCGATATTACACCAATCGTCGAACCAATCCGTGGTGGTACAGACGGCTCTCAACTTTCTTACATGGGCTTACCGACACCAAATATCTTCGCAGGTGGCGAAAACATGCACGGCAAATATGAATTCGTATCAGCTGAAACAATGGAAAAGGCAACAGAGGTCATCATCGAAATTGTACAGCTATTTGAAGCACGTAACTAAAAATTTTTCTAATGGGGTGATTTCATTCACTCCATTTTTTTGTATAATTAATATCAGAAAATTTCTTAAATTAAACTGGAGGTGCGAAATGAAGGAAATATGTATTGGCATTATAGCTGCACTATTTTTCGCAGTTACATTCGTATTGAACCATTCAATGGAGTTAGAGGGTGGTAGTTGGCTTTGGAGTTCCTCTCTTCGTTACTTCTTTATGATGCCTTTTTTAATTGCCATTGTTGCAATACGAGGGAAAAATGGTTTCCGTATTATGGCTAGCGAAATGAAGGCTAAACCGAGTGCATGGCTCATTTGGAGTTTCGTCGGCTTCGTTCTCTTCTACGCTCCGCTTACATTCGCTGCAGCATTCGGTCCTGGATGGCTCGTTTCTGGCACATGGCAATTTACCATTGTTGCCGGTGTCCTAGTAGCACCGTTATTCATCACAATGGTTGCTGACAAACCAGTTCGAGCGCAAATACCGCTTATTTCACTTGGCATTTCAAGTATCATTTTAATTGGGATATTAATGATTCAAATACCGCAAGCGCAATCAGTTTCAACGAAAAGCTTATTACTAGGTATTGTCCCTGTAGTAGTTGCAGCCTTTGCTTATCCATTAGGAAATCGTAAAATGATGGAACTCTGTGGTGGTCGCGTCGATCCTTTTCAACGTGTATTGGGGATGACGATCGCCTCTTTACCTGCCTGGATTATGTTAGCCATTTATGCCCTCTTTACAGTTGGTTTACCTTCAAGTAGCCAAGTATTTCAGTCTTTACTTGTAGCTGTGTCTTCAGGTGTAATCGCAACAGTGCTCTTTTTCATCGCTACGGACAGGGTACGCCACGATCAAGGCAAGCTCGCAGCAGTCGAAGCTACCCAATCAACCGAAGTATTATTTGCTATGGCTGGTGAAATGATTTTATTAAGCCTTCCACTGCCCCAACCAATCGCACTAATGGGACTTGGTGTTATTATTCTCGGTATGCTCCTACATAGCTATCACACAATGCTTCTAGGAAAAAAACAACTTAAGGTCCCTGCTCAATAACTTATGAGCGAGGACATTCTCTTTCACCCAAAGTTGGCCATTAATTTAATCATCACAAAAAATTCAAATTAAGTGTAACTATGGCAGTAAATTGAATTTCATTATTTATTTCACAAACAATACAGGGTATCATTATTCTTGAATACACTTTTAATGAGGGAATGCGATGAACCAGAACCTACTAATTATCGATGACGATTTAGAGTGGGCTAGCAAACTAAAAGCTTTTTTAGAACAACATAATTTTGATGTTTTTATTGCATCATCTGCCGAAGAAGGTAAATTAAAATACGATACAGAATACCCCTGTATGATTATTTTAGAATTAGCTTTACCTAAAATGAGTGGGGAGGATTTTTGTAAATGGGTGAGAAAACAACAAGCGCCCGATGTTTCCATAATTGTAGTCAGTATAAAACAATTAGTGACAGATAAAATTAATGCACTTACTCTTGGCGCAGACGATTATTTAACAAAGCCCGTAGAGTTTGAAGAACTATTAGCCCATATCCAAGCTGTGCTAAGAAGAACCGGTTTGTTTTGTCAAAAAATCATCTATGAAGGATTATGTATTAAACCTAGAAAAGCTGAAGTACTATTAAACGGTCGAGTAATTCATCTTACGAAACATGAATTTATGCTCCTTTATTTTTTTATGGATCATCCAAATCAAATTATTGTACGAGAAGATTTACTTCAACATCTCTATCCTAATTTAGAAAAGGATATTTTAGATCGAACGATTGATGCGCATATTAAAAAACTTCGACTAAAAATAGAAGATAATCCAAAAAAACCGACACGTATCGTTACTGTGAGAGGCATCGGTTATAAATTCGTTCATCGACCAAATTAAAAGGGAATGTTTAGAATCTTGCTACTAAACATTCCTCTTTATTGTTATTATTAAAAATCTGCTAAAACTTCATCCCAATTAATCGTACCATCTTTAGCTTGCTCTCTTCGCTCTTTCGTCATAATATCAGACGGTTTCCCACCCTTTGGCCAGTCTTTATCATGATTTTTCCACTCAGGACGATCTTGAGTCAAAATAAAGGCCGCTAAATCAGATGCTTCTTGATCCGTTAAAGTTAACTCCTGTCCAATCGGCATGTACGCTTGAATAAATCCAGCCATCTTTGACATACGAGCTAAACCCGCTCCATCATTAAATGATGTTTCCCCCCATAGAGCTGGACCCGTATTCGCCCCAATACCCGAGCCATCTGCTGCATGACAAGAAATACAAGATTTATCGAATAACACTTCACCATTTTTTACATCTGGTGTTGGAATTTGTTCCATATCTACTGATTTTGCCCATGGTCTAGGTTCCCCAATCGTTGCTCCTTCAGATATATATTTAAAATAAGCAACCATTGCTTCAAGCTCTTCAGAATTTGATTCAAATTTTTCTCCATTCATACTTCGAACCATACAGCCATTAATTCTTTCCTCGATTGTCACAATATCGCCTGCGCGTGCAATATATTTTGGATAATCTGCCATAACTCCTACTAGTGAAGCAACATTTTCAGTTAATCCTGCCCCAGCATGACAACTTGTACAAGATAAGTTCGCTCCAACTTTATCTTCTGCATAAATATGTGTTTCATTTACTAAATTAAAACCATAAATAATGTCATCTAACATTTTGTGATCCTCAGGAATATTTTCCATACTAATGTTTAAAAATTGTTGCTCCTCTTTTTCCGTTGAAATCGATTGAACTAGTTTGGAATCATCATGTTCTTCAGGTGAATTTTTTTCTGCAATGAAGGTTGAACTTACCCAAAGTCCGATACTTATTGATAATAAAATTGCTAATGAAGAAATAACAACTGTTTTAAATTCCATTATTCTCACTCCTTTTTTACTATTTTATGGAGTTATGATAGTTAAATCATTGAAAATAATGGAATGTCAATTACATGCCATGTCTGTTTGGCAGATTAAATAATAAAACTATATTTTCGTTAAATTTTCATATTCAAGTATTATAATTAAATAATGAGCTTTTTATTAGTCACAACCATTAATATCACAACTTGCACCGGTTTCCCCTTGCATTTGTAGCTTTGGTTGTTTTTCTATATAACTTGCTGCTTGCTGTAACGTTTCTTTAAATACATGCAATGGCTCAGCACCTTTAATTCCATAACGATTTTCAAAAACAAAAAATGGCACACTTGTTACAGGTATTTGTTGAATGTCGTAGCGATCACGTGCCAACTCTTCTTGATACGCTTCAGGTGATGATAGTACTTGTTTTGCTTCAGCAACAGGTAAACCAACATGATTCACAACAGACAGTAGCTGTTCTGAATCATTTACATTTAAACCTTGCTGGAAGTAACGGTGCATTACTTCTTCAATAAATTCACCATCACGTTTATACTTCTTCGCCCATTTTGCTAGACGATGCGCATTTTCAGTGTTTCCAACAAGTACTTTATCTAAATTGTAAGTCAAACCTACTTCCTTGGCATGATCAAGAATAGCTTGAAACATATCTGAACTTCCTACACCCTCTTGAATTAATGGAACAGCGATCTCTTTACTTGTATCCGCATCTAATTCATATGCTTTATATTCAATTTCCACATCCTGCTCCATACCAAGTTCTTTTATCGCCAGTTCAAGACGTTTTTTACCAATGTAACAAAATGGACATGCAAAGTCAGAAAAAATTTCAATTTTCATTTTTAACACCTCATAGTGATTTTTATACAAATTTTTAAAATTTGTTGAATAATTGGGATTAAATGCTCCTGTTATTATAAAATATCAGCCCAAATTTTAATTGCGGTTGCGCCAATCATAATCGCTAAAAGCCACTGTAGTATTTTAACATTCATTTTTTGACCTACTTTTGCGCCAAGTGGAGCTGCAATGATACTTGCGATGATCATAAGAAATGCCGGCCAATATTCAATCTGACCAGTGATGATTTTACCGACACTACCACCAATTGACGAAATAAAAGTAATCGCTAAACTTGTTGCAATCGTCACACGTGTTGGAATTTTTAATACTGTTAACATAATTGGGACAAGTAAAAAGCCACCTGCTGCCCCAACAATTCCTGACCCAATACCAACGATTAAGGCTAACGAACTTGCTAACACTTTATTAAATGTAATTGTTTTTGTATCTTCAACTGTTTTTCGTGGAATAAACATCATTACTGCAGCAATGACAGCTAGAACTCCATATACGATGTTAACTGCAGATTCTGACAGAAATCCAGAACCATAACTACCGATAAAACTACCAAGTAAAATGGCACCACCCATATAGACAATAAGATCTTTATTAAGTAAACCACTTTTACGATATGCCCATACCCCAGCAATTGACGCAAAAAATACTTGGATGGCACTAATACCCGATACTTCATGGGCAGTAAACGCCGCTAAACCAAATAACGGTGGAATGTATAAAAGCATCGGGTATTTAATAATGGATCCCCCAACGCCTAGCATGCCAGAGACGAATGAACCAATGAATCCAAGTGCGAAAATAACAGCTATATATGTGAACGATAAATCGATTTCCATTTGTTTTCCCTCTTTCTGAAAAGTAAAGCGAGTAGAACAATGCTCTACTCGCTATTACACTGTTATGCTTTTTGAATGTAGAAGAAATACACACCAGCTTCTTCTTTTTGTTCCAAAATTGTGTGTCCGCCTGCTGCAGCCCATGCTGTAAAGTCGTTTAAAGCACCTTTATCTGTAACTTGAACTTCTAATATTTCACCAGAGTTAATTGTATCGATTGTTTTTTTCGTACGTACGATTGGCATTGGACAAGCTAAGCCTTTTGCGTCTAAAGTTTTTGTAATATTCATGTTGAATTCCTCTTCTCGTAAGTTTTGTTTTTTGTAAGCGATCTTTTATTGTAGGCGTGCAAGACGCCCGTCACAAAAGCGTTGCCATTTGCAAATGACCCTATTTAGCTTTTGTATTTTTAAGTTGCTTGCCTCTTGAGCAGGAGGCAAGCATTGAATTTAGCTCGACACGGTGTCAGGCATAAAGCATGACTTAATGGATTTGTATCTACTGGTCCTTTTCTATTAGCGTACTGCGCAACGATTTGGTCCAATCTCCATTTCCGTTTGTTCTTCATCATTTGGTGTTACTTTACCCATATTTACAATACGAATTTCTTGATATGCATTTGGTTGTGGTGGAAGACCATCTGTTACCATCTTACGGAATACTTCTTCATCCTCAACATTTAATCCGTGGTTTTCAGCGAATAAATCACCTAAACGTTTTGCAACAGTACCGTCCTCGTTTAATTCTTCAATAATCATGAAGTGCGCAGGTAGTACAATTAAATCCTCTGCTAATGTGCGGTAACGGCGGTATAATGTTTCGCGTAAGTCACCTACCCAGTCTTCTGCAAGACCTGCTAAGTCAGGGCGACCAATTGAATCGATGAATAAAATATCACCTGTTAAAAGATACTTGCCATCAATTACAAATGATGTTGAGCCAATTGTGTGTCCTGGTGAGTACAGTGCGCCTACTTCGATTTTTGATGAACCAAGTTGTACTGTTAATCCATCTGTTAATGGTGCATAGTCAAACACAACTTCTTCTGCATCTTTTGGTGGTAAATAATACGTTGCACCCGTTGCTGCTGCGATATGACGACCACCAGAAATGTGGTCAGCATGTAAGTGTGTATCAAACACGTGCTTAATTTTTACGCCCTTTTCTTCTGCAAATTTTGTGAATACATCTGTGAAGCGAACTGCGTCAATAATTGCTGCTTCACCATCATTAATTGCCATGTAAGAAAGACAGCCTTTACCTAAGCGTACAAATTGGTATAATTCACCACCACCATTTAGATCGCCTACTTTAATTGGCTCAAGATACATTGACCATGATTTCATACCACCTTCAAGGTAGGCAACTTTATGACCTGCATCAGCTAGCATTTCTGCCACCATGATAGATGAACCTTCCTTCGCACAAACAACTAATACTTCTTTATCTGTAGGGATTTTTGGTAAGATTTCTTCCACACCTTCTAATAATTCAAAGTATGGGATGTTTAAATATTCAAATTTATGACCATCGATTTTCCAATCT
Source organism: Solibacillus sp. FSL R7-0682 (assembly GCF_038005985.1). Lineage (NCBI taxonomy): Bacteria > Bacillati > Bacillota > Bacilli > Caryophanales > Caryophanaceae > Solibacillus > Solibacillus sp. FSL R7-0682. Next base: position 3,636,622 of record NZ_JBBOUI010000001.1, read on the forward strand.
TCAAAGGCATCTGCATTACGTACATCTAAAATAAATAATTCTTTGTTATCAATTACTTTGCGTGCAACTTGTGCAGCAGTCCATGCTGTTACTGTCATTTACTTTTACCCCCATAGGTATAATTTTAATTAAATTTTTTTGGAACAGGTAGCATAAGCTAGGCTAGCTACCAGAACCATTGGATAAGAATTTAAATATATGAATAGCGACTGCTAATCATTAGAAAGTTAATGTTGGTGCTGCATCTTTCGCGTATTCTAAGAATGTCACAGCCCCACCTACTTCAATACCATCTACAAAATCTTCCTTCGTTAAGCCCATTACATCCATCGTCATTTGGCAAGCGATGAATGTCACACCTAACTCCTGTGCCATCTCTACTAATTGTGGAATTGCAGGTACTTGTGCTTTGGCAAAGCCTTCTGCAAAGTGCTCTTTTCCTGCTGGCATTTCAAGGGCATTCATACCTTGTTTATGAATTAAGTTTAAACCTTCAAATGTAAAGAAGATCGCTACTTCCTTTTCTGAAGCTGCTGCTGCAGTTGCGATATTGAATACTTTATAGGCATCAAAAAGCCCACCATTTGCTGCGATAATTGCTACTTTATTTGACATTTTATTGTACCTCTTTCTTTAATTCGCCTGTGTAGCCTGTCATACCAGGTAAGACGTTATAGATATTTGTGAAACCTGCTTCAGCTAATTGCTGTGCAGCTAAATCTGAGCGTGTACCTGTTCTGCAAATGACATAAATAGTTTGTGCTTTATCTAATTCATTTATACGATGAGTTAATTCACCCATTGGAATAGATTTTGCACCTGGTATATGACCAAAAGCATACTCTGCTGCTTCACGCACATCTAAAATTAAGCCTTCGCCGTTAACAGCATCTTCGTTTGAAATGGTATGCTCAAATGACTTTTCCGCTGCATCGCTTGTTTCTGGATTACATTTACGTATATAGTGATAGAACACACCATTTTCTTCATTTGTTCCAATATATTGATGACCAACTGTTTTAGACCACGCAGCTAAATCGGCTACAGAACCTTTATCCGTTGCTTGGATTTCCAATACTTGCCCTTCAGCAACATCGTTCATCGCCTTTTTTGTTTTGACAATCGGCATTGGGCAGGCTAAGCCCTTTGCGTCTAATTGTACGTCTGATTTAATCATTTGAAACCTCCACAAAGGTATATTTTTTAAAACTTATTTTACTTCGCCTGTCCACTCTAGCATTCCGCCCACCATATTTTTCACATCAAAGCCCTGTGCTTCTAAGAATGCTGTAGCCTGACCACTACGACCACCAGAACGGCAAACCATAATGTATGGCGTTTTTTTATCTAGTTCATGCATACGGAATTCCAGTAAGCCGAGTGGAATATGAATGATGTTAGGAATGTGTCCTTCTTCTACTTCTGCTACTTCACGTACATCTATTAAATGTAAAGCTTCACCAGCTTCTAACTTTTGCTGTACTTCTGCAGGTAAAATTGTTTTCATGTTTAATTCCTCCTAATAAGCGCTCATGCCACCACGGACATTCGTTACTTTTGTATACCCTAATTTTTTTAATTGATTACACGCTTGCTTCGAGCGCATACCACTTTGACAAATGACCACGATTTCTTTATCTTTTGGTAGCTTCGAAAAGTCGGATCCAAGTGGAATATTTTTAAATTGTTTTACATTACGTGCTTTATATTCACCTGGTGTACGTACATCGATAAAAACTTTATCTTTATCATTAATAATTGTTTTAAGCTGTGCTGTTGATATATTATTTACACCTTTTGTTGGTAACATACGCCAAGCAAAAAATGCAACGATTACGGCAATTATTATTGCTGTTTCCATAGGTCACCTCTTAAATAAATAAGTTTACGTTGCCTTCTTCTGCATCTGCTAAATATGCAGCAACCCCAGCATACTGAATGCCATCCAATAATTCTTCTTTTTGAAGTCCAAGTAAATCCATCGTCATCGTACATGTCACAAGTTTAATATCCTGCTCCTGCGCCATTTCGATTAACTGTGTTAATGTTAAAGCATTATGTTTCTCCATAACATGCTTAATCATTTTTGGACCCATACCTAGCATTTGCATTTTTGATAACCCTAGCTTTTCAGCGCCTTGTGGCATCATTTTAGCGAACATTTTTTCTAAGAAGCCTTTTTTTACTGTTACCGGCTCTTGCTTTCGTAATGCATTAATGCCCCAAAATGTGTGGAAAATTGTTACTTCATGATCATATGCTGCTGCACCATTTGCAATAATATACGCTGCCATTGCCTTGTCATAATCTCCACTAAATAAAACAATTGTTGTTCTTTTCTTTTCCATATTATCCCCTTACCCCTATAGGTATTTTTTATTTCAAAAATAAAAAGTCTTTACCGACTCTTCACTAATAGATCTACTGCTTGCATTACTATAGCATTTTTATCAAATGATGATTCGGCATCTTCTTTTGCTAAACATCCAACCAAATTATCTGTGACAATAACGCCAATTGTACGGTCAACAGCCGAGCGAACAGCGCTTAACTGTGTAATCACTTCTTTACACTCTTTTTCTTCATCCATCATGCGTAAAATACCTCTAAGTTGACCTTCAATCTTCTTCATTCGAGCAGTAACCTTTGCATCATATTGCATTATCTCACCCCTCTTGGTTAAATTCATCATCTGTTCCAATAATCCTACCGTTAGAGGTATATAATTCTTTTTGTTAGATAACTAGTATGTGTTATCTGATACCAATATTACTACCCATAGGGGTATATGTCAACAATAAATTTTTTTTAAAAAAATAAATTCTCTATAGCCAAAAAAGCTGAGGCTTTTATACTTGTCAAAGCCTCTAGTTGAATTATAAGTTATCGCTCTTTCTTATTTTTTTATAATTAGTTGCAATACTTTACATACCCCTGTATGACCGATGCCTTCAATTCGTTCGACTTCGCCACTATAAAAGTGTAACCGCTCAAAATTATTTGCCCAATCTGCTAATTGTTGTTCATTATATAAATAGTCAAGTGAACGTGGACCACCTGTCTCATAATTTAATTGCCCATCCTCATACACTTCAAGTAAAAATACCCCGCCAGACTTTATAGAAGCAATAATTTTATCTAAAACTTCGTATTGATGTTGCTTTGAAAAATGTCCAAAAATCATAACTGCTCCATCAAATTGGTTAAGCTCTAGTTCATCTTCTATCAAATCGGTTAATTGTGTTTCTACGTGAACATCATTCGCAGCCGCTAGCTTTAGCGTCTTTTGTAAACCTTCTTTCGAATAGTCAAATGCTGTTACTTGTTTCCCTTTTTGTGCTAAAAAAACCGCATTACGTCCCTCACCTTCTGCATAGCATGCGATACTTGTAACTTCTTTTAAAACACTTACTTGCTCTTTTAAAAAGCGATTTGGCTCGGTGCCATAAATGAACTTTTCTTCTTTAAACTTTTGATCCCATGGATTCATATCGTAGCCCCCTTCTTTTTTGAGTTAGATAAGAAGAGCCATATACTTTTTTGTATACGGCTCTTTTTCTTATTTATATTGACGAATGAAATCGATTAAGGCTTCTTTTGGCATGAAGCCCGCTGTTTTCCCTTTTACTTCTCCGTCTACAAATACAAGTAATGACGGGATCGACATAATTTGATACTGTGCTGCTGTCACTTGGTTTTCATCTACATCAACCTTTACGATTTTCACTTCGTTTCCGATTTCTGCATCTACTTGCTCTAAAACAGGTGCAATCATTTTACAAGGGCCACACCAAGCTGCCCAAAAGTCTACTAAAACGACGCCGTTCATAATTTCTTTTTCAAATGTTTGATCTGTTGCATGTACAATTGCCATAATAAATAACCTCCAAAAAATATTAATATTGTTCTACTTAATAACATAAAGTATGTTCACTTACTGGACCGATAATTCGGTTCTTTATAGAATATACCCCTATAGGTATATTGTCAATCTATATGTTTTCTCGTAAAATTCGACCACTTGAAAAATGCTTAAAGCTGTTCAAAACAGTCTAGAATAGAAGGATTAGAAAATAAGAACTATGTAAAAAAGCTGCCTTAAAACCAGATTTTAATCTGACTTTTCGGGCAGCTCCCAATAACGGGCCTTCCAAAAGGAAGAATAACTTAGAAGAAAAATATAAAGGGTGAAAAAATTCTTTGTCTGACTTCCATCGTCAAACTTACATTCTAAATGAGGGGGTTTAGAACGCTATCCTGCGCTAACCAGCTCCTGGAGAAAAGATGGTTAGTTCAGTCTTATTTGTACTGAATTACAAATAAGTTCTTGCTATATTTATAATGATAATGATTATCAGTATCAATGTCAATAACTTTCACTAATATTTTTAAGAATTTTTTAACGAACGTCGATACATAAACTGCTTCCACTGAAAATGAATAAAGCAACCAATACAGAAGCCTAGTATCGCAACAAAGGAAGCAACTGCCACCATAATCGTAAAGCTATACGCAAGTATCGGCCAGTTCATTATATAACCGATTAATCCGCCAGCTAAACAACTTGATGCAATCGTTGCATTAAATGTTTGTTGCTGAGAATCTTCAGGAATATATTCTTTCATCTCTTTTTTTAAAAATAATTTAGCAAATCGCATAATTGGATTAAACCCCGTGAATATGCCTAGTAAATTAGCGATTAGAGGAATTGCTAAAATTAAGTAGTACCCTGTTAGCCACGTTAAAACAACAGAACTAAAAATCGTCCATTGATTCACACGTACAAGTGGACGGGGAATCGAAATCGGTCTTGACATACAAATACCAACCTTTCTTATATGTTTTGTTTATTTTAGCGTTTTTCACCTCGTTTGTGAAGAGAAATGTTATAGTAAAAGAAAATAATTATTTTTTAAGAAAAGGTGATAGTAATGCCTGCACTTTCCTATGATCAAATTCGACAACTAAATTCCTACAGTATTTTCACAGAAGAGCCGGATCGTCCGCTGTTTACACTTGCCAATTTGCATAAGGATTTTTATTTAACTGATTTCCGAAATTTAATGATGGGTGTTACGAATGCCGCTACTGAGGCCGCAGCTATTTCGCATTTCGGCCGCCGTTACGGGATGTTTGTAGCAATGCAATTTTATATGCTTGCAACCTATGATGAGGTTTGGGATGGAAAGCCTGAAGATATTCGCTTTGCCATCATTAACGAATTTGGCATTCATACGCTTGGTATGTATATAAATGCAAATGACTTTCGTTATGTAGAGGATGAGGAGCGCGAGCGTGTTATGGCAGATCTATTATATAAAGCCTCCATCATTATTACACAGCTTCGCAAAACAACAACTATTTCTCCTCTTACTTTATGGGAAAATATTTTTGGTTACATGCTTTGGCACTACCATACGTTGTTGGAAAATCCAGCGCTAGCAGATCGAGCCTTTGAGGATTTAGAAATGCTCGAGGACAAAAATATATGGCGTTATTTCTCTGATAAATCGCTGTTTTTTAACTATACTGGTGGGAAAAATCCATCTCAGCTTATTAACAGCCCCGTTCGTAAAAGCTGCTGCTTCTCAAAAGACATCCCCGGATTAATGCCCTGCGGATTTTGTCCGATAAAGTGAAACTTCATTCAGTGGTGCTTTTTGCCACTGAGTGGTAGTCTTCACCAATCGGGCCTTTACGGGCAGTCAAGCTCTCATTTTTTACTGCCCGTTTATGCGGGATAAAGTGAAACTTCACTCAGTGGTGCCTTTTGCCACTGAGTGGTAGTCTTCACCAATCGGGCCTTTACGGGCAGTCGATGTTGGATAACATAATAAAAAGCGATGCCGCATCACACAAGCAGCATCGCTTTTTATTATTTACCCGCCATATTTTTTAATGTAGTCGCGACGACCTTTGAACCGTCGATTAATGCTCGATGATCAAATGTCATTTTCGGGTGATGTAAACCTGGCGCTAAATTCGCCCCTACGCCAATCATTGTCGCCTTTAGCTGAGGGTTTTTTATCGTGTAAAAATGGAAATCATCACTTCCCGGCGTAACAACAGGAGAAGCTAATGCCTCCTCGCCAAGCGCTTCGACAATCGAACGATGTGCTACACTCGCCGCATCTATAGAGACTTCCGCGCCTGGTGTAACATCTACCCATGTCCAATTAACATCGATTGAAAATAGCTGACCTATTTGCTTTAATCCTTTATCTATATAGCTCTGCACAAGGGCTAATACTTCATTTTTTTGTGCACGGACATCGATTGAGAAGCTCGCATTACCTGGGATAATATTAACGCTTCCCCCATCCGCCACGATCTTCGTCATTTTTGCTGAATACACTTCAGATGGATCAATATAAATATTTTTCAACATTTGCTGAATAGCAACGACAACGTCAATCGCATTATTTCCTTGATGTGGACGTGCACCGTGAGCATCAACACCTGTAATTGTACCACTTAAAAATGCTGCTGAGCCGTGGTAAATGGCTGGTGCCACCTTCCCAAGAGGCAACTCCTCAATCGGTCGTAAATGAACACCAAATAAGTACGTAACATCTTGCATTACCCCTCGTTCAATCATTGCAAGTGCGCCCCCGCCTGTTTCTTCAGCAGGTTGGAAAATAAATCGAATACGTTTATTTAATGGCTCATTTTTTAACTGAGCAAGTGCACCTAACACCATCGACATATTCGCATCATGCCCGCATGAGTGATTCGCCTGCATAACACCGTCGACTTCTTGCCAAAGTGCATCAATGTCGGCACGAACCGCAATGACCTCGTCACCTTCACCTATTTCAGCTACAAGACCTGTAACATCCTCAAAACGTTTGTATCGTACCTGCATCGCATCTAAAATGTCGGCAATTTTCTGTGTTGTATTGTGTTCTTTCCAGCTTACCTCTGGATAACTATGAAAATAGTGAAACCATTCATAAATCATTTCTTCCGTCGACTTTACCGCTAACATGTACTGCACCTCGAGTTTTATTTGATACTTTATTATACCTTACATAACAAGTTTTAATCATTATAGTTGCCTAAACAAAATAAAACGGCCTAAGCCCATCCTCGGGTACTTACGCCGTTTTCCACCATGTCATTTTCAACATATACAATTTAACACTCCTTATAAACTTGAAAAGAATCCAATCGGATACTGATTACGCAGTTCTTCTACTTCTTCTTCCATTTGTTCTGTCACATCTAAATCCATTTCTTCATCCAAAATATACGTTGCTAACATTGACTTTAAAATTGATGTCATATCAATTTCACTCTCCTTTAATTTTCAGAATTTTTAATTACTACTATCATACGAGTGATTTTAATTTGAATCAATTGATATATCCTATTTATGCATAATAAGTATAAAACCTATCTAATTTCAAGATGCATTAGAACCCTTTCATACGAATAGTAGCTATTCACTTACACAAATCAATTACCCCTTTTTGGACACTTTAACTCCTGACTTAAGCATCTTTCTCATTACGAAAGAGAAATAAAAAAATCAGTACGTCACTTTCTCACGTACTGATCTATTTTTAAGAAGTAGCTATTTTCGAATCACTGGCTTTATTTTTTGACATCATTTGTAGCACCCACATTACACCAAATACAACTAATCCAATTGTATCTGAAATCGATTCTGGGTAAATCATCGCAATACCAGCTGCGATTAAAATAATACGTTCAATCCAGTTAATCGGACGGTACCAATAACCAATTACGCCGGCGCCAATCGCGATCATACCTAGTATTGCCGTAAAGACAACCCAACTGACTTGCCATAACGTTACGTCAATCATAAGTAATGCTGGCGAGAAAACAATCATATACGGAATAATAAACGCTGCAATCGCCAACTTTGCTGAGTGTACACCCGTTCGAATCGGGTCCCCTCCTGAAATGGCCGCAGCAGAAAAGGCGGCAAGCGCAACTGGCGGCGTGATATCCGCAATAATGCCGAAATAGAATACGAAGAAGTGAGCTGATAATAACACAACAATTGGTGCTGCACTCATCGGTACATCTGGCGCAAGTAGTGTAATAATCGCTGGCGCTGCAATTGTAGACGTAATAACGTAGTTTGCAGTAGTTGGTGCCCCCATCCCTAAAATAAGAGATGCGATCATTACGAAGAATAGAGTAATAATAATGCTACCACCAGCAAGCTTTACTAAACTGTTTGCTAGTGATAAACCTAATCCAGTTTTTACAACAACTCCGACGATAATACCCGCACAAGCAGTAGCGACAGCAACCGCTAACGCTGTACGTGCTCCATCAACCATTGCATCGATAATTTCTTTTAAGCCAAAGCGTACATCTGGGTTAATAAATCCAACGACGATACAAGCTAATATTCCGTATAATGCCGAGTGAATTACCGGTACACCAAACATCATAATAATGATAATTAACGCAATCGGAATTAATAAATAAATCTTTTTAAAAATGTATTTACGATCAGGCATTTCTTCATCCTTTAAACCACGTAAGCCTAATCGCTTCGCTTCAAAGTGTGTCATAATCCAAATCCCTGCAAAATATAGCAACGCTGGAATAGCTGCTGCTTTAGCAATATCCCAATACGTGACACCACGACCTATAAATTCAACCATTAAGAAGGCTGCAGCTCCCATAATTGGTGGCATTAACTGACCACCCGTCGACGAAGATGCTTCAACTGCACCTGCAAAGTTTTTCTCATAGCCAAGACGCTTCATCAGAGGAATTGTATAAGACCCTGATGTTACAACATTTGCAACTGAGCTTCCAGAAATCGTCCCTTGTAATGCCGAAGAGAAAATTGCTACTTTCGCAGGACCTCCAACTAATTTACCAGCCACTGAAATCGCTAAATCGTTAAAGTATTCCCCTACACCTGTCTTAACTAAAAATGCCCCAAATAATAAGAAGGCGAAAATATACGTGGCTGAAACGGCTAGTGGCGTACCTAAAATACCATCCGTTGAGAAAAACATCAAATTAACAATAGCGTCCACACTTTGACCACGATGCATTAAAAAATCCGGTAAATACGGTCCGAAAAAGGCATATAGTAAAAATAAGGAGGCAATAATTGTAATCGGTAGACCTACCGCTCGACGCGCTGCCTCTAAAACTAATATGATAGCAAATAATCCAACATAAAAATCTAACGTCTCTAAGCTTCCTAAACTTTTAACGAGACGATCATAGTGAATTACCCAATAACTTCCGACAAAAATCGCGATAAGTGCTAAAGCATAATCGTAAATCGGTATTTTCTTTTTGGACAGTTTTCGACTTGCAGGGAATAATAAGAACACAAAGGTTAACGCAAACCCTAAGTGAACAGTACGCTGAATTTGTGCCGGAAATTGTCCATAAATAGCCGTATACAATTGAAATAATGCAAATGCTAATAACCCAAAATAAACGACGTATTTCATTATGCTCTGCGGACTACGTTGATTCGATTCAATATCAAATTTTTCAAGTAGCTTTTGCTGTTCTTCTACCGAAAGACTTTCATGTAACTCTTCAGAGCTTGTTGCTCCCATTTTTTCACTCATATAATTGGACTCCTTTCATTTTTTGGTAGAATGATAGATTTTGAACTTGCACGACATAGGATTTCCCACGTGTTAGCTGCTCCTTTAACGAAATGATTTCACCTTTATAAAATACATTCAGCTTATAATCAACATCACCAATATGTAGCGTAAATTCCTTAATTTTTGCATCCTCATAACGTAATGTATAGACGCCATTTTCATATTGTAAAGTCTGCCCTTGTTCAGCATAGCTTGGCATTCCAATCGCTACATCTGAATATTCCATCGATAACAATTGCAATTCATTAGTAGATAAAACCTTGTAGCTTTCAATAACATCTGTTAAATGGATTGAATGCGTAAAAATAAGTTGAAACTCATCTTCACCCTTTAACGGAACAAAATAACGGGATGGTTGCTCGGTTCGTGTTTCAGTAAATGTTATACTTTGTTGAAAAGGCGTAAAGTATAATACAATACCCACTAATATAGGAAAAAAAAAACAACCTTTTTTCATTACATCACCTAATTTGAAAGATCCAATAATCCTTTCTATCAAAAAAGACCTCTGAAGCGAATTGCAACAGAGGCCCTTGCTTTAGTTACTACTTCACTTCATCAAAGTATCGTTGTGCACCTGGGTGTACCTCAATACCGATTCCGTCTAAGCCAGTCTCAGCTTTAATAAATGAACCTTTTGCATGACCGATTTTATCTGTGTTGTCGTAAATTGCTTTTGTCATGGCATAAACTAAGTCATCTGGAAGATCTTTCTTAACCGCTAACATCGCACCTACAGATACAGCTGGTACATCTGCTTCTAAGCCGTATGTACCTGAAGGAATGTTATCCACTGCATAGTATGGATATTTCTCGATTAGTTCTTTTGCTTTATCTGCTTCAACTGGCACGATATAAACACCATTTGTTGCATTTAATGCCTCTACTGCACCAGTTGGGTAACCAGCCGTAATAAACGCTGCATCAATTTGACCAGATTGAATACCGTCTGTTGATTCACCAAAGTCTAAGTTTTGTGCTTTTATATCATCCATTGTTAAACCGTGGATTTCTAATAATTGCTCAGCATTTGCGTAAGTACCAGAACCTGGTGCACCTACTGAAACCTTTTTACCTTTTAAATCGGCAAACGATTTAATACCTGAGTCCGCTAATGTTACTAATTGAACTGTTTCAGGATATAACGCACCTAATGCGACAACAGAATCGATTGCTTTCCCGTCAAACATCATCGTTCCATTTGTTGCGTAGTAAGCAATATCCGTTTGTACGAATGCCACTTCTCCATTACCCTCTGCTAACGCTGTCATATTAGCAGCTGAAGCCTGTGACACCTCAGCAGTCGTTTTAACTCCTGTTTCAGATGTGATTAAATCTGCAAATGTACCACCTAATGGATAGTAAGTACCTTGTGTCCCACCTGTTAACACACTCATTAACTTAACATTGCCAAAGTCTAACGCTGAATTAGTATCAGAACCATTTGTTGATTCTTCATCAGTTGATGCCGTCTCGTCGTCGGTACCACATGCAGCTAGAACTAAGATCAATACACTTATTAGCATCAAGAAAAGCCTATTTTTTGATTTGAACATGAATAAATCCCCCTCACCGTTAGGTATGGGTTTATTTTACATACATCAATATTTAAAAGTCAAATAATATTGAAAATTAAGTAAAATATAATAGTTTTTTATATTCTATTTTACGCTTAAATAATCTGTAAAAATACAATTTATTCTATATGTAATTTATTTGAAATAATAATATCCGAAGGTATTAATTGATTTTGTGGAATAAATAAAGCAAATTATATTATTTTGTTGATGGTGAACTAAAAGTGGAATTTAGTATATGAATATAAAAAAACTGTACTCAATATTGAGCACAGTTTATTCGATTACCCCACATGCAATGCGCGCACCAGAGTTACCTGCAGGATCTGTTTTATAATCATCTGCCTTTTCATGTATGACAAGGGAACTTCCATCCTCATCAAAAAGTGAGTTTTTCTCTCCTTTTTTCAATGTGAAGTCAGCCGTTACAAAATTCAACTCTACTTGTCCATTATCATCCACCGTAATATTCGGTAAATCACCAACATGAGGACCTAAAGGATTTTCAACACCGTGTTTCTTATTAGTTGGATTAAAATGGGCTCCTGCTGAAGTGAAATCTGGTGGATCACATTTTCCTACCTCATGAATATGAATTCCATGTACACCCGGTGTTAAATTGTTCACTACGGCAGCAAGCTCAACACCCTTTTCGGTTTCTTGGAATGTGACCTCCCCTATAAGCTCTTTATTTGTGTTATACATTAGTGCTTTCGCAGCTAACGTCTCTGGGGCACTTACAGGCAAGGATTCTTTTTGAAACCAATTGCAGCCACTTAATAAAAGAACACTCGTCATTATAACAATTATCTTTCGCATAAATTCCCTCCTTAACGAAAGTATTTCCAAAGAGCAAAGGAATTTATACGTCCATTAAAAAACCGCTCAGTCTATACTAAGCGGTTGATTAAAATCCGTTTAATTTAAAATTTTGACTGTCACAGTACGACGTCCCCACTCATTGGCAGCTTTATCACTTGGGATAAAGACATCAATTTTATTGCCTTTAATGGACCCTCCTGTATCTGCAGCAATGGCTTCTCCGTAGCCTTCAACCCATACCTTTGAGCCTAGTGGGATGACATTAGGATCTACAGATATAATTTTCAAATCAGGATTTTCACGTAAATTCGTGCCATCCGTTGTAACACCAGAGCAACCCGAACAATATGCTGTATAAGCTGTTGCTTCTACCGTTATCTTTTTTGCCACATTACTTGTAGCTTGTGTTGTAGGAGCTGACGTTGGCGTGGTATTTGCTGAATTCGTTGCTTGTTGCGTTGTAGTTGTTTGCTCTTTTTTTTCGGTTGCAACAATGACTTCCTTTGATGGTCCTGAAACTAATAACGTTTCACCTGCATAAATTAAGTCAGTATTTATACCATTCCAAGCCTGCAATTGCTTCACTGTTACATTGTGAGCTGCTGCGATTGTAGATAATGTATCGCCTGGCTCAATAATATAAAATTTCCCGTTCGAGCTTACTTCTAACATATCGTCTGCAAAAATTAAATCACTTGTTAAATGGTTGATTTCTTTTAATGATTCTACTGTTGTATCAAACTTCTTACTTATCTTATATAGTGTATCACCAGGTTGAATTGTATATTTTTCCGCTGAAGCATTTGTTGCAACAAAACCTGTTGCTGTAATTGATAAAGCAGCCGTTAAAGCTATTATTTTATTATTCTTCATATCCGTTTTCCTCCGATTGTTTCTATAATTAATTCCGGTTCAGCGGAATTTGGTCTTCGGCTTTATACTTAGTTCCACAAATGGTGGATTAGTCAGCCATTATCGCACGATGCGTCGCTTTTAAGCAGCCTTCCTCTTTAAGAGCACTATTTCTGAATTGCGTGCTAGCCGTATATCAATCTTTTAGCTATGCCCTCACTTTACCTGAGTCATATTGCAGGAAGGTGACGTACTTATGTATGCTTCATTACAAGAATATTGCAAAAATATTGGATAGAAATAACATAAATTGAATTGTAATTATCAAAATTTCATAATTTATAGTGTAAATACAGTAAATTTACATAATATAAATGGGAAATAGTTTTCGTAAGTATTACAAGACAATCTCAATCGATATCGAATTGTAACCTCAATGGCCGATATAGAAGGAAAGGAGGGATAATTATGGAAATTAATGCAATGATGTCAGCGCAACTTGCATCTCTTCAACAAACTTTGCAAATGAGTATTTTAGACAAAGCAATGAATACTGGCGCAGCAGGTGTTGTCCAAATGATGGAAGACTTACCTCAGCAGCAAGCAGCTCCAGCAGCACATCCTTACAAAGGACAGACAATCGACGTACAAGTTTAAAAGAAATCACGAGTTGCCCTTCGCACTTAACGCAACTCGTGTTTTCTTTAATATGAAGTTACTGTTAAACTTCCGTTAAGAACTGTTAAAAAGTCATTTTTCGGGTATAACAAATAGTAGAATGAAAATATGGTGGATAATTAAAGGAGTGATTTTTTATCGGCATTCATACATTTTTTACAAGCTTAAATGATTTAGAACGAATTATTCGTTGCCCTGGTCGCTTTAAGTTTGAGGAGCACAATGTTGCTGCCCATTCATGGAAAGTGTCCCAATATGCGATGTTTTTTGCAACTCTTGAAGAACGTGCTGGCAGTACGATTGATTGGAAATCATTATATGAAAAAACGATTAACCATGACTTTGCAGAAGTATTTATCGGAGACATTAAGACTCCAGTCAAACATGCAAGTGTAGAATTAAAGCAAATGCTTGCGCATGTCGAAGAAAAAATGATGGAAAAATTTATACGTGAAGAAATACCATCTGATCTGCAACAAATTTTTCTTGAACGGATGAAGGAAGGAAAGGACGGAACGATTGAAGGCCGACTCTTGGAATTCGCCGACAAACTCGATCAATTTTATGAGTCTTTTGCCGAATTAAAGCGTGGGAACACCGACAGTGAATTCGTGCATATGTATGAGACGGCACTTAGTAAATTGCTTCATATTAATTTACCCGTAAGCGTCGACTATTTCCGCCACGAAATATTAGCAGATGTCGTTACTGAAAAAACCGTGATTAATATTGCCGAATTAACAACAAATGTACTATCGCAACATAACTGATGATAACAGGAAGACTTCCCACCATTACGGAAGGCTTTTTTATTTTGTCTTTTTTTGTAACGAAAAACTTTTTCAAGGTACTATACATATAGAATAACTAAAATGGTGGTGATCGATTGGAACAGTTAGCGCAAATTTATCGAGAAATACAGCCAAAATTATTTGCGTTCTTTTATATTAAAACATCTAATTCGACCACCGCCGAAGACTTAACTCAGGATGTCTTTTTCGAGGCAGCGAAATCGATTCACACATATAGAGGCGATTCTTCGCTCGCTACTTGGCTCTTTAGCATTGCCAACCATTTATTAAAAAAGTATTATCGTTCAAAAAAGTATGAAAAATCATTGCTTGAAAAGCTTGGCGAGAAACCTTCAAGCGTTTTCCATTCTACCGAGCAGCTCGTTGAATGGAAGCTCGAGGCTAAAAAACTTCTTGAAAAAATTCAACTACTTGAACCACCGGTAAAGGACATTATGTTACTACGCCTTTTAGGTGAACTTCAGTTTAGTGAAATCGGCCAGCTCATTGGAAAAAGCGAAAATTACGTTCGTGTCACATTTCATCGCCAAAAAATGAAGTTACAGCGGGAGGAGGAATGACAAGGTGAAAGAGTGTAAAATTGTAGAGGATTTATTACCTTTATTTGAGGAAAATTTAGTACAAGACGAAACAAAGAAATGGATAGAGGCACATATAGCAAGCTGTGAAAAATGTAATCGGCTTACAAATATTGAGCTAGAAGTATTTCCCTCCATACCCAAACATAAGTCAGCTGACGCAATGATGCGTTCTGCACAAGTGAAGCTAACAATTTATCAGCTATTATTTGTGTTACTATCATTTATTTTCGCAATTAACACATCTATGCTAAATGAAAGCTTTGCCTTTATTTTATCGTATTTTATATTAGGCGCTGTTGCGTACTATTTTTACCGAAGCGTATGGCTTACAATATTACTCGCTTTTATTCCTATATTTATTTGGACCATTTACGAAACAATTTATTCCTATCACTCCGTTTCAGCTTGGTATATCGAACAAATGCAGTATTTTAACTCGACAATCGAAATGCTTTTCAATACCCTTTTAGGTGGGATTTTCACTGGTATTCTTCATACAGTTTTTGCGGTTTTAGGCTTGATTGTCGTTGCCTTATTATTAAAGGCATTTAGAAAGGAGCAGCACCTATGAAAAAATGGCTATATATCGTGCCAGCAGCACTCATCCTTGTTGTTGTCTTATTTTTTTACGTAAGTTTTAATGGCAATTTTATTTCGAAAATGATTGCAAAAAATTCTGCGCAGGATTATTTAAAAATTCAATATCCTGAAGGCAACTACACACTACAAGACGGTCATTACAATTTTAAAAATGGCACATATGCCTTTGACTTAATGTATTACAGTGAGGAGCATGCGCAAAATTGGGCGTACACATTGGAAGTTGGAAATGGACTTTTTCCAACAAGTGTAGAATACGTGACATTACACGCAGATTCTACCGATACTGAAACGACTGAACTATGGAATAAAGAAGGCTCTGATTATGTAAATAAACTATTAAAAGGTTTACCGATTTCGGTAAGTGCGAGCTATACTATTAGTGTACCAATTGGTTTCACGAAAGAAACGCCAACGTGGCAACCAGAAGTCCCTGTACCAATCGCACCATTTCTCTATATTGATACCGCTTATTACAATGGGGAAACGAAGGAACAATTTTTACAGCTCACAAAGGAAATTCAACAGCGATTAAATAAGGAATCACTGAATTACAGTAACGTAACGATTGTGATGAATGAGAAATTTAATAATAGTGACGGGAAAAAGGTTGGTTATGCT
This sequence comes from Solibacillus sp. FSL R7-0682, assembly GCF_038005985.1. Lineage (NCBI taxonomy): Bacteria > Bacillati > Bacillota > Bacilli > Caryophanales > Caryophanaceae > Solibacillus > Solibacillus sp. FSL R7-0682. The sequence goes on from NZ_JBBOUI010000001.1 coordinate 3,652,788, forward strand.
CCAATATATTATGAAACGAAGTACTATGTGACGTTTGGGCGGAAGACTGAAATTACGATTAAAACGATTTTGGAGTAGCATATAATTTGACTTTTTTCTTCAAACAAGCTTTATTGCATAAGAAAAACAGATAATATATTATAACAATAAGGCTACGTTGTACGTACGAATATTAAGTTTTAACCTTTATACTTATACAGGGAGTTTTACATCGAAGTTGGAATGGCGTGCCCGAGCTCTTTTGACCTTGGGATAGACAGGAATACTTTTGCGAACACCCACTTTGAGGAGTGGTGGTTTAAAACTTTCTATAATAACTACGGCAATGTGGCTGCTTACATAAAGCGCATACCAGCAATGGTTTATGGGCACCCTCACTAGAAATGGTGAGGGTGTTTTTTTTATACTTAAATCGATGTTGGTGTTAAATTGGTGTTAAAATTTTTTACACTTAGTGCTAAATTTTATCTATAAGGTAAAATCAAATTCATTTAAAGCTGCAACAATATCTTCTTTTTTATCCTTTTCCCTCACCGGATTTTCTTCATTTAATAAATCATTTAATCCTAAATCTTCGAGCGTCAAGTCCCCTAACGAATCGTCTTCGCTTCCTTATTAAAGAAATGCGCCCTATTGTTGAATAATGAAAATGCACCAAATGCGGTATTCAGGGGCATATTACCTTAAATACCTGTTACTTTAATTGCAAACATCTTCAAGGAAAGTAAGTGTCTTTTCAAATAATTTTGGTTGAATCTCTAAATAAGTAAGGTTATTAGGGAGATTATCGAATAATTTCACTTCATCAATTTCTGATATTGGCAATCGGCCCATTTCCTTTACCTTCGAAAAGTATAACCTTCCAAAAATCATACTAACAGAATCATCCATTGAATAGTCGCAAATTGGAACTAAATCAACTTTTTCACATCCTGTCTCTTCAAATAACTCTCTTTTAGCGGTTTCAATAATTAGTTCTCCAGGTTCTCTATGTCCACCGGGAATTTCCCAGGATTTTCGATCTTTATATCTTACATATATCCACTGATCCTTATAAATAGCACTTATAACTACAAATTTTAAATCCTCTTCATTTACTGAACCTATATCATAAAATTGAACTTTCATTTTTATTCACCTCACATTCGAGTTACTACTACATTAAATAAATTCTTTATTCTAAGGATTTATCCTTTAAATTTTGCAGCATTCTGTTCCCTTAATCAGCTGTATTGTCCGTAATTTAAATTACAAACCTTATCAAACCTTCTATTGGTAACATTTATAAAAGAATCAATCTGGCCCTATAACGGAACAACGCTATCTTCTTATTGAAGAATCGCGCCCAGATTGTGGAATAACAAATGCCATGACAAGGTTATGGATCAGCAATACTCCCAAACGACGGTTTGGGAATGTAATACTTCAATTAACGCAGCAGGTTAAGTTGCGAGGGAGAACTCCATTCTCCCCCTTCTTATTCAACTAACGAAGCAAGTTAGTTAAAGATTTCATCATTGCAGGTATTTGAATATTAATGAAGTAATCTTCATTATTTAGATGAACTTCAAAATTATATACTGGTTGATAATAACCTTTTGTATCATAAACATATGAAATATCGACCCCAGTTATATTTAAACTATCACCTTTACTTAAAGCTGGGTAAATTTCAAAATTCCCATTTATTATCTCTTCATATGCTTTTTTAGGGGAAATAATATCGACATTCTTTATAAAATTATTTTCGTTTATTGAGTAAAAGATTGTACTTGGTATCTTCGTTTTAGATGGTGTAATCATGACAAGACCCATCGAAAAATCTTGATTATAATTTTTGATTGATTCAGGTGTTATTACATCCCAACGTAATTCTTTACCCTGAAGAGAATAATTAACATCATCCGGCAACAATTTACTTGTTTTCATCCATTTTTCGAATAATTCTTTTTGTGTTTTCTCAAATGCTGGTGAAATTTCTAGCTCTTCAGAAGCGAAATTTGTAAGCGTCCATGTTCCAGCTGTTAAGACATAATTCAATTGGTATATATTGTATGATTCGTCCTCGAATTTAAAAATTCGATTGCGACTCTCTGTGTATATTTTTCCTTTTTGAGTTAATCCATATTCATTACTCAAAATAGTAGCTATTTTCTTCCCATTCTCTAAATCATTTGCACTTATGTTTTGGTAAATTGCTGCACTTGACGGTTCATCCGAAAAATTTAATTTTGATTCAACTGTTACATGTTCCATATCTTGTCTTTCAGCAGGAAGAATCGGCATGTTCCCAAATTCTTTAATCGAATAGAAAGTAAACGGTATTAATAAAATGATACTAAAAATCGTAGGGAGTGCTATTGCTTTAATCAATGATTTCAATTTTCTTTGTTGAACAAAATCTCTAATACCAATAATTAAATAGAACCCAATAATACCTCCTAATGTGTTATGAAATATATCATCTAATTCAAAAATACCTTTTTGCGTTACAAATTGAATACATTCAATCAAAAGTGTAACTCCTAATGATACTATTAGTGCTGGGGTAAAACTGTTAAATTTTTTATTGTAAAATGGTAATAAAATTCCTAACGGAACAAACATTATAATATTAAAAATAATTAGTTGAAATTCTGTCAAAGACCAATTATTCCAAGCATTAATATAACCGCTATACAGATTAAGATTGGTCATACTTTCATAATTGGCGCCTCGGCTCAATGTTGTTATACCTAACACAATAGTAAACCAGCAAATCAACAATAAAAGCGTGATAAAAGAATATATTTTTTGTTTGTGTAAATGACCTCTTTTTTTCTGATAAATTAAGAATGAAAAGCCAATTATTCCAAAAATACAACACGCTGTTATAATCCAAGGAAAAAGACCCCTTATTATACTTGTTACGTCCATTGATGCATTCCCCTTATAAGGTGTAAACAAATTATTATATATAACTGTATTTCGCAAGCTAAATTAGGTTCTTACACATAGTCAGTGAATGCTTACATACATCACTACCCGGGTATAGGATCTGAAAAAGACGTGTACCGTATTCTCACATGCTTTTTTATTTCCATTCACGATCCAAATCCGCTTGTTGTCCTAAATGCCAAGAACTCAGCACGCGTCGACATAGTAGCACGAAACGAAAAATTCGCGACTTACCTATTTCAGGAAAAAAAGTCTTTCTGCATCTGCGCTTGCAGAAATGGTTTTGCTTGAATGCTATGTGTAGCACGATTATTTTTACGGAAATAACTGCTGCACCAGCCTATCAGCGTAATAAAAGAAATCGAAAAAAGGTTATAAAGGGAGTTACTCCACTGTTAGAAAAACTGTAGAGCAACTAAAATTAAAAAAGGATACACTGGTTTCTACTACGAAAAAAGTTGGAAATAAAAGAATAATACTTTGTTTTGGCGTTTCTATGAACAGTTAACTGAAAAAGAACATCAAGTTTTACAATCTACTTTAATTGCTTATCAGGGTACACAACCTGTCTATGCATTCGTTCAGCTATTTAGAGCAGCCTTTTCAGAAATCGATCTTCAAACGTTTCTACAACTTACTTAGAGCGTCTTTACCGTGCTTTTCGACATTTACCTGGTGAGAGATGCTTAAATTTAAGTTCTAAACGATACGGTAATCACAATAATCCACGCCAACTTGACCGTTTTTACTATCGGATTTCAGCCAATAACGTCGCACATGCGCTGATGTAATCTCTAGCTTTTCCCTTTCCATTATTCTAATCTACTTTAACCCCTCTACGAATTCATTCAGATTTTCGCTCATTTCCTTATAATGAGTCCAATGTAAATAATGCTGACCTTCTAGAACTACTAATTTATTATTTTTTATATTTTGTAATTGCGTATTATAAAAATCTATTTTTGACTTCCCCTCTACATATTGCTCTTTTGGAGTAAAAATCATCACTGGTAAGTCAGAAGGGAATGTCATATTTGTTGTTAAATCAAAGTTATTCTTTATCTCGTTCGTCTCTTTAACTACAGCTTTATTTATGTATTTCGCAGCAACTATAGATTTTGCCATTTTTAAGTTTACCTCTGTATATGTGCCCTTTTCAGATAATGGCAGAATATTATCTGGCGTTACATATGCCAATAATCGAGCAATACCTATTGGTGCCATATATTCCGTATATTTAGGCATAGTAGGAAAAACGTCATCACCAAAATATTCCGACATCTGTGGTAAGGTTGGATCTATTCCTATGATGGCTTTAACTTCCTCGGAATAGTTATTCGCATAATACAAACTATATATACCGGAAATTGAGTGAGGCATCAATATATATGGACCTTTTATGTTCGACTTTTTTAGTGCAGCCCTTGTTTCCTCTACTATGTTCTCAACTGTTCGTTCTTTGTCTGTTAGATCACTCCAACCATATCCGAAGGGTTCTACGACTACTACTTTATTAGTCTTTGACAATTCATTTATCAATGGCTCAAAATCCAGTGCTGGTGCTGGGGTTGCAAGACCGCTTAATAAAACAATTGTATTGTCTCCTTGGCCCTTTGTATAAATGTGCATATTTTTGCCATTTACTTCGACTAATTCCCCTATTGCTGGATATTTTCTTTGTTCATACACAGCCATTATATTGCTGTAAATGACCCAAATAATAACCACTGCTACTGTAGCTAATAAAATAGTCTTGATAACCTTCCAAAATCTAAACTTCTTTTTAACTTTAATTACTTTCACAACTCCCATTGACATCATTTATTTCCTTGATACAGAGGAAATGCTTGCTGTATCAAGGTTTTCTTTTGAGGTGTTTTTGTTCTCCGTTTATAAATTAAGGTACTTACAAAAGTAGTGAATTCACACTCAACTAATCCGTGTACGCAATAGCGCTAATTTCAATTAATTGCTCAGGAGAAGCCAAGTGGTTTACACCGATCAGGCTGCCGGCTGGGCGATGCTGTCCCATATATTCTTTAAAAATTTGGATAGCTGGCCCTGTATCCTCTTGTGCATTCGTTAAATAAATTTCCAAATAGGCAAGGTTCGATCTTGTAATATTAAACCCTTCTAATACACGGTCTAGATTTGCCAGTGTTTGTCGAGTTTGCGCTTCAATATCTCCTTCACCGACAAAGACTCCTTCCGAATCATGAGAAAACTGCCCGGAAATATAGACTGTTCCATCTACGCTGAACCCCTGGGAAATGCCGTGATCCCAAAGATCGTGGTTGACTGTTTTAATTTTTTTCATTTTTACCATTCCTTTACTTGAGAATAGGTTAAATATAAAATAGTCATAAATAAAAAAATAGTACGCACTTTTTTGATAGGTACTATTAGAAAGGATAGTGTAAAAAGATGGGGATGTCTGACTATGTAGAGAAGGGCAACGTTCGAGAGACACCTTTTGGCTATACATTATCAATTATTGGTGGTAAGTGGAAAATGCTAATTATTTATATTTTGGCAGAAAACGAAACAGTCCGCTTTAATGAATTGCAAAGAAAATTGGGGACCATTACCTTCAAAATATTAAGTTCACAGCTTAAAGAGTTGGAAGCAGACGGCATGATTGTACGAAAAGAATATCCGCAAGTCCCACCTAAAGTAGAGTACAGTCTTACACAAAAAGCACAATCCCTATTACCGGCTTTGGAACAGTTATGTGAATGGGGTTTAAAAAATCAAAAAAATTAGTTAAACTTTTTATGCGTTTCATCATATAGATTTTAAAATTGAGAACGAATTTCATTACTAGAAATTCTTTCTCTTATTTACTGTTAAGTATCATGCCAACGATTTTTTATGCAAGGCAAGGAATCCATAAGGTTTGCTGGAGAGTGGAAGACCTATTGAAACTTCATACTTAAAATGGTAAGATGCAATCTTTTACATCAAAGAAAAGAAAGGACATTTTATGAAACAAGTAAATTTACGTAAAATCACAATTGTGCTGTTAACATTATATACAGCTTTGATCCTCTATTTCTTATATCTAGGTTTTAATAGAGGTCTACTGGGGACAGACTCTAGCTTACGATACAATCTAATACCTGAAGGAATCCCATTGCATTATCCAATAGGAAAAGGCTTTCAAATCTGGTTTTTTGAGTACGGGAATTTTTTAGCGTTTATCCCTTTTGGCGTGATTATTCCACTCCTGTTTCGTTGTAGTTTTAAACGCTTTATCGTCGTTTTTATAGTATCAATAACAATTCTTGAAACGATTCAAATGCTTACACATTTAGGAGCTTTTGATATAAATGATATTATTATAAATTCATTGGGTGCTGCAGTAGGGTTTGCAGCACAGCGAATCGTCACTCATAACCGAGATAATCTAAAAGGAGTTATCAAAATCGTATTACTTTCCATGGTGCTTGCCCTTGGAACAATAATAATTGTTGGCGGTATTAATCAATATTTAGAAAAAGGCGAAGGGAAAATTATTGCCCTGAATGACCTGGTACAAGAAGATGAGTCTATCCAATGGGATGAAAACTTGTCCACTTTTACAATTGGCCAAAACGAAGTAGCCCCACAACTAAATTTAATTGATAGAGAGCATACAAAAACCAATGAATTCGTGTATCTATTAGATAGCAAATATAAATATATGACAGGTTATGTTGCAATACCTGACGATGTTTTGAACGCTACAAGCACAAAGAGTATTGAAATAGAGTTCATCAGCGATGGAGAAGTAATTTATTCGGTAGGGTTAACCACTACAAGGGGAAAAAATGGCATAGAGTCGTTTGAAGTCCCTCTTAATGAAGTGAATAATTTAACAATAAAAATAAATAGTGACAGTGCAGATTCAATAACTCATGCCGTAATATGGGACATGACACTTACAGAAGAGAACGTTGGTCAAAAGGTTATTAACAGTATAAAAGAAAAGATAAAATCACTATTCTAAAAAATCTCATCATATAAAAAAATAGACTTGATTCCAGAGAATTAGGAATTGAGCCTTTAATTGTGGCGGTGACCATTTATGTATGAACCGCTGCTAATTTATCTTCTGCGCTCATTTTCCCCATAGAAAAACCGCACCTCCTTGTTAGTATGTCTAACAAATGAGGTGCAGTTCAATGCCACATAGAGAACGTTCAATCCAGCAGTTAAGACTACTACAAAGTGTTAGCTGTTTTTTATTTAATTAGATTCCCTTTGCACCAGAGTTAACACCCACAGCTATCAGACATGTTAACCTCTTGAGAGGAATCTGAAACAGGAAAGTTCATTTCTTTCCACGCTGCAATACCCCCCGTTAGCTCTTTTACCATATATCCACGTTCTAATAAAAACTTTGCTACCTTGGCAGCGGTGTTACACCAGACATCCCAACAGTAAACAATAATTTCCTTGTCTTTTGGTATTTCATTTAAACGAGCTTGCAGTTCTTGTTCGGGTATGACATTAGCATCCTTAATTTTTAAACTTCTTACATGAAGTGGGCCGTTTCTTACATCCAGCAAAAAATATTTATCTGGATCTATTTGTGTCAATCTCAAATAATCCATAGGGCTAATAGTTGCTTCCAAACGGGCATTAAAATAATCAAGTGCATTCATAATTGTGTTACCTCCAGTTTTAAAGTGTAGTCCAAATTTTAATGAGAAAATCCTTTAGCAATTGTCTTTCTTGATTATTTAAAGGGGCTAAAACTTCTAATTCAATATCGTTTAAAAATTCCCAACGCGAATCCAATAAATCCTTTCCTTTTGATGTAATCATAAGGCTGTAGGACCTTCTATCATTAGGATTCCTTGTCCTCTCTACAAAGCCTAAAGTTTCTAAATGATCAATGTGACTTACCATTGTTGTCCGATCAATTTGTAGATTTTCAGAAATATCTTTTTGTGATGAGTAAGGGTTTCCGTTAATAAATAAAAGAACTCCATATTGTCTAGCATTAATGTGATATGGGACAAGCCCCTCGGCGAATTTAGTTTCCATTCGCTGAAGAACCTTTCCGAGTAAAAAACCATAAGATTGATTCCATTTTTCCATTTAAATTATTCACCCCTAAAAATAATCACCTAAATATATAATCAGTTTAACTGATTAATTTTTAAATTTCAAGTTGTTTGTTTTTATATTTAATTTTCAATGAAATAATGTACCTTTTAACTTTATAAAGCATACAAAATAAACTTAACGTTCCCAAATCAAAGTTTGGGCGTATAGGGGTCCCGTCAGAAAAATGCGGATTTACAACGTTAAGGAAAAACGCAAACAAAACAAGAGCATGCACAACGTTAACTGTTGAGCTGCTCTTGTTTTAAATAGCGATAAATTGTAGCACGACTAATCCCTGTCATTTCAATAATTTCACTCACACTATACTGTTCAGATTTATATAAATTGATGGCTTTTTTCAGCTCACGTCCATTTACTTTCGGACGCCCACCTTGACGCCCTCTTGCTCTAGCGCTGATTAGCCCTTCCTTCGTTCGCTGGACAATTAAATCACGTTCAAACTGGCTGAATGCTTGGAAAACCGTCATCATTAATTTCCCTTGTGGTGTCGAAGTATCAAAGTTTTCTTTAACGCTCAGTAGTTTAATTTCTCGTTCTTCGAAATACGCAACTAATTCAATTAAATCCTTCGTACTTCTCCCTAATCGAGAAAAGCTTTCTACGATTACCATGTCTCCTGGTCGCAATTTATCCTTTAGCCGATTTAATTCCGGACGATCTGTTTTCGTTCCAGATAATTTCTCCGTTAAAATCTCGTGGCAATTGTACTGCTTCAACAAATCTAGCTGTCGATTCAATTCCTGCTGTCGTGTACTCACTCGTGCATAGCCATAAGTATAAGAAGCCATTGTTTCCCCCCTTGATATACAAATCTATATCACAAAGGGAGCTTTTTGAAACATAGATTTTGAGCAAAGTTTTGAAACAGTATTTGGCAAGTAATACGGGTTAAAATTACTGAAATGAAAACCGTCTCAAAAACAATCGTTTATAAGACGCTTGTTTCTTATCGTTGTTGTATCAAGTGTTTTGTGCGGTTTCTCATAGCTTAACGTTGTAAATCCGCATTTTTATGACGCTACCCCATTATGCGGAGCAAGAGTATGCAGAAGGTGAATTTGAAATCGCACAACCAGAAGAGGCTTCTTAACGAGGAAACCACCTTATATGTAAGGTATTTTATTGTTGTACTAAGATTTGGCCATTTTAATTCGAAGTAGATGGTCTCGGCTGTAATACAATCAATAATGAAATAGGAATAATCCACTTATTATCATTAAAAGATTGTTTCATCTATTCTCCTCTGATTTATTATCGATAGTAGTCAAGGTATATAATACTGTTGATTTGAAAGAAAGTTTGATCAGTTTGATCAAAAATACCTCATAAACCGGTATTTTATGATAAATAAGAAGAACCTATTTTGAAAAAAAGATTGATCAAAATGGGCTCTTTCTTTGTGAAGTATTGTTCAATTTTTATAAAAAAGTTTGATCATTTCCTATCTAAATTGTTCCACAATCGCGCCCGATTGTGGAATATATGCTTTTTTAGCAATTAAATTAGATTTCAAAAGTATTAAACTAGGTCAAATTCAATACACAATCTATTTTGATAAAGTATTAATTAACATCTTTTATTGTTAATTCTTGTTCCGGTGTAAATCTAATGTAGTAATCATAAATTTCTTCACCATTCATGACGCTTTTATACTCTATTTCTGCTAAAATATAATTGATGGATTCACTATTCAATTGCTTCTGTATTTCCTGGCTCTGTTGCAACATTTGTTCTTTCGCTAAATTGCCTTTTTCAATTTCCAGCATAATGTGAATCGGCCTTGGTGTTTTCAACTGCGGCGTCCATTCCTCGTCAATTTGGTTGTATACTTCCACATTTGTATCAACTGAATCGACTTGCTGCACTTTTTTCTGAAGGAGCGTTAGAATATACTGCTCTGCCTCCGCGTTTAGCTTTTCGGATGCCGCTTTGTCTATCTTGGATTCATGGATTGTATCACTAAAAACTTCATACGGTTCGAAAGCGGAGACATAGAAGGTATAAGTGGTTTCAACTGCAGTCGGGTCCTTTTTTACCACTTTAAACTCATAAGTGCCATCGGACCATCCATATCCTACAGACCGCTTGATTTTGTAGTCCATGTCCGGATAAGTTTGTTCTAAAAAATTTTCCAGGCTCTCCTTTGCTTTGTTCTTGTCGATTGTATTTCCGCTGATTTGCATGTAAGCGAATACTACGGCTGCAATTAATAAAATTGCAATCACACTGTATGTTCTTTTCTTTTTCATATTTAATTTTCCTCTCTTGCTTTAAGTATACAAAAGCCAATAATGATTCCAATAAAAGTAAACAGCAGGTGGATAACTAAGGACATCAGTGCTGTTAGAAGAGCTTCCGAAAAACTTTCAGCATAGAATTCGCCGAACCAATCTGTCATATATGACAGGCAATTCCATATGAAATTCGGTATTCCTGCAAGCAGGATGGCAACGAGCGCCGATCGGTAAAATAGATACGTAACCGCACCCAAAAGGGCATAGGTCAGGATAAAGCCGCTATTGTCTTTCATAATGGTCGTGCCGATAGCCAATATCAAAGCAATGGATACAAAGAAAATCTGTATAGTCGCCAATTTCAACGTAATATTTCGAATCATTTTGTTAGAAACACCGCTTACGTTTACTTCCGTGGGAAGAGGAATTTGTGATTGTTCTGCGATTTGGCGGCATTTTTGGCAACTTTTCAAGTGTTCCTCGATAAATTGTTTTGTCTCTAGCTGCAACAAGTCTTCTTCGTATAAAGGCAAAAGGTCTTGCACAACCGCACATTCTTTTTTCATAAAGTCTCCTCCATTAATTTTTGAATCTTTAATTTCAACCGATGAAATGTCACGCGCGTATAATTCTCTGATTTGCCGATCAAAATGGCGATTTCTGCAAAACTCAGTTCTCCGTATATGCGTAGCAATATGATTTCCCTAGAGGCATCATCCAATTTCGAAATATGATGTAAGAGTATTTTTGTGTCTTCATTAATTTCTGCCACCTCTTCCAGTGAATGGATTTCGTTATCTGGAAGAGCTGCAAGTTTTTGCATTAAGCTTTGCTGATACTTATTTTTTCGGTAATACTTTTTTAATAAATTATTCGCAATAGAGAACACCCAAGTCGACAAGGTAGAATGTCCATTAAATGATGCGATGTTTTTACATGCCTCATAAAAGGTATCGTGGCAAAGGTCTTGAGCTGTTGCCTGATTCCCTGTCTTAGCATAAAAAAACGTATAGATTTTCGGATGAATTTTTTCGTATTCTTCTTCAAGCTTCTTCATAACGCCCTCTCTCTCTTGCTGTTCTTAATATTAATACCTTGGTTATCTGTTTCGTTACATTTTTTTGAAAAATATTTATCTATTACTTATGTCAAAATTGTTCTAATATTTCGCTGTATATTCAAGTATGACTAGTTGCCAACCTATACTATTTAAAATATCGTTAATAAAAATATTTAATTGGATTGTCTTATCCAATAAATAAGGAAGGTGCCCAAATGGACACCTTCCTTATTGAAATTACAATTCATCTGACAAGTAGATTTCTAAAAATGCATTAGTAAATGGAATTGCCAAAACAAATAGCGATTATTGTTCTTTTTTCCCAGCATTCAAATATTCATCTTTTAAAATCGAATAGTACGCGCTATCTGCTAATACACCTTTGATCATTTCGCTTTTACGAAGGGTCCCTTCACGTTGCATACCTAAGCGAAGCAATACTTTAGCAGAAGCACTATTAATAACATCATGTGCTGCATGTACACGCTCCAACCCTAATTCTTTGAAAGCTAAATCTAGTATTAGTTTTCCAGCTTCAGTCATATAGCCATTGCCCCAATACTTTCTATTTAATGTAAAACCAAGATCCCCACTTTTATTCCAGTCATCCACTCTAAACTCAATAGCACCTATCATTTTATTGCTATCTTTTAAGACAATTGCATATTTACCGATAGGCTCTTTGACAAAATAATTTGCAATCATACTTTGAGTTTGTTCCAAATCTTTATGTGGACTGTATAAAAAACGCGTGGTTTCTTCATCAGATGTATAGTCAAACATATCTTCAGCATCATTAAACGAAACTGGCCGTAATAAGATACGTTCCCCTTCTATTTGACTGTTTTTAACTAATAAAAGATTAAAATTACTCATGACTCTCTCCAATTCATATAACAATTTATTCTTAACTTACCAATTTATCCTAACATAATTTATTTTTCCTGAACAGTTTTGCAAATCTGAATCTTTAGATTGATACCCCAAAACATTTGAAATTATCTCTATCCTCAACTCAAATTCAAAATCACAATTTCTCCTGATAAAATCAGGTCCCTTTACATCCATCTCCACTTAGTAGGTTTTGCACGTGAAAACCGATAATGATAAAAATGAAAGCACGGAATTTGGTGCCTTCATTATTTATATATGAATATATTATAGAGAAACTGATTCAGTAGATTTCAAAAACTGAATTAGTTCAGCATTGAACTCTTCGGCATGTGTCGCATTAAATCCATGTGGTCCGCCTTTAATGACCACAAGCTGACTGTTCGGGATGCGTTCATGTGCTTTTTTCCCACTGACTTCTAATGGCACGATTGCATCTGAATCACCGTGAATAATCAGTGTTGGTACATTGAACTTATCTAAATCAGCACGGAAATCGGTTTTACTAAATGCAGCGATACAGTCAAGTGTACCCTTTGGTGAAGCAAATGCTGCAATGTCACGATTATATAGTCGGAATGCTTCACTCACTAAATCCGTTCTGTCCCCTGAAGCAAAGAAGTTCGTTGTGAAGTTATCTAAGAAGGCAATTCTATCTGCCTTTACTCCATCTTGTAAAACTTTAATTGTTGCATCATCAAATCCGCCTTTTGGATTATCCGCCGTTTTGTAAAGGTACGGAGGTACAGCCCCTGCCAATACAGCTCTTGATACACGTTCTATTCCGTAAGTACCAATGTAACGAGAAACTTCACCGCCACCCATTGAAAATCCAACTAATGTGACATCACGAAGGTCTAGATGCTCCAAAATTTTGTGTAAGTCTGCCGCAAATGTATCGTATTCATATCCATTCCATGGCTGTGAAGATTGCCCGAATCCACGACGATCATACGTAATGACGCGGTATCCAACCTCTACCAATGCAGGTACTTGTTTTTCCCAAGATCTTCCGCTAAGTGGCCAACCATGAATTAACACGACCGGTTTTCCAGTTCCTACATCCTCAATGTGAAGCTCGATTGGTGTACCATTTTCAAATCCTACAGTAAGTTTACTCATTATAAATTCCTCCAATTATTATATTTAAGTTTTGCCAAATTGTATTGTGCAAAACTTATTTTATGAATTCATCTTACTCTCCTGTAAATATGTTGTCAACAATTAAATTGTGCAAAATTCTTTTTTATTTTTTGATGGTATGTTAAATTTATAATGAGAGAAATACTAACCAATAGAGGTGTAACAAATGGATACGAATTCACAAAATTTAAACTTAGAAGATCATTTATGCTTCTCCTTGTACGCTTGTTCGAGGGCTATCTTACGGCTTTATCGCCCTTATCTAGATGAACTTCAGCTTACTTATCCTCAGTATTTAGTTTTAGTTACGTTATGGGAAAAGCCACAAAGAACAATTAAAGAGCTGGGGGAAATACTTAATCTGGATACAGGTACACTTACTCCATTACTCAAACGTATGGAAGCTGCTGGTCTCATCGAGCGTCGACGTGACACTGTCGATGAACGCGTCATGAATATTCATATTACGCAAGCTGGCCAAGCACTCCAGGAAAAGGCATCTTGTGTTCCTCAATCTCTATTCGGTGCTACTGGCATGAGTAAAAAGGAACTGGATGAAATAAACGAAACAATCATGCGCCTATTACATCAGCTGAATGGAGAAGGTAAGAAATAGATGCATATAAAAAAATCCACTTTATACCTAAGAGGGGTAGTACCGTCAAAACGCACATTTTGTACGTTAAGGCAAAAAACCTTAATATATAAGGGTTTAATAAATCAATAACCAAAAAGGGATTATGTTATATTTTTTGGCAGTTTGATTGTAGTATATATTTTGGTTATGAAATTAAGCTATATTCATCATAATTTCACCAGATATCGAGACTATTTCATAAACGTTCATTTTTGGTTATTGCTTAGCGTATAATATCCGCGTTTTGTCGGCTGAACCCCGTCTAAGTTTACAAAGGAGAAAGTTGATTATGTTAAAAAATATTAAATTGATTTTGCCTATTATGTTTTTATCAATAGGGTTGTTTGGTTGCCAACAAAACAATAACGAGAAGGTTGATAATGAACCGTCTAATACCCAAATCTTAGAAACAAAAGCTGAGGTCATCGAAGAAGACTTTGTATATCGACTTGTGACAGAAAATGCAGAATACAGTAGGAATGAACCTATAAAATTTTATGCGGAATTAGAATATACAGGCGATAAAGAAGAAATTGAAATTTTTCATTCAGCTTCGCCATTCTCTTTTCCAATGATTGAGACTACGAGAAATTATGAGATTGGATACCGTATGGAAGAACCGTTATTAAGCACGAAACTAATTAAAGGGGAACCACTCCGTGAAGAATATAGGGGAAGTGGCGGGTATGGTTCACAGGACAAAAAAGAATATATAGGGTTTATGAAACAAATTATGAATCAGGAATTTCCAGAGGGACATTATGTTGTAAATGGCATTGCAGACTTTGGTGTTATAGCTAACGAGGAAACGGGGGAAATGAAAAAATATAAAATAAAAGCACAGGTTGAATTTAGTGTCAACGATAGTAATTAAAAAATAATTTTTTTACTAACGGGGGCTTTAGTTGAACAAACATTTCAAATATCGTTCCCAAACATCGCTTTGGGGATGTTTTTATTCAACTAATGGTAGCAATTTTGATATATTATAATTGTAAATTAGATTGTTTGAGGGTGATTAAGTAATGAAGAGGACAGTGAAGCTTGCCTCTTAAATTTTCTAAAAAAATTTAGGAGGCATATAAGAATATGGAATTTAATATTATTGACTTAAATACTTGGGAAAGAAAGCCTTATTTTGAACATTTTTTAAATCATACTAGATGTACGTTCAGTATGACTGCAAATATAGATATTACAAAGCTATTAGAGAGAACTCGTGTAGAGGATATTAAATTCTATCCTACTTTTATCTATATGGTTATGAAGGTTGTTAATTCTCACGTTGAATTTCGAACTTGTTTTGACGAAGAGGGAAGACTTGGTTATTGGGAACAGATGAATCCTAGCTATACTATATTTCATAATGATGATAAAACGTTTTCTGATTTATGGACAGATTTTAATTTGGATTTTAATTCATTCCACAAAAGTTACCAAGAAGATATGAAACAATATGGTGAAGTGAAAGAGTTAAGTCCGAAAAAACAGGCACCTCAAAACTTAGTCCCTATTTCCTGTATTCCGTGGACTAGCTTCACAGGGTTTAACTTAAATATCTTTAATGATGGTACTTACTTGTTACCAATCATTACAGGTGGTAAGTATTTTAATCAAGAAGATAAAGTATTGTTACCTATTTCACTACAAGTTCATCATTCCGTTTGCGATGGATACCACGCTAGCCATTTCTTTAAAGAAATGCAACAATTGGCTGACAACTGCAATGAATGGCTAAACGTACATTTTTAATTAATAGAACGTATTATAAAGTATACAAAACCAACCTAATAAACGTTCCCAAATGAATTTTTGGAACACATAAAAAGCCCACTACCAATAGGTAATGGGCTTAAGTCTATTTTTTATTTTGAGCTTTATAAATCATCGTAATCACTTCTTCGCGTGTAGCTGGCCGTTTTAGATAGGTACCATCTGATACACCATTTTCCTTCGCCCACTCCACAGCATCCTCAGCCCATGTTGTTGGTGCTGCATCTTTTTCGTATGTTTCTTTTGCCACAATTTCAGCCTCCTTCGTTTCATCTTTTACAATTAACTGCACCTTTAATTTACTGTTAGATGGTACAATCACTTGCCCCTCTAATTTGTAACCTGCAGGAGCTTTCCAGTTTGCTTTTACTTCAAAATGAGGACGGTCAACGTTCTTTGACCAAACACCGCCCCATGTAATGCCTAATTTACGAGCAATAGCACCGACTTTATTTAACGTTGTAATATCATACAGTGATCTCGGGGGCTACATGCAATATCCCATGCCAAACGACCACTGTGATTACTGACAAGCGTCCAAGTTACAATTTGCCCTGATCTTGTACGTCCTTGTGCATACAGATACTTTTGCCGTTCTGGGCTACGATATGATGGATGAATTAAGGTTATATCGAAAAAAATGGGTTAAAGATAAGTTATCCATCGGAGAACAATGGGAGGAAACAGAATACGAATGGGTATTTTGCAAAGACAATGGACAACATTTATATCCTTCAAGCCCGACTAACAAATGGAGTAAATTATTAAAGAAAAATCAATTTCGTTATATTCGTTTGCATGATTTGCGCCATACTTCTGCTAGTTTGTTAATAGCTCAAGGTGTACATGCAAAAATTATCTCCGAAAGATTGGGACATTCCGATATTTCAGTAACTATGAATACTTACGGACATGCTTTTAAATCAGCCGATCGAGCAGCAGCTGATAAATTAGAAAGTATATTCAAAAACAAAAGAACCACAAACTAATTTGGTGTTATTGGTGTTAAATTGGTGTTAAAATTCTCAATAAATAACGATAACTCTTTGAAAAATGGTGTTAAACATAGAATGCAAAAACCTGTTATATTAGTATTTAAAACAATTCCTAATAAAAGAAATAAACCACTACTTCACATTTGAGGAGTGGTGGTTTAAAACTTTCTATAATAACTACGGCAATGTGGCTGCTTACATAAAGCGCATACCAGCAATGGTTTATGGGCACCCTCACTAGAAATGGTGAGGGTGTTTTTTTGATAAACGGCATTGGAGTTAATCTATTGCTTAAAAAATTCACATAATAAAAAGCCACTCCTAGTTAAGTGGCATCATCAAGAATATAGGCATATTTTTCAATATGTTCATCCGCTTCGATTGGAATTCCAAATGCTGTAATAACTCCATTGGAATTTTCAACGTGGTCAAGTTTGTCGGTCATATCTACGAAAACTTTGGAATTCATTTTAATTTTAATTACTTGCTTGCCCTGAGATTGAAGATATTCCATCCCTTTGTGAATCTCCTCTAATAAAATTTCCAGAACGCTTCCTCCTAACGGTTTTGATTACTTATCATTTATAGGATGGCTCTAACTCCGAAAAATATATCAAAACAACCTTATATCAGCAAATAACTTTACAGTTCGCCATATTGTCACATGCTGCCCTCTATATGTTAGCGCATTTACTTTCCATCCACTTTAAACTATGACACAATTTACTTAGTTACCTTTATCTTGACGCATTAACGGAGGGATTTTATTGAAGAAAGTACTTTGTATTGGCGAACTTTTAATCGATTTTTATACGACAGAAATACAGCAGTCCATCATACAATCAAATTATTTTGAAAAGCAAGCTGGAGGTGCACCTGCAAATGTTTCAGCAGCAATCGCAAAACTTGGAGGAATCGCATATTTTTGCGGGAAAGTAGGAGCTGACGCATTTGGTCATTTTTTAAAACAAACGATACTGGCTGCCGGGGTACATACAGATCACCTTATATTCGATGCAAACGCCCCGACTACTTTAGCCTTCGTATCGAGACAGCCGGATGGAGAGCGAGATTTTATTTTCAACCGAGGTGCTGATGAAAGGCTAAGTATTGAAGATTTAAATTTACAGCAATTGTTTACAATGGATATCATTCATTTTGGCTCTGCTACCGCGCTTTTAAGTAATCCTTTTTGTAAAACCTATGAACAGTTGCTGCAAACATACCGCATCCAAAACCGCTTTATTTCATTTGACCCAAATTATCGCTCGAATTTATGGAAGGGTAACGTAGAAGAGTTCACTCACAAATGTAAGCCATTTTTACAAGCAGCACACTTTATTAAAATGAGTGAAGAGGAATTATTTTTATTTGCACAAACGTCTTTTTTAGAGGATGCAATCGAGTGGTTACAGCAGTTTGACGATAAAATCTTTGCAATTACAAGAGGTGCGAACGGTACCATTTTTGTAAAAGATGGCCATGTTACTCATATTGCTACCCCTTCTATACGATCTATTGATGCAACAGGAGCTGGGGATGCCTTTGTTGGAGCAGTTCTTTATCAACTAAGCTTGTTGGATGAAGCTTCGGACATTTCCTTTGACGAGTGGAAAAACATCATTCAATTTGCCAATCAAGTTGGCGCCAAGGTATGTGAAAAAGTAGGCGCAATAGAAGCACTTCCTACATTAGATGAGGTTTGCTCCGCTTTCTAATACGAAACAAAGGGCATACAAGAATAAAACACAATTTTTCGTATAGGAAAAATTGTGTTTTTTAATGCATCTCAATTTAATCAACTCGAATTCACTTTTTCTACATAGACAATACTATGCTCCTTTATTTTATGAAAAAACACCTTTCAGTTCCCTTTAATTAATCAATCGATGTACAAATTTCAATATAATGCCCATCCGGATCGGCTACGTAGGCTACAATTTGTCCCCATGGCTTTTCGGTTGGCTCTTTAACAACCTTCACACCTTGGGCACGCATCATATCAATTGTTTCTGCAACATTGTCGACAACAAAACCGATTTCAAATGTTTGAGTTGAAGTCGTTAATGATGGAACCTCAAGACCAATTTCATCACGAATCGATTGTCTCGTATTAATCGAAAGCGTAGTCACCCCTGTATCGAATTCCACGTATGTCCCTTGCTGCATTTTCATCGTCAATCCTAAAATCTCTCCATAAAAACGAATGGCCTTGTTCAAATCCTCAACATATAAAATAATATATTTCATTGCAAACTTCATATATTTCAGCCTCCCCTACCATAATTAAAAACAGTTTAGCATTCCGAAATCTTCCAGTAAATAAAAAAGAGCGGCCATAGCCCCTCTTTTTTAAATCGTTAATAATACACTTACTTCTGTCCCTATACCTAATTCACTTTGAATCAGGAATTCTCCATCATGGCGCGCTACAATTTCTGTCACAATTGCTAATCCAAGTCCACTACTTTGACTTGAACGTGACGGGTCAACACGATAAAAGCGTTCCTTTACCTTTTCTAGTGCATCAGCTGGAATTCCAATTCCTTCATCCTCAATTGTGACAATGACCTGATTATCAACACGCTTACAAGAAACGACTATTTTCCCCTTATCCTCACTGTACCGTATCGCATTCGTCAATAAATTGTCCCACACCTGTTCCAATAAGTGCTGGTCGGCAGTGATGCAAATGGGTTCTAGCTCATACACTAACTCCATTTGTTTATCATCCAGCATCCAGCGCTTTGAAAATAACAACTCTTTTAATTGCTGATCAAGTGCAAACATCTTTTTCTCAATCGGTAAAGTTTTCTGATCCAAGGAGCTTAATAATAACAGTTGCTTCGTAAGTGCTGACAGTCTCTTCGTTTCTTGCTCAATAATTTCTAAATATTGCACCCGTTCTTCTTCTGTATTTTCCGCATCCTTTAACACGTTCGCATAGCCTTGAATGTTTAGGAGGGGCGACTGAAAATCATGAGATACATTATTGATAAAATCTTTTTTTAGCTGGTCATTTTCTGCTAGGCGTTTCGCCATTTTTTTAAACTGACTTGCTAACTGACCGAGTTCATCATGACGATCGATTTGCAAATCGATGTCATAATCCTCCTGTGCAATTTGCTCTGTTGCTCGTTGTAATTGCTTCAATGGTTGCACAAGCCCACGCGCTATGAATAGCATTGCGCCTAAAATAATGACCGCTGTTATAAAAATAAATCCAATAATTAAAAAGTGCATTTCAGAAAACAACATCGCATTATCCGGCCTAATAAATAGAGCGTATTGTTCATTATGAAACGTAAATGGCACACCAATTGTATTTTGCACATCATTTGCAAAATGGTTCATAAAGACGAAACGTTCCTTATAATCCATAATGCCGTGATAGACGTTGTCTGTACCGACAATGGATGTCATATCTGCATTTAGAGTCATCTTTTTAAAGGCCGTACCAAAGCTCGTTGTTTCATTTTTTTCATTTATAACGACGACCTGGTAGCCGAGTTTTGCTACTGATTGTAAATAGCCTGTATAATCGCCTTCATGCATATAGGCAAGATTATTTGTAACTTCCTTTGCAATCTCCAAATTCCCTTCATCCGCATCAGGTCGAATTTGCATATTATAAATTTGACCTAGTAAAAGCATTGAAATCGCCACACTCGCTGCGATGACAAGGAGTGTTACGATAATATATTGTTTATATAACGTCTTCATTTTAATTCCTCAATTTTATAGCCAATTCCGCGTACGGTTTGAATTTTCACGTTGGCTTCCACCTCTTCTAATCGAGTACGCAAACGTTTTATATGAGTCGTCAATGTAAAGTCATCACCATCATAGTCATAGCCCCACACCTGTTCCATGAGCTGATCGCGTGAAAATACGATATCTGGCCGGCTACATAAAATACTCAAAAGCTCAAATTCCTTTAATGGTAAAAGCAGTACTTGTTCACCAACTTTCACCTCAAAGGTTTGCCGGTCAATGAGCATATTCGCCACCTTCGTTTGTACCCGCTCTAGCTTTTGAAAACGGCGCAAAATTGCTCGAATACGGAATAATAATTCTTTAGGTTCAAATGGCTTCACCATATAATCATCCGCTCCAGCTAAAAAGCCCTTTTCTTTATCTTCTAGTGTTGTCTTCGCTGTCAGCATTAGTACAGGGATTTCCTCCTCTGTCAACCGTCTCGTCAGTGTAATGCCATCCATTTTTGGCATCATCACATCGACAATTGCCAAATCGAGGGGTTCTTTATCTAATAGAGTAAGTGCCTCTAATCCATTACTCGCAAAATATGCTTCATAGCCTTCCTTTTTTAGATGAATGCCGATTAATTTTCGAATAAATGGATCATCATCTACAACTAAAATGCGCATCCATCTCACCGCCTTTTTTATAATGAAAGGGAGACCGATTGCTCAGTCTCCCTTAATGTAATCATTACTTCTTATCTTTTTCAAATAATAAGATAAGCATTGGTAATAGCATACCACGCACTAAGAATGTATCAATTAAAATCCCAACTGATACCATGAAGCCGAATACGAATAGATCTGCTATTGGCATTGTCATTAATGCAGCAAAAGTTGCGGCTAAAATAACACCTGCAGAAGAAATGACACCACCCGTGTTACGAATTGCGATTTCTAATGCTTCTTTTACCGTATGTGTTTTACGTTCCTCTAAGAAACGTGATACTAAAATAATATTATAGTCGATACCAAGCGCTACTAAGAAAATGAAGGCATACACTGGTACTCGTGTACTAATTGCCTCATAGCCGAAGAACAGATCCACTAGGAATAAGCCTAGTCCTAATGCAGATAAATAAGATACTAAAATGGTTGCCATCATGTAAATTGGCATTTTCCATGAACGTGTTAAAACAAATAATAGTACTAAAATTAACAATGTTTCAAGTAAAACAATTTTATAAATATCCGCATTATTGACATTACGTTCATCCACTAATTTGGCTGTTGTGCCTGCAAAATGAATTTCTCCATCAATATTTGCTAGCTTTAAAGTGTCTGCCCCATTGTCACGCATCTCTTCTAACTTTTCAATTGCTTCTGATGAATATGGGTTTAAATCAAAGGCCATCGATAGTTTTAGCTTCGTCGCATCCTCCGACACAGCAGAAGTACGGACAGAAGCAATTAACTCATCTGATAATAATGCATCTGATAATGCTGTTATTTGCTCTTCTGTTAGCTTTTCATTACTTTCTACTAAAATCGACGTTGGTGCAAGTTCCCCTTTATCGAACTTTGTTTCAACGATTTCATAACCTACACGAGATGGTAAATCCTCTGGGAATGATTTGACTGTATCAAATTCATACTCTAAGTTTAGTACGTTTAGAGACGTAATTAACATGAACGCTAATACAAGGCCACCCGATAGGAACGGCTTGTTGACAACAAATTTTGCAATTGGCCCCCAAATGCCGTGCTTCACTTCTTTTGTTTCACCGAATTTCGGTACTTTTGGCCAGAATGCTTTACGACCAAATAAGGCAAATAGTGCTGGCACTAATGTTACTGAGCCAAGCATTATTATGAATACAGCTGCACCGAAAATTGGTGCAAAGTTTTGGTAATCACGGAAATCCGCAAAGAATAAAACGAGCATTGCTGCTAATACTGTACCACCAGCGAAGAATACCGGCTCGCCTGTTGCACGCATTGCATATTTCATCGCTTCGTATTTATTTTCATAGTGATTTAACTCTTCACGGTAGCGTGAGAATACAAAGAGTGAATAGTCAATAACCGCAGCGAATAATAAAATACTCATAATCGACGTTGTTGAGTTATTGATTTCTAAACCTGCTGCACCCATTAATGCAATCGTTTGGTTCGCTACTTGATAGACAATTACCGTTGCCAGTAACGGGATAAACGCTAAAAGAGGTGAACGGTAAATGATAATTAATAAAATTAAAATGATGAAGATTGTTGCGAATAATAATTGGAAATCGGCTTGCTCGAATAATTTTATCGTATCCCCGGCAATACCTGCTGGGCCAGTAATATAGAAGGCCGTATCGCCTGTTGCTTCAGCTGCTTCGTTTCCGATTTCAGAAGCATGATCGTTAATCTCTTCGTAAGCTTTGTTCCCTAAGCCTTGCTCTAATACCATCGGAATAATCATCGTCGTCTTATCTTCTGATGTAAAGCCAGCTAATGCTTGCGGTGGTAATGCAGAAATATCTACAATTTGGTCAATTCCCTCGATATTTTCATCGATGATTGCACCTAAAATTGCTTTTACACTATCGACATTTACTTCCCCATTTTCATTATGGAATACAAGTATCCCTGGTGTTCCTTGATCATTTGGGAAAAATTCACTTAATTTATTTTCTGCAATTATCGATTGTGCATCATCTGGTAGTGATTGGAAATTCGACACTTTATAATCACCAAGCTTTGGACCAGCACTTAGGCCAATCATTAACACAAGCCAAATGATTAACGTAATCCACGCGCCACGTTTTGTTGATACCCAATCCGTAATTGGATTTAAAAACTTGTTCATATTGTTCCTCCTTTTTTACTCTACATCGTGCATTATAGAAGTTTAATATGAACTTTAAATAAACTTTCACATAAGAAAAATCGCCCTTTAAAACGTTACAGTTTTAAAAGACGATTGACATCAATCCATATGAACTTGTGCTTTCGCATATTGTGCTAATAGCTTTTTATCAATTTTACCGACAACCGTCTTCGGAAGTTCTGATAGGAAATAAAACTGCTTCGGTACTTTATAATTGGCTAGGCGGTCTTTACAAATTTGTCGTAATTTTTGTTCAAGTATTACCGAAGGCTGCTTTGACACAATAAAGGCAGCAATACATTCTCCCCATTTTTCATCTGCAACGCCGATGACGGAAACTTCCTCCACTCCACTCACAGCAATTAAGCATTGCTCTACCTCTTGCGAATATACATTTTCACCGCCAGTTATAATCATTTCCTTTTTTCGACCAACGATATAATAATCTCCATCCTCATCATACTTCGCTAAATCCCCCGTCCTTAACCAACCGTCCTGGAACACTTTTTTCGTTTCCTCTTCATTGTTCCAATAATTAAGGAATACATGGCTCCCTTTTAAACAAAGTTCGCCTACTTCATCTTGCTGACAATGCTCACCGCATTCATTAAGTACCTGCACTTCATTGAATAGCATGCTTTTGCCGATTGCCCCTTTTTTCATCATTGCCACATTCGCATCAATGACAAAATTATTTGGGCCCGCTTCGGTTAAGCCATATCCCTCTTTAAAGAGGAGTCCACGGCTTTTAAATTGCTCATAAATCGGCTTTGGACAAGGTGCACCACCTGATAAAAAGACCTTTACAGTCGGAAAGCTCGACTGGTGAAAATAATCGGTTTCAGTCATGAGCTGATACATCGTCGGCACAAATAAGGAAATGGTCGTTTTGTACTCATCGAGTGCACGAATAGCTACGTTTGGATTAAATTTCTTCCCAATTACGACCGTTCCACCCGCTAGTAAAATCGGTAATGCTAACGCATTAATGCCGCCTGTGTGAAATAACGGCATATAGTTGAGGGTACAATCTTGTTCATTTAATCCCCAACTAATAATCGTATTAAGTGCATTCGCTGTCACTGCTTCATAGGAAAGAACAACCCCCTTTGCTTTCCCAGTCGTTCCACCTGTATAAATGATAAGCCAAGGTAGCTTGGGCTCATCTTGCCAATGGTAGCGAATAATTTCCATTGCCTGCGCCTGGGACACATTTAAAAAATGCTGTGGCATCAACGCTTTTGCCCGATCCTCTTGTACTTCATCACAAATCAATAGTTTCGGTGCACAATCCGCTAGCACATACGCTAACTCTGCCTCTGATAACTTAGTATTTAATGGGACATAAATTAATTCGTTTATCCGACACGCAAATAAAATCGCAAAGCTTTGAATCGAATTTTCCATTAATACTGCAATTCTATCCCCTTTTTGAAACTTCCTTTGATGAAAGGTTGTACTCCACCAGCTTGCTTGTTGCATGAGCTGTTTATAAGTCCACCGTTCGCCTGTTTCAATTTGAATGAGTGCCGTTTTGTTTGGCATTTGACGTGCTCTCTTTGCAATCCAAAAATCTAGCTGTTGCATAGGCCTCCCACCCTTTACATCATAATGCCTCCATCAACATGTAATACATGCCCTGTAATATAGCTCGATTCGTCTGATGCTAAAAATAGATAAGCATTTGCAATATCTTCAGGCTTTCCTAAACGCTGCAAGCTCGTAATACCTTGCATTTGCTGCAATACTTTTTCTGGCATCTTTTCCACCATACTCGTTGCTGTAAATCCTGGTGCGACTGCATTGACGTTAATCCCTTTCCGTCCTAGCTCCTTCGCCCACGTTTTTGTCATTCCAATAATTGCCGCTTTTGTCGCGGCATAGTTTGTTTGCCCAAAGTTGCCGTATACACCGCTTACCGAAGAGGTGCTAATGATTTTCCCATAGCCTTGTGACACCATATAAGGGGCTACAGCTTGTGTGCAGTAATAAACCCCATTTAAGTTTATTTGAATTACCTTATCAAAGTCTTCGTCGGTCATTTTGGCAAGTGTCGCATCTCGGGTAATGCCGGCATTATTTACTAAAATATCAATTTTACCAAATTTATCCACAACATTTGTTACCATTCCCTTTACTTGTTGCTGCTTTGAAACATCTACCGGAAAAAAGGCTACTTGCTCCCCTAGCTCTGCTACAACCTTTTCACCAAGACTTTGATCATAATCCACTATTGCTACCTTTGCGCCTTGTTCTACAAAACGTTTCACTGCAGCTAAACCAATTCCACCCGCGCCACCTGTAATAATGGCTACTTTATTTTCTAAACGCATTCCCATTGCCCCTTTACACTAAAATAAATTCCTCTATTGCATCCTTTGCTTCATCTAAACAATCGACTAACGGTGAATGGCCACAGTTTGCTAGCTTTCTAATGTGAGCGCGCCCTTCAAAATCCTCAATAATTTCATTTGTCATCGCTTCAACAACAACAAAATCACGATTACCATACAATACGAGCACTGGAATTTGAATATCCTTCACTTGATTTGTACCTACTGCTACTTCATTATCTACGGCACTAATATTAAAACTATTCAACGCATGATACACATCGGCTAAATTACGCTGGGTTAACATATCAACCACATATTCCTCGTAGCGTTGCTCATCTGGCTGATTATGCGTATATATCGCACTATTCCAAACGAATTTTAAACCGTCACGATTTTTGGTATCGTACAACTGCTGCATCGGAATCGTTTTTACCGGATCTTGTTCGATTTGCTCAATTGTTTGAAGGCGCTTTTGCAAGTTGGGTGTCCCATCTTCATTTGAGCTATAAAACGGATAGCCACGTGTAGAACCAGAAGCAAAGAGTACAAGCTTGTGACAATAACTTGGATAATCCGCGCAAAATTGCATCGCCACATTCCCACCTGTCGACCAACCAACAAGTGTGAACCCCTTTAAGCCTAGTTCATCTAACCAAAGCTTTAAATCATCACTAAAATCTTTAATGGACGTAATTCTATTTAAATATGTGGATCCCCCAAAGCCCCGCATATCGAGGGCATAAATCGTAAAGCGGGCATCCATCGCTTCCATTAATAAATCCCAATGCTTCGATGACGTCATATTGCCATGAACAAGTACAATCTGTTCTTCGCCACCCTCACGCTTCCGATAAGTAATTGTTTCCCCGTTTGCTAACATCACTTTGTGCAATACTTCTAACTGATTCACTTTAAGCCCCCCATTTCACAGTAATTGCTCCCCATGCATAACCAATTCCTGCACTAACAAGCGAAACAATCATTCCTTCTTGTAGCTTCCCTTGCTTTCTTGCCAGATACAACGATAATATTTGATCAATTTGACCAATATGCCCGTAATGAGATAAATAAACCGAATGTGCCCCTCCTAAGCCAAGCTGTTGCAATACAAAATCATGGGCTGATTTTTTCATATGCAACATTGCTACGTAAGATAAATGTTGTTCTGTATAGCCACTTTTCTCCAATGATCGACGAATTACCTTCAAGAAGTTATCTAAAGATTTTTGCTCTAAACGAAGTTTCATTCCTTCTGGGTCAAGTACATCTAACATATAGCGCCCTTGTTCGAGCAATGCAGGAGTAAGCGGTGCCTTTGTTCCCCCTACAGGCACGACAACATCCTCTGAAAAAGAGCCGTCGGTAATCAGTTCTGTCTCTAATAGCTCATGACCACCTGCATTTTTTTGCAAGATGAGCGCACCTGCTCCAGCACCTAAGTTGAACATAAAGCGCGTTCGTTCATTGTCATAATCGATAAAATCATGGTTGCGATATCCACCTGCAAGAAGCACGGTCTGAATTGAATCATCCGCGAGCATCAAGCTCTTTGCGACCTTCATCGCCATTATCGCTGTCCCGCAACGAAGCTGGACATCAAAGGCCCAAGCATTCGCCGCTCCAATTTCTTCTTGAATTTTAATTGCAGCGGTCCATAACGGATATTCCTTATGCTCTTCACCAATATAAATAATGACATCAATTTCTTTTGCATCAATTTGCGCTTCAGTAATAGCATTGCGTGCAGCCTTTACACTCATTTCAACCGGGTGATCATGCGGGCCTGCCACGACCTTTTCTATAATGCCCATTTTCGTTTCGACCACTGCCTTTGGGATATTGGCGATAGTTGCAATTTCCTCTCCCGTCATACGTCCTTCAGGTAAATACACCCCAAGCCCTGTTATTCCAATCATTATCTGCGTCACTCCTCTTTTTCAACGAGCTTCACAGCTACTGTTTTTTGGCTTTTCCTTACTTTCCATTGCTGGTATTTCATATAGATTGTTCCTACAATGCCACGTGGGAAGAAAATGACCGCTAAAATATATAAAATCCCGAAGAAAATAATCCACCGTTCAAAAATTGGATATTGCCGCGCTAAACCAGATAAATAATGCTGAGCAAATTCAATGACACCCGCACCTAAAATTGGTCCAATTAATGTACCGACACCTCCAATAATCGTCATGAGCAGCGCATCGAGCGTAATATCCATCGTCATCACACTTGTATTAACAAAGCGTAATGAAACTGCATAAAGCGAACCTGCTACGCTTGCTACTGCACCAGCTACAACAGAGGCAATAACTTTATAGCCGAGTGTTTTAAAACCAAGTGAACGTGTACGTTGCTCATTTTCCCGAACCGCAACTAGTACTTTTCCGAATGGCGATGCCACAAATCGTTTTAATAAAATAAAAATAACAACAAGACAAACGAGCACGAAGAAATAAAAATACAAACGTTCCCGGAAAATTTCTGGTGCACGGAATGTAAAACCGTCATTGCCCTTTGTTACAGTACGCCATTTTTCAGCGAAGACTAAAAATAAACCCGAAATTGCCATCGTAAACATCGCATAGAAATGCTTTTTCAATCGTAACGTCAATGCGCCACTCACAACACTTACAATCATAGATAGCACAACCCCAACTGCAATCGATGCCATAAATATTCCAATTGATGGTCCAAAATCACTAAGCATAATGGCTGTTGTATATGCCCCCATCCCAAAAAACATAGCGTGCCCGAAAGAGATGATTCCTGTATAACCAAGTAAAATATCATAGCTCATAGCTAAAATTGCGAAAATACAAAACTGCGTCAATAAAATCGTTAGTGTACGCGAATCTGATACGAGCGGCAGTACAACCATTAAAACGACTAATAGAACGTACACTAAATTTGATTTAGACAATATTGTCGGTTGTTTCATCATTTACTCATCCTTTCGCTACCGAGAATAAGCCTTGTGGGCGGAAGATTAATACAATCGCCATTAAAATCATGTTGACCGCTACTGATAAAAACGGCACGTAATACGCCATAAAGCTACCTGCTAAGCCAACTAAAATGGCCGCCATTAAGGAGCCTGGGAAGCTACCCATCCCCCCAATAACAACAACGATAAATCCTAAAATTGCATACTCCATTCCCATCTCGGCATACACAACACCCGAGTATGGTGCCATCAGCATGCCACCTAATGCTGCAAGCGCTGCACCACACATGAAGACGAGTAAAAAAACGCGTTTAATGTTTATGCCAAGTGCTTGCGTCATTTCCTTATTCATAACTCCTGCTCGAACGACTAGACCAACCTTTGTTCGCTTTAAAATAAATTGAATAATGCCAAATAGTAAGAAACCGACAACGATAATGAAAATACGGTACTTAATTATCGTTAATTCGCCTATTTGCCAGCTTCCTGCTAAATAAGAAGGGACTTTTACTGGCACCCCATTTGGTCCAAAGACGACCTTAATCATTTCTTGAAGCACGAGCATGAAGCCAAGCGTAATTAAAATTTGTTGCACATGATTCCCGTAAACTGGTGTAATAATTAGTTTTTCCGTTACAAATCCAAGCACGATCCCCGTTAAAATGGCTGCAACAATTCCGACAACAAAGCTACCACTCCACAAATAGGTGAATACGCCGGTATAAGCCCCCCATACAAACAAGCCTCCGTGCGCAAAGTTTAATACATCCATTAAACCGAAGATTAGCGTTAGGCCTGCTGCTAATAAGAAAATGAGCATCCCTGTGGCCAAACCATTAATAACTAAGCTTATAATTAATTCCATCGCCAATCTCTCCTTTATCCAATTCCTAAGTATTTACGTTTCAGCTGTTCATCTTCAATTAGTTGATTCATCTCTCCTGACTGCACCGTTCGTCCATCATCAATGAGCGTATACGTATCGCCAATTTTGCTTGCCATCATGAAATTTTGCTCCACTAACAAAATCGATGTGTGCTTTTTCATTTCGGTAATGGCCTCCATTACTTTCTCAATAACAATTGGCGCTAACCCCTTTGATGGTTCATCGATTAGTAAGAGCTTGCTATCATTTACAAAGGCTCTAGCCATCGCAAGCATTTGCTTTTGTCCTCCCGATAAATTACCGCCGTACTTTTTCCAAAACTTTTTTAAATCCGGAAATAGCTCTAAAATGTAGTCCTGCTTTTGCATGACAGAGTCTGTTTCTTTACGAATAGCAACACGCATATTTTCTTCAACCGTTAGCTCCGCAAAAATCCCTTGATCCTCTGGCACATAGCCAATTCCACTATTTGCAATTTCATAAGGGGCTTGCTTTGTAATATCCTGCCCGTCAAATGTGACAGTGCCCCTTGTCGCAGGAGTCAGTCCCATAATTGTACGAAGTGTTGTTGTTTTTCCTGCCCCGTTCCGTCCAAGCAGCACGGAAACCTCACCTGCTTTTGCTTCAAAGGAAATGCCTTGCAAAATGTGATATTGCGAAATATATGTCTCGATCTGATCAAGCTTCAAAATATTAGTCATGAGCGAGCCCTCCTAAATACGCCTGCTGTACCGTTTCATTTTTCATAATTTCCTGTGGCGTACCATCTGCTAATAGTGCACCATTGAATAACACCATAATAGAATCTGATAAATCGATAATCATATCCATCTTGTGTTCAATAAGTAAAATCGTTTTGTCTCCACGCGCTTTAATAGAACGAATCACATCTAAAATGGCCGGCACTTCTTCTAGAGACATACCCGCAGTCGGTTCATCCAACAATAAAATTTCAGTATCTAAGGCCAGTAACATGCCAATTTCAAGCTTTCTTTTTTCCCCATGAGACAATTGATTCGCAACTTGATGCATTTTTTCTTTTAATAGTACCTGCTCCAAAATGTCCATTGCTTCATTCGTTAACTCCTTGTAGTGCAGGAAGTGTCTGAGCATATCAAAGCGCACTTTCTTCTTTGATTGAACAGCTAAGCGAACATTTTCAAGTACAGTTAAATTAGGAAATACATTCGTTATTTGAAATGAACGTCCAATACCAAGCCTTGTACGATCTACAGAAGATTTATTTTTTAAAGAGTCCCCCTTTAAAAACACCTCTCCCTCTGTTGGATTTAGTTCTCCGCTTATTAAATTAAAAAAAGTCGTCTTGCCAGCACCATTAGGTCCGATAATCGATTTAAAGTGCTTCGCAGGCATCTCAAAATTTACACGATCTACAGCCTTATGCTCACCGAATTTGATCGATAGGTTTTCTGTTTTTAAAATAGGTTCCATCTTCTCACTCCTTCTTGTTCTTCTTAACAACCTTCAGCTAAAAGTTGTTAAGAAGAACAGACGACGCATTTTGTCATCTGCTCTCAAAAATTACTTGTTCATAATTGGTGGCTCTGTTTCCTCTGGTGATAATTCACGAATTAACACCGGCACAGGATAGTCAAAGTCTGCTACCTTTTCTAGCTTAATTGCATACATCGTTTGCAACGCCTGATGGTCTTCTTTACGGAAAGTCATCGTACCTTTAGGCGTTTCAAATGACATGCCTTCCATTAAAGGAATTAATGTATTCCCATCTGCGTCACCTTCAGATTTTTTTAATGCCTCTACAATGGCAACCGCTGCAGAGAAGCCCCCCGGTGTGAATAAATCTGGTACTTCACCATTGAAACGTGCCTTATGCTCCTCTACTAACCAATCATTCACTTTATTGTTCGGTAATGTGTGATGGTAAACCGAGAATCCTTCCATACCAATTAACGGCTCCATAAATTGTAGTGCAATAATATCTGGTGCACCCGTTGAAATTTTGATGCCTTTTTCTTGTAGTTTTAAGTCCGCAATTTGGTTCCATGGAGAGTTTGCCCCTGCCCATACAACGAATAAAAACTCAGGTTTTGCATCAATTATTTTTTGTAAATTCGATGTGAAATCTGTCGCTGCTGGATCTGCATACTCCTCTAAAACAATGTCCGCACCTAATTTCTCTGCTGCTGCCTTAAACGCAGATACGCCATCCCATCCAAATGAATAGTCTGGTGCAAATGTAGCAATTTTTACGCCTTCACCTGCTATTGATGCCGCTGCTGCATAGGCATCTTGAGAAGAGTTACGAGCAGTTCGGAAAATGTATGGGTTGAACTCTGAGCCTGTAATACTATCCGCTACAGCTGGTTCAACAATCATAATCTTTTCGTATTCTTCAGCTAATGGTAAAACTGCTAACGTATCACCTGAACTTGAAGAACCGACTAGGAAGTCAACCGCGTCATCCTCTAATAACTTCGTTGCCTTTTGGACTGCTACTTCCGGCTTTGTTTCTGTATCCTCCCAAACAACTTCAATTTTTCGGCCAGCCACTTCCATCGTGCCATCAGTTGCATACGCTAAGCCTAATTCAAAGCCATTCTTTGTTTGTTTTCCGTAAGATTCTAGTGCACCTGTAAGCGAAGCAAGTACCCCAACCTTTATTGGCTCACCTGATACCGAGTCATTGTTAGCGCTTTCACTTTGGGCGTCAGAAGTTTTGCCCGTTGTCGCATTGTCGTCCGTTTCATCTCCACATGCCATTAATAAGAACAGTGATAATACAACAAATAACAACCATAAATGCTTTTTCATTAATGTCCCTCCCAGCAATAATTTCAGCATAGATTTCTGCCTTACCTTACTTTAGCAAGCCTAAGTTACAAATTAGTTACACAGTTCAAGAGATTGCTATTTTAGCCAATTCTCTTCCCATACAAAAAACTGCATTTCTCAAGGAGTCATTAACTCACTTGAAAAATGCAGTTTACATTTTTAACAATAAATCATACAGTTGCTCGGTCGTTTCCATCGGGGCGATTTGATAATGCTTCTCTAATGCTTTTACACAGTTATCATACATTTTCAATGCTTCTCGCCGGTTCCCTAAATAATAATTCGCGAGCATCATTAACCGATAACCCTCTTCGTGACCAGCATCGAGCGATAAAATACGTCCCGCCCAATAAATGACTTCTTCAAAACATTCTAACCTAACAAAATTTTGCGCTAATCGCTCAGCTACCTTCAGCATTTGTTCATCGTAATAACTCCGATTCATCACTATCCAATCCCGGTCCAAATCCGAACAAAATGGAGAGATCGCAAAGCTCATTGCAAGCTTTAACCATTCATTCGATATTGTTGGTGTCTTTTCATCGAGTCCTCTTTGTGCATAATTATCGAATAGTTCAACATCACTAAAAATCCAAGATGTATCCAGCTTATAGAGTTGCTGACGGCGAATAATAAAATGACTTTCCTCTCGAGCATTGCGAGTAGGCTCTAATGTTTTTAGCATGGCATTATAAACAACTTTAAAATCCCGCGTCATTGCTTCTTCATCACTTTGCCAAATTGCATCACAAATTTGCTGTTTCGAAACAAAATGGTTACGCTGCGTATATAAATAGATGAATAATTCCTTTGCCTTCATGCGCTTCCATTCCTTGTCTTGAACAACTTGCGGTGCTCGGTAAATTTGAACAGGACCGAATAATTGTAAGCTAAGCTCTACATCTGGAAAATTACTAAGCTGTAGGAAATTTTGTATTTGATCCAGTTTTCCAAATTTTTTTGCTAAATGAAAGAATTGTAACCGCTGTTTCGGTCCAAATAATGTACGCTTATATAAGAAAAATGGGTATCTCTTTTGACAAATTTCCCAATACGCATCGTAGTAACTTTCCGCGCCCTCGTACTCCCCTAAATATTGCAGGCACGTGGCGAGCCAAAATGAGCTGACCATTTTCCCATACAAGTCTTCACTGCGTTCAAAATACGTAAGCGCTTGCTTTGCATAGTTTGCCGCTTCTTCATATTGTGCTGCTTCAGCAAACACTTTTGTCATCGCTGTTAATAAAAGGGCCGACATCCAATAATCATGCACTTTATTGGTTTCCATTAATCCTAGCTGTGCATGCCTTTTCGCTTCAGTTAAATTTTGTTCATAATACAAAATGAGCCCCATATAACATTCTGCTTTTACACGCTTCACATGGATTTGTTCCATTAATTGTAATGTCTCATCGAAGCAGTTTTTCGCTAGCAAACGATCATTCATTTCCAAGTTCAATAAGGCCAAGCCTTTTCTTAATTTTGTCAGTGCAAGTGTAAATGGCATATCCTTTAGCTGCTCTTTTTCCCCTTCAATAATCCGTTCGAACGCCTGTTCATTTTCACCCATTAACACATCAATAAGTACGAGCAATAAATCTGTCGTACGATGGGCCTCTTCCCAATGAAATGGCTTTGTTACCCGAGAAGTTAAAATTTCCTTTGCTTGTTCTAGTTGGCCTTGCCGTAGCTGAAGCCTTGCATCCACATTATTAAAATTTAAAGAAATTTGCTGTGCTTCACTAAAACGCTGTGCCTCTCCAGCACGCCCAAGATTTATCAAATTTTCGGTATACAAAATCGTAATTTTTTGATGTTCTTCCTCACTGACTACAGTATTTTTTAGCAACTCAATTGCTTGCTGCAAATGCCGCTCTGCAAAGACAGGCTGTAGTGTATCAATATATATATTTGCCAGTCCAAACTGCGAACGCATCATAAACAGTACATCCCTTTGTTCACTCGCCTTGTCATAACACTCAAAATACGCATTTTTAGCCTTTTCATAGTGAGCTCGATAACGTTGACTTTCCCCTTCATAAAACAATAAGGAATAAATTTTATCTGCCGCAGGTAAATCCTTTAATCGCTCTAATAAATAGTCAAACTGACCTGCTTCAATAAATTGCGGGGCAAACTGCAACAGCAATTTGACGACCGTTTTTTTATTATGCAATTGGTCTGCATGGGATACTGCTAATACTCCTAACTGCTGCTTCGCATAATAACTTGCGGCTTCTTCATGGAGCTGTTCAAATGTATGTGGAGAAGTTTCACTTAATCGTTGTTGCAAAAACTGTTGAAAGAGCGCATGAAAACGGAATTTTGTTCCACCCGCTAATGGAATAATAAATGCTAATGTATCTAAGTTTCCCTGAATGCTTGCTACCCACTTTGCTCCATACATGTCCTTTAGTACATCAATTGAAATCACTTGATGAATTCCTAGCTTTAATAAATTTTGCTGCAATTGCGGATGCAATTTATCAAATACCTCAGCTGATAAATAAGCAAAAAAATTTGCGACAGAGCCTTGAGCAATTTCATCTAATGGTTTCTCACTATATTTCGACTGGTACGCCAATAGTAAAACCGCCATCGCCCAGCCTTCCGTCATTTGCATTACAAAATCGCATTCCTCTGGAACTAACTTCCGTTCAAAATACACTTCAAACAAAAACTGTACATCTGCTTCTGTAAATACAAATTCGGCTTCTAAGCATTCGATGAGCTGATTGCTCATGCGTAGGCTAAGTAAACAATTCCATTCTGGCATTTTACGTGATGCTACCATTATATGAACGTGCCGAGGTAAAAATTGTATAAGTTGATTTAAGACGTAATTAATCGCAAAAACGTGAGACACATGATGATAATCATCGAGCACAATTATAAATGACTGCTGAATTTTTTGAATTTCGTTTACGAGCTGTATTGAGAGCTGTAATAAATCTTCTACATTATGAAATTTTAAATTAGCATCCCACCCCTTCAAACTCTGTCCAAAGGAAGGGAATTGTTGCTGAATGCTATAAATTAAATGCCGAAAGAATGGGAAGATTGTGTCATCATCTGGTGTAATTTGATACCAGGCGCACGTTACATTTTGATCCTGGATAAACTGACTGATTAAAGACGTTTTCCCATAGCCTGCACTACACTGCAATATTGTACATTTTGCTTGCTTCCAATCTGAAAGCTTCTTCATCAAATTTGCTCTTCTTAAATAGTAATTTGTCGGTGTCGGAGGAATTACTTTCGAAACAAAAATATGTTGCTCCATATGCCTCACCTCCACAATTCTTTTATTTAAGGATATTTTAACATAAAATAGAATTATTCATCTTTTTCTAGAATTTAGATATAATTTTTTCATAGAAAATGAAGAAAATGATTAGGACCGATGCAATTGACATAAAACCAATTAAAAAATAGCCTATCCACCTTATTGGCTTCGGCATTTGTTTTATATCGTAAGAGTTTGGTGTCCCTACATGCTTTTGAAAATGATCATCGACATCATTAAATGGCTTTTTTCCTATTTGAACTCCCTCCTTTTTAATTACTTTACTAAATTTTCAGACTATTGTATAATCATTAAAAGGAGATGATACAAAATGATCAACTATACGTACTTAGCAACCGATGAAAATGATGTATCCTACTTATTTGAAGATAATTATGATTTTTTTGATTTAGATCGCTTTGATGACAATGATATTGAATTGTAAGGAGACGAACGGGGAACATGGATTCTAGTACATCGAAAAAGGATGTGGCAGACGATTAATACGCTTGCCACATCCTTTTTATTTTACATATTTTACGAGCCAACCATCGGCTTTCGCTTGCATGGCAATGCCCACATAGCCATCTTTTAAAAGCTTTTGCTGTCCTTCTGTATCGGCCATTGAAAGAAGGGCTTCTTCTGACCAAAGTTGTGGTGTTTTATCCAAATACTTCGCAAATACATAGCGCAGTTTCCCACCATACTTCAGCTTCAATGCAGCGACATGCATCCCTTGTGAAAATTTATCCTTCAGGCTGGCAATATTGAATGGCATGACTGTCGCACAAACAACTTTAAACCTTGATGTATCAACTTGCTCCATGATGATGTCGGCCATCGTACGCTGTAAGCCAAACCCTCGAAAATCAGGATGGACATTTGAAATTTCCTGATAGAGTACTTTTTTCAACTGGTCATCTGTTGTAAGACCAATATCATAGCCTAAATGCTCTTCATCAATTTCTGGCTCTAATAACGCACGAAACGCAATGAGTGTTTCCTTTACAAAGACGCCAACCATCATGCCATTTCCTTCAAGAATAAAGCTCAGCTCTCCTTCATCAAGCGGCTGTAAAATTGATTTATTTGTCAGCCCATCGAGTACATCTTGCTGTAATCTCTCCAATTGAGGAATATGTGCTTTTGTTAAAAGGTGCACTTCATAGGGTTCTTGTCCTAAAAATCCTGTCGCAATCATTTATTGCACCACACATTTTTCACGAGTTAATTCGACTAAAATGACCTCATCGACATCAACACCTAATCCAGCACGTTCAGTTAATTGAATGAACGGCACATCATAATGAAGATTCCCGATATCTTTTGAGAACTTTAACGGGCCTGTAAGCTCCACGCTTGTAAAGATTTTATTTGAAAAAGCTACATGGAAACCAGCTGCTGAACCTACAGATGATTCAACCATTGAACCAATTTGACACTCGATGCCCGCCATTTCTGCCATATGGGCAAGTTTCATCGCAGGGTATATACCGCCACACTTCATCAATTTAATATTCACTTTATCCGCAGCACGTTTTGCAATAATCTCACGCATTTCACGTATACCACGTAATCCTTCGTCAATCATGACAGGAATCGTTGTTTTAGATTTAATTTCTACCATGCCATCAATATCATCAGCACGAACAGGCTGCTCTAACCAATCAATATTTAACTGCTCTAGCTCACGTACTGCTTGCATAGTCGTTGAGCTATTCACCCAGCCTTGATTGACATCGACACGAATCGCAATGTCTTGTCCAACGCACTCACGTACTGCTTCTATGCGAGCCACATCACTAGCTACGTCACGACCAACCTTCATTTTGAACGAGTTATAGCCCATTTCTACACGCTCTACTGCTTCCTTTGCCATTTTTTCTGGAGTCCCAATGCTTAATACATGTGTAATCGGGAATTTTTCGTGATAGCGACCACCAGTTAATTGATACGCTGGTACTTGTAGCTTTTTACCAACTATATCAAAGCATGCAATATCAATTGCTGCCTTAGCAGCTGGCGCACTATAAATAAGCGCATCCATTTTTGCGTGGATTTTTTCAAAATTCATTGGATTTTCCCCAATCATCGCTGGCGCTAACGTATTCTTTAATAACGCATAGGTTGCTTCTAACGTTTCACCAGTCACGTGCTCATCAGGTACAGACTCACCCCAACCCACTAAGCCACATTCTGTTGTCATCTTCACAATGATTGAAGGCATATTTGGATATGTACCGTAGCTGACGATAAATGGCTCAATTAATGGTAATTCGATATTAAATATTTCAATAGACTTAATTTGTAACATGACATTTCCTCCTGCGTTTTCTCTTACCTTTTATACTTACAAAGGACGCTCAATTGTAAATTGCTTACCGATTACGGCATAGTCATTACCCGCTAACCGACTTACTGCTCCTAAAATTTGTGGATCAATTCGTCCCTCTTCATAAATACTTTCTTCTATATGATAATAGACGACTTTTCCGATTAATAAATCACAGCCCGGATTTTCACCATCGCCACCTAGCTGTAGGGCTGTTTCAAGTTCACATTCAATACGGACCTTCGCTTCCTTTACCCCAGGTACACTAATTTTCTCACTCTCAATTAACGTAAATCCCACATGATCGATCTCGCTTTGCTCTGGCGGTAAGTTTGCAGCTGTTTCATTCACTTTTTCTACATTGTCTATGTCGACTATGTGTACAACAAATTGATTATTCGCCATAATATTACGTGCGGTATCTTTCATTTGTCCTTGTTTACGCTGAATACTTACTGAAATCATCGGCGGATTAGAAGACACAATATTAAAGAAACTAAATGGTGCTGCATTCACAACACCTTCCTCTGATAGTGTTGTAATAAAAGCGATTGGTCTTGGAATAATCGAACCAATTAAAAATTTATAATTTTCTCGTTCGGATAATTGCTTTGGATCAATTTTCAGCATCATAATTCCGCCCCTTCCTTTTACTATTTTGACTTTAAAGAACTGTCGTAAACCCGTCAAATGAAACTTTTATTATTAACCTTGATTAGAAAGTATATTTATACAATTGATTTTTTTAGTATTTCTGTCACTATAATACCCCTTCTATTTAATGGTTATTTTAAAAATTCCCCTCCTATATTTTCTATAATAACGAAAAATTATTGCTTAATAATTTTAAATTTCATCTCGAACAACCAAAAATATTCTCTCTGACAAACTGTTATAAACAGTTTTAAAACAACCACATTTTTATAATATAAATCTGCACTTTTCACTCAATACCCTATAAGAAACACTGATTTAACAATGCATAAAACGATTTACCCTACGTTTCTTCGTGTACTAGTTACTGTTATATTATTGTTTTGATAGTATTTTGCTCTTTATCTCGAATTCTTTATTTTAATGATTTTTATAACAAAAACAGCAATTTTAATTATTCAAGTAGAATATTTTGTTTATTTTTTGTATAATATAATTATTATTCTTTTACAGTCACCTTTAACTTTACTTTACTGTAAAAATATCAACAAACGTTGATATGACAGCGTTTACAGCGTGATTAACACTTTTAAAAATCCGTCATAAAGTACAATTTTGTATCTCAAGATAAGGAATTTATGTTTTTTCAAGATAAATGTTTTTTCATTTTCCACTTGCGCAACATAATAATTTGATGTTAAGTTATTGTCAGAGATGTTCATACATTCGACACATCTACCAGAAAGAGAAAATTATCACAATATCGAAGTTTTATAGTGCGCAAGGGGGAATATTATGAAAAAGAATCGTTGGCTAATTGCCGCATCTGCGATTTCTATACACTTATCCATTGGTGGAGCTTATGCATATAGTGTGTATAAAAATCCAATTTCAAATGAATTAGGTTGGGACGCATCTCAAATTACAATCGCCTTTACGATTATGATGGGACTAGCAGGTTTTGCTGCAGCACTTTTTGGGAGTACGGTAGAAAAATTAGGTCCACGTAAGGCTGCAATGGTTGCAGCAGTATTATTCGGTTTAGGACAAGGTGGCGCAGGGTTCGCTATTTTATCAGATTCAGTCGTATTGTATTGGTTAACATATGGATTATTAAGTGGTCTCGGGATGGGTATTGGTTACATTGCACCAGTATCTACGCTTGTTAAGTGGTTCCCGAATCGCCGTGGTTTAGCAACAGGGATGGCCGTGTTAGGCTTTGGTGCGGGTGCATTAATTACAGCACCAGTCGCAGCAAACTTAATTGAAGCAGTTGGCATTGCCAATACGTATTTCATTTTAGGGGTTAGTTATTTCACATTGATGATGTTAGGTGCTCTTTATATCGCACCACCAAAGCCTGGTGAAGTTGAGGAAGCCGTTGCATCAGGTAAAGTAAAATCTCACGAGCTTGCACAAATGTCAGCTCGTGAAGCCGTTCGTACAAAGCAGTTTTGGATGCTTTGGGCAATGCATCTTATTAACGTTACGTCAGGTTTAATGATGATTTCGGTTGCTTCTCCAATGGCCCAAGAGGTTGTTGGATTATCCGTTGCCGCTGCCGCAACAATGGTAGGTTTAATGGGATTATTTAATGGTGGTGGACGCTTACTGTGGGCTGCTGCTTCAGATTATATCGGACGTTCAAACGTTTTCGTTATTTTCTTTACGATTCAGTTAATTGCCTTTTTAACGTTACCATTCACAACAAACGTCATCATCTTCCAACTATTTATTTTCTTAGTTGTTAGCTGTTATGGTGGTGGATTCTCTAACTTACCTGCCTTTGCAAGTGATTTATTTGGAACAAAGCAGCTTGGTGTAATTCACGGCTACTTATTAACTACTTGGTCTCTTGGCGGTATTTTTGGTCCAATAATTGTATCTACTATTCATGAAGCAACAAACAGCTATATTCCGGTATTCTATGTATTTAGCTTCTTAATTGCAATTTCATTTGGTATTTCATTATTACTTCGTTCAAATGTAAATAAACTTAAAAAACAACGTATTAATGATCAAGAGAAAGAAGAACAAACGGGGAAACAAGGAGCACCTGCTCATTCATAAGGGGTTTTAATAACAAAGTAAGTCATGTATTTTACATGGCTTACTTTTTTTCATGTATAACGCCATAACATGTTAAACTTTATATAACTTTAAACATTTAGCGAGGGATTTTATTGCTTTATACATTAACGCTTTATTTACACATTTTAAGTGCGATTATTGCAACTGGACCATTGTTTGGCATTTTCCCATTATTAAATCGCATGGAAAAGGCACCCGATGATCAATTGCAAAGCTACGTCATTGCCATTCAAGGCGTGCTCCGTGCAGTCGCAAATGGTGGGCATGTTTTAGTACCAACCGGACTTTTACTTATTTGGTTCGGAGGCTGGTCCTTTTCATCATTTTGGATACTCGCAACAATCGTCATCATGCTTTGCTCACTACTCTTTATGGCACGTGCCTTCAAGCCTTCCATGGCATTCGCACAAAGCGATGAATTCACAAAAATACGCTTTATAAAAATGGTCAAAACTGCAACCTATCAATACATTTTACTTATGGGGATTTTACTTTGGCTAATGGTAGATAAGCCTATGCTGTGGTAATCATAAAGGAGCTTTCCTATGGAAGAAAAATATTATTCGATTGGCGAAGTGGCCAAGCTAACAAACATCTCAATTCAAACATTACGTTATTACGATCAAATCGACTTATTTAAGCCATCCCATGTCGATCAAAAATCAAACTACCGTTACTATAAAGAATCACAATTATATTATTTAGATATTATTAAATCGTTAAAATTTATCGGCACATCTTTAGAGGAAATTAAAGCTGCACAGCAATTTACCCCTGCACAATTATTAGCCTTTTTAGTGCAGCAAGAGTCGGTTATTGAAAGCCGTATTAATCAACTATACGATATTCAGCAAAGCCTCTTTAAAACGAAAAAACAAATGGAAGAGCAGCTAGCGATTAATGTGATTAATGAAGTATATATTAAAACAGAAGAAGAGGAGCGAATTTTAACGATTCAAACGAAGGATTTAACGCCAAACTATATTCCAAATACATACTATAGCTCGCTAATGAAAACCCTTGAAATGGAAAACAGCTTTTTAAGTAGCCGCTATGGATGTATCTACCCTTTCGTAAAATCGGACTCATTGGATGACATTCATTATAGTCATATCTTTACTCCCCTCTTAACGAAGCGATATTTCGCGAAGCTTCCGGCTGATATGGATGTAACGACAATTCCTGCTGGACGTTATGTTTGCATTGCTTTTATCTTTACAAAGGAAGCCTATTTAAAGCAGTACCAAA
Source organism: Solibacillus sp. FSL R7-0682 (assembly GCF_038005985.1). NCBI lineage: Bacteria > Bacillati > Bacillota > Bacilli > Caryophanales > Caryophanaceae > Solibacillus > Solibacillus sp. FSL R7-0682. The sequence goes on from NZ_JBBOUI010000001.1 coordinate 3,694,740, forward strand.
AACTATACACTTATATAGAAGATAATCATTTACATGTAGCGCCATACGTCTATGAAATTTTTATGCCTTCTAATTATTCACCGAATAAAGAGGACGAATTTATCGTTGATCTAAAAGTACAATTGCTGTAACAACTTTACTAAAATAATAAAAGGAGAAACCATTGACTCTCTAGTTACTATAGGGTTTATGTTAGAAAGTGACGTTGAAAGGCACTCCTATGCGAACTGCTCTAGGTGGTGTCCTTTCTTATGTCGGTGGCAAATGATTCTTTCCTACCGGCTAATAGTTACGTTCAACATAAAATAAGGAGAAAATCAACAATGAAGGACTACAAAATTACATTAGGATTACTGTTACTTAACCTTTTCATTGCCTTTTTAGGAATTGGTTTAGTTATACCCGTACTTCCTACGTTAATGAATGAATTAGGTTTGACTGGAAAAATAGTCGGTTATTTAACAGCAGCCTTTGCCATTGCTCAACTAATTGTTTCTCCGCTTGCTGGTAAAGCGGTTGATAAATATGGTCGTAAAATTATGATCGTGCTCGGATTATTTATTTTCGGATTCTCAGAATTTTTATTTGGTATTGGAACAACAATAGAAGTGTTATTTATTTCTCGTATTTTAGGTGGGATTAGTGCGGCATTCATTATGCCAGCAGTTACCGCATTTATCGCAGACATTACGACAATGGATACACGTCCTAAAGCATTAGGCTATATGTCTGCTGCGATTAGCACAGGCTTTATTATCGGTCCTGGTATTGGTGGATTCCTAGCAGATTTCGGTACGCGTGTGCCATTCTTCTTTGCTGGGGCCCTTGGTACAATCGCCGCGATTCTATCAATCTTATTACTAAGTGAACCTGAGCGTAATGCTGAAAATGTAGAACAGGCACCTGACCAAAAGTCGGGCTTTAAACGTATCTTTGCACCAATGTATTTTATTGCCTTTGTATTAATTTTTGTTGCGTCATTTGGACTTGCAGCTTTTGAGTCATTCTTTAGCCTATTTGTTGATCATAAATTTGGCTTTGACCATTATGATATTGCAATCATTATTACAGGAGGTGCGATTTTCGGAGCTATTGCACAGGTTGCATTATTTGACCGTTTAGCGCAACGCTGGGGCGAAATTAAATTAATTCGTTATAGCCTCATTTTATCTGGCGCTTTAGTGTTTTTAATGACCGTTGTGAGCTCTTACTTTGCCATTTTACTTGTTACTTGTATCGTCTTCGTCGGCTTTGACATGTTCCGACCGGCTGTTACAAGCTACCTCTCAAAAATTGCGGGAAATGAGCAAGGTTTTGTTGGTGGCATGAACTCGATGTTTACAAGCTTAGCAAATATCTTCGGACCAATTTTAGGTGGTATCCTCTTTGATATTGATATTAACTATCCATATTATTTTGCAACAGTTGTGTTAGTAATCGGTATTCTGTTAACATTAATTTGGAAGAAGCCGTCTACTATTTAAGTTGGTGCTGCTTATTCTTACTGTTTTTGATTTCCCTATTAATTCCTATTGAATAAGTAAATGATTTTTACTAAGGAGGATTTCATCATGACAACGAGATCACAGCAAGTTATCGATCAAACAGAAAAATTCGGAGCTCATAACTATCATCCGCTACCAATCGTTATTGAAAAAGCAGAAGGTGTTTGGGTAATGGACCCTGAAGGAAATCGTTATATGGATATGCTTTCGGCATACTCCGCCTTAAACCAAGGTCATCGTCATCCGAAAATTATTCAAGCGTTAAAAGATCAAGCTGATTTAGTGACGTTAACATCGCGTGCCTTTCATAGTGCAACATTAGGTGTTTGGTACGAAAAATTATTTAAGCTAACAGGGAAAAACATGGTGCTCCCAATGAATACAGGTGCTGAAGCCGTTGAAACAGCGATAAAAACAGCGCGTCGATGGGGCTATGAAGTAAAGGGAATCCCAACAGATCAAGCGCAAATTATCGGCTGTAATGGAAATTTCCATGGACGTACGATGGGAGCTGTTTCGTTATCTTCCGAAGCGGAATATAAACGTGGCTTCGGTCCTATGCTACCAGGCTTTATATTAGTTCCGTACGGTGATATCGATGCGTTAAAGGCGGCAATTACTCCGAATACTGCAGCCTTCATTGTAGAGCCTATACAAGGTGAAGCGGGTATTATTTTACCGCCAGAGGGCTTCATAAAAGCAGCCTTTGAGCTTTGTAAGGAACATAACGTGTTATTTATTGCGGATGAAATTCAAACAGGTCTTTCGCGTACTGGAAAGCTATTTGCTTATGAATGGGAAAACATTGAACCTGACGTATTAATTTTAGGAAAGGCACTTGGTGGGGGCGTATTCCCTATTTCTGCTGTCGTTGCCAATGATGATATTCTTGGCGTCTTTAACCCTGGCTCTCACGGCTCGACATTTGGTGGAAATCCTATCGCCTGTGCCGTTTCAATCGCAGCTTTAGATGTACTAGAGGAAGAAAATTTAACAGCCCGTTCACTAGAGCTCGGTAACTATTTCAAACAACAGCTTGAAGCAATTAACCATCCAGCGATAAAAGAGGTTCGTGGTCGCGGTCTTTTCATCGGTCTTGAGCTACATGAAGCAGCTCGCCCATACTGTGAAAAGCTTGCGGAGCGAAAACTGCTGTGCAAAGAAACACATGATACTGTGATCCGCTTTGCCCCACCACTTATTATTTCAAAAGAGGATTTAGACTGGGCAATTGAGCAAATAAAAGCGGTATTTCAATAAAGTCAACCTTCAAATTTTCGGTGCAGAAAAAATTCCGTCCGATTATGTAAAATAAAATTAAAGGGGATGTATGAAAGAGCAATTTTACCTTTCTTACATCCCCTTCATCTATCCATTATTCTATAAAAATCTTCAACTTACAAAGGTAGGTCATTCACATGAAATCCATCTATATTACTGGCTATCGCCCACATGAACTCGGTATATTCAATGATAAGCACCCTGGCATAGCGATTATAAAAACTGCCATTGAACAGCAGTTACGTGTACTCCTTGATGACGGCTTACAATGGGTCGTGATTAGTGGACAGCAAGGTGTTGAGACGTGGGCAGTAGAAGTGGTGCTCAATTTAAAGTCCGAATATCCAACTTTAAAGTATTCCATAATTACCCCATTTTTAGAGCAAGAAAAAAATTGGAATGAGCATAAACAGACTACTTACATGCATATATTGGGGAAAGCCGATTTTGTAACGAGCGTCACAAAACGGCCGTACGAGGCTCCTTGGCAATTTATCGAAAAGGATAAATTTATTATTGATAATACCGACGGCGCGCTACTTGTATATGATGATGAAAATGAAGGCTCACCAAAATATGTGCATCGTTTAATTCAAAAATACAAAGAGCAGCATGACGATTACAAGCTTTTCACAATCAATGCTTATGATTTACAAACAGTTGCTGAGGAATTAGCGAGAGGAGATGATTGGTAAATTACCCATAAAAACTTCAATTGAATTCTAAATTAAATAAATTTTCAGATTACTTAATAGCATTTTTTGTTATAATAGATATAATCATACTAATACTTATTTGTACTATAGGGAGGACAACTTATGAATCAAATTACAATGATTAAGGAAGAAAAACCAATAAATATTCCGCATCATACGTATAAGCGAGAGTGTCGATATACACGCGGGATCCACGTCCCCTTTGCAGACATGGAAGCGATCTTAAATGGAATGAATGATGATACGTTAACCTATTTTGAATTTCATAATATCGCCAAGGAAATTAAAGCAGGTACTCTACTAAATGGTTACACTGGTTTAGCGAATATTATTTCAGACTACTATAAGCGTGAAAAAGGCATCGAGATTTTAGAGTTAACGAATGGCCGTGACTTTTATGTAAAAATTATTTAAATTAAGAGGTGACATTCATTGAATACCGACTATAGCAACGCCTAATCCACCGCAAAGGCCCCGGTGAATTAGGTGTTGTTTGTTTTTAGAAAATTTTTTTAATTAAATAATTGACATTCTAATTGATAAGGATTATCATTATCGGTGTAAGGAAGACATCTTAGTTTTTAACAACTTTCGATACCGTTCCCCCCAGTTCTGGTTCGAAACTCAATTAATTACTTTACTCATAGTAGAAAGACACTTTCAGTGCCTTTCTTATGCAACGTAGGAAAAACCTTTTCCTGTCTGCTGAAAAAATGGCAAATCCCTCACACGGTTTGCCATTTTTTCATATATCAAAGCACAAAACTGGGTATACATATACTAAAGGAGTTGTTTAGATTGGATTATCGTATTGAAAAAGACACATTAGGTGAAGTTCGCGTACCTGCTGATAAAATTTGGGGTGCACAAACACAACGTAGTAAGGAAAATTTTGAAATCGGCACAGAAAAAATGCCAATCGAAATTATCCGCGCAATGGCTACTTTAAAAAAATCAGCCGCACTCGCGAACAATGGCTTAGGCAAATTATCCGAAGAGAAAACAAAAGCTATCGTTGAAGCCGCAGATGAAATTATCGCAGGAAAATGGGACGATCATTTCCCTCTTGTTGTATGGCAAACAGGAAGCGGAACACAAACAAATATGAACGTCAATGAAACAATCGCCTATTTAGCTAATGAAAAACTAGCAGCACAAGGTTCAGATGAAAAAGTTCATCCAAATGACGATGTCAATAAATCACAAAGTTCAAATGACACATTCCCAACTGCGCTACACATTGCTGCAGTGGAAATTGTGGAAAATTATTTAATGCCACGTCTTCAACTTTTACAGCAAACATTGAAAGAAAAAGCAATTGCCTTTAATGACATTATTAAAATCGGTCGTACACATCTACAAGACGCAACGCCACTCACTTTAGGACAGGAAATTGGCGGCTGGCACCATATGCTATTAAAGTGTGAAAAAATGATTATGGTAAACACACAGTTCATGAAGGAATTAGCAATCGGCGGAACAGCTGTTGGAACAGGAATTAATGCTCATCCCGAATTTGGTGACCGCACAGCGAAAGAAATTAGCAAATTAACAGGCAAGGATTTTACTTCTGCGGAAAATAAATTCCATGCGTTAACGAGCCATGATGAAATTGTAGCTGCACACGGTGCCTTAAAGGCATTAGCAGCAGACCTCATGAAAATCGCCAATGACGTGCGTTGGTTAGCAAGTGGTCCACGCTCTGGTATTGGCGAAATTACAATTCCAGAAAACGAGCCAGGATCATCGATTATGCCAGGGAAAGTAAACCCAACACAAAGTGAAGCATTAACAATGGTCGTTACACAAGTAATCGGAAACGATGCAACCATTGCCTTCGCTGCTTCTCAAGGGAACTTTGAGTTAAATGTATTCAAGCCAGTGATTATATACAACTTCCTACAATCTGCTCGCCTGCTTGCAGATGCAATGAAGTCATTCAATGATAATTGTGCAGTTGGGATTGAACCAAATATGGAAGTGCTCGATGCGAATTTAAAAAATTCATTAATGCTTGTGACTGCTTTAAATCCGTATATCGGTTATGAAAATGCGGCGAAAATTGCGAAAAAAGCCCATAAGGAAGGTACCACGTTAAAAGAAGCAGCCATTGCAACCGGTCTTTTAACAGAAGATGAATTCGATCGCTACGTAGATCCGAAAACAATGATTTATCCAAACGCCGAATAACGGAAGGGATAAAATTTTATATATAACCTACCCTATGTTTATGAACGCCTCTAGATAAGGCTGGGAGAACATAGGAAGGTTGTGTATGTTTTGAAGAAAATTGAGCTCATGAAAGATGGTTATGAAATCGTTGTCGCCTTTCTTGAACATGAATCCGAGAGTCAATCGGCCATCATCGAGGCCGATGCATATTACAAAGACTTTGGTGAGTACCGGATTTTAATACTGGCAGATTCAAAGGAAAAGGTGATTGACATTGCAACGAAAGAATTGCCTTCGAATCACCCATTTGAACAAGTCGTGCGGGAATTGTCATCTTTTAATAAAGATCGATAATTAGTCCGTTTAATAAATAAAGCCTACTTCAAAAAAGCTCAAAACGCTGTTAAGACAACGTTTTGAGCTTTTTAATTAATTACTATCTGTTGGAGCTACAAGTTCAACCTTAATTCTGTCAGGATCCTCAAAAAACACAGCATAATGGTTTTTACCACCTGCATAAGGATGGCGATCTTTATATAAAACCGTCATGCCTTTATTCTCCAATTGAACTGTAATATTGTCCACTTGTTTTTGCGACTCTGCGTGAAATGCTATGTGATTTAAACCTACGCTACTTCTATGGTAAGGAATAGGAAGATATTTTTCACTTGTTTGTACAAACACGATATATGTATTTGCTAATTGCCAGCTTTGCCCTCCGTCCCATTTTTGAAATTGTTCATAGCCAAGTTCTTCTAAAAACCAAGTCCAAAATTCAACGGTCTTCTTTAAATTCGATACATTGATTTCGATATGATGAATGAGTCCCGTTATCAAAATGATTGCTCCTTTGTTTAGCCCTTATGAGGATTGTTTAAATAATAATAACACTACTTTTAAAGGCAATTTTACTAAAGTAAAGCGCCTTTGTTCGATTATAATAAACTTACATAACTATTAATAATCTGCTCTCCATAAAAATAAACAATGATGGCGGCAATCGTAATGGAAGGTCCAAAGGGTACAGGTGTTTTTCGTCCTTGCCCTCGTATTTTAAGTATTATGAAGCCGGCGATCATCCCAATGAAGGAAGCTAAAAATAACGTCAATAATGTTTGCACTGCTCCAAGCACAAGCCCGATTAAGAAGAACAGCTTAATATCCCCTCCACCCATGCCACCTTTCGAAATGACAGCAATGAGTAACAATAACGAAAATCCTAAAACACCCCCAACAAGGCTATCCCACCATGGCTCAAGTGGCGATAAGATCCTTGCGATAATTAGAAGTGGCAAGAAGAACAATAATATTTTGTTCGGAATGAGCATGTAAGCGATGTCTGTCACATTAATAATGACTAATAATGAAATAAAGACAAAGGCTACAGCCAGCTCCCATGATAAGCCAAAGCGCCACATCGCTAAAGCAAAGAGCAAGCCCGTTGCCAGTTCCGTTATGGCATAGATTGGCGACACCTTTGCTCCACATGTCCGGCATTCCCCTCTTAGCAACAAGTAGGAGAAAACAGGTATAAGATCGATTGCCTGTAAACGACGATTACAGCTACCGCAGCGAGATGGTGATGTCACAATCGATTTTTTTAACGGTACGCGTAAGCCTACTACATTATAAAAGGAACCGAAAACCAATCCGAATATTCCCGCAAAAACGGTATACATAATGTCCATTTTTCCCACCCCTTACTAATACCTCGTTTAGTTATTCAAAATAAAGCCTGTTACATATTCGATTTCTTTCAAATTCAAAATAAGTGAATCAATGGCGCGTGTACTTTTTTACGTGATGCAAATTCGTATATAGTCGTATGGGATTGTTAGGAAAGAAATGTGAGATCCTGCTCCTCCAATGTGAAAACCTCACGATTTACATAATTGATTTCATGCGCATAGACGCAACCTGCAAATAGTAACGCGAGCACTAAAGCATGTACTAGTAAAAGCGTCGAATTTTTACTACTCCACAAAGAATTCATTCATTTTCACGTATCACCCTTACTTGAACATCGTCAAAATAGGGGGACTCCTCTCGAGTTTGCTCACAAAACTTGAAATGGCATTTAATGTTTCAAAATCAACAGCAATTACAAAGTATATTCATATAGCTGATGATAAGAGAAGGATTTAGTGACGGATTTGGTATTATAACGAGTTATCTATTTATTCTAAGGGTGATGTGGTTTATTACGCTCCCTTACAATTGAATTTGATGAGGATAATTGGGAAGATAATTTGTATTATTATTACATTTATCAATTAAGTTTTCAAGCAGTCGCGTTTCCTTGTCAATACATCTAAACTCATAATCATTATGCAAATTCTTATTCTTTGATTCCTTATTTTTCTGAAAATTACCTTCTTTGTTAACATAGCCATCCATGAAATAATTCTTATCTAATTCTGTATAAATATCTTGGTCTAGGTCACAAATAAGCGAGTTCCTTTTTTCTAAAAGTGTCTGAATGGTGTTAGTGATCAATAATTAACTTTCTCGAATATTTTCAGCCTTTTTCGCTGAATAAAAATAGTCATAAGCCTGCAGTAAAGTAAGAGATTCCATATCATCATTTAAATCATCCCTCATTAAATAGCCCTTTTTCCGCATAAAAAAATGCCACCTCCTCAAATCTAAATCAATAGATAAAAGTAGGTGACAACATTCTTTTCATCAAAATATGTGGGGTATCTTAATGAAAGTTATTAAACTATTTTTCTAAGAACTTACTCCACATGCATCGGATCTTTACGTTTCGGACCAATCATGTTAAATAAAATGTTCAACACAATCGCTGTTACCGAACCAGCAACGATCCCATTTGAAGTTAAGATTGATAATGTTTCTGGCATATTCGCAAATAAGCCTGGAACAACTGCAACGCCGACACCTAAACCAACTGCTACTGCTGCTACCATTGCATTTTCCATTGACTTCATAATCTCTGGTGCTAACATGCGAATACCTTGTGTAATTACCATACCGAACATCGCAAGCATTGCTGCCCCAAGTACTGAAGTTGGAATGATTGTTGTTAATGCTGCTAATTTTGGTAAGAAACCAAGTGCAACAAGCATACCACCTGTAATGTAAATCACTTTACGATCACGTACGCCTGACATTTGGATTAAGCCTACGTTTTGAGAAAATGTTGTATAAGGGAATGCGTTGAAAATACCACCGATAATTGATGCTAAACCTTCTGCACGGTACCCTTTCGATAAATCTTTTGAAGTTAAATTCTTTTTACAAATATCACTTAAAGCATAATATACACCCGTAGATTCTACTAAAGAAACCATTGCCACTAGTGTCATTGTTAAAATGGCTGATGCGTTAAAGGTTGGTGTTGCTAAGTAGAACGGCTGCATAATGTGTAGCCAAGAAGCCTCTACTACAGGAGTGAAGTTCACTTTATCCATAAAGATACCGATTACAGTACCAAATACTAAACCTAATAAGATTGAAATCGAACGAACAAAGCCTACTGTGAATCGGTAAATTACTAAAATTATTAATAATGTAATAAACGCTAATGCTACGTTTGAAGTGGATGCAAAATCAGCAGCACCTTGACCGCCACCCATATTGTTTATCGCCACTGGAATTAAACTTACTCCAATTATTGTGACAACTGAACCTGTAACAACGGGTGGGAAAAACGGAATAAGTTTTCCGAATAAGCCACCGATTAAGACAATGATTAAACCTGATACGATAATTGCCCCGTAAATATCCCCAAGTCCACCAGATGAGCCGATAGCGATAATTGGGCTAACTGCCGTGAAAGTACAGCCTAAAACGACTGGTAAACCGATCCCGATAAATTTCCCTTTCCAAACTTGCAGTAATGTCGCCACACCACACATGAAAATATCAATTGCGACCAAGTATGTCATTTGGGCTGTGCTAAAGCCTAGTGCGCCACCGATAATTAATGGAACTAAAATCGCTCCTGCATACATCGCAAGTAGATGCTGAATACCAAGCATTGTTGCTTTTGTGTTATTCATAAAAAGTCTTCCTCCAGTTATGTTTACTCAAGATGAGATTTATTACATGTTTAGAACTAACTTACTTTTTAATCAAAAAACTCTACTTTGCCGTTTGCTAATGATTTAATATTTGCTAATGATTCAATTCGCAATCCTTGCTCACGCATTACTTTACCGCCCTGTTGGAAGCCCTTCTCAATAACAATACCTGCTCCAACAATCGTTGCCCCCGCTTGGTTTGCGATATCTACTAATCCTTTTAACGCTTCGCCATTTGCTAAGAAATCATCAATAATTACTACATTGTCATCAGCTGACAAAAATTTATTAGATACTGAAATTTCATTTGTTTCGTTTTTTGTAAATGAGTGAACGCTTGATGTATAAAGATTGTCTGTCAATGTTAATGATTTACGTTTACGTGCAAAGACTACTGGTGCACCAAGCGTTAAACCTAAAAATGTTGCTGGTGCAATGCCTGAAGATTCGATCGTTAAGACTTTCGTAATGACCTGATCTGAAAAGCGGTTGGCGAATTCCTCACCAATTTCTTTCATAAGCATTGGGTCAATTTGGTGATTCAAAAATGAATCTACTTTCAGCACCTCATCAGATAGTACTTGTCCTTCACGTTCAATTTTTTCTCTTAACAGCTTCATCGCTAAAGAGGCCCCCTTCTATTACAACTCAATAAAAAAACTCGGAAGGCTTGCCCCTCAATATGAGTGGAGCAAGTCTTCCGAGTAATCGTCAAAAGAATTAACAAAATGTCGTCAAAAATACATAGTAATAATTGACCGACATTCGTTCGTTTGCTTCACCCATAGTCGATTCCTTTACGGTGAATCGGTAGAAACTTGCAAGCCTTATCCTTGCTATTATATGAGTATATTTATTTAATATCGTTATGTGAATGTTCCAATTATAAGCATGTAAAATTTGAAATGCAATAACCTCTAAATAATAAAATTATTCTTATTTTTCGGAAATTTAACGTTTTTAGTGATATCAATCATTAGAACGTTCGGTTTTTCACACTTTTTTAAAGAATTCCCATTATTTTTCTCTTCAATCGTTCGAATGTAGTGCCGTCTTTTCCAAAGTAGCTCATACTGCGTGCCACAAAGACATGCGCCTTTTTCCCATTATCATATTGAAGCTCTGCAAATGGTCCTTCCTCTTCTAACACTGGCACTTTTGTTATTGAAGGATTATAAATAGTGAGTTTTTCGGCATAGACCGTTTTAAATTGTGTAAATGCAACTTTTCCTTGCAGTATGATAATTTCTGGCTGAAACTCCATTAATACTTCATGAAATACTTTATGGCCACGTGTAAAGTTCACTGTATCTTCCTTTTTCACACGTTTCACCTCTTCAGCATTAGCTAGCTGATAGGCATTTAAGGAGGTCATGATGAGCGCTTCATTATGCTGTAATAGCCACTGTTCAAATTGCAACGACCCTTTAAACTCCCGGGAAGCTGTCATCACTTCATCATCATACAATTGCATGAATAGAGCTCGGTCAATAAGCGCTTCTGCAAATAGTTGCTCTTTATTTTCCTGTACTTTAAACAACGGTAAAGCATTAGAGCTAACTAAAAAAACACGCGATTTATATGGATTTCCATTCGAAATAAATGGTCGAAATACAGCCTCATTTTTTTCTTCGTTCATCATCCACTGATAGATTTTTTTATAAAAGCCTGTTGAGATAGGCATTATAATCACTTCCTTCACATGTATTCGGTTGCAAATTAAATACTCCCCTATTATACTCCTAAACTACCATCTATGCCTTGGTTTCAGTGCAATGAAGTTAATTCAAAGCGATAAATAAGTATAATTTCATTTTCTATAAAAGTTAAAAACGGCTGTACAAAAAGTCAAAAGCTTTCCGCACAGCCGTTTCTATTAATCATTTGAAAGATCACATTCAGATAATGGAACAACTTTCGTTTTATGTTTTACTTTATAGCCAATCCATAAAGCAGCAAATAGTGGTAAGCCGATGTAAGATACTACTACGCCATACCAATCAATTGTATCTCCTATAAACGCCATATAGTTTTGTCCTAAAACGACGATCATACATAATACGAAGGCGAAGACTGGACCGAATGGGAAAAACTTTGATACATATGGTAAATCGCTTAATGAATATCCTTGCGCAACATACGCACGGCGGAAGCGATAATGACTAATCGCAATACCTAACCAAGCGATAAAGCCGGACATACCTGATGCATTTAATAACCAAATGTATACAACACCATCTCCAAAGAATGATGCTAAAAATGCTAATGAACCAACAGCTAACGTTGCAAGTAACGCATAAATCGGGATACCGCGCTTGCTCACTTTTGTAAAGAACTTTGGAGCTTTCCCTTCTACTGCTAGTTGGAATAGCATACGGCTTGCCGCATAAAGACCTGAGTTACCAGCAGAAAGCATAGCCGTTAAAATGATAGCGTTCATCACAGAAGCTGCAAACGCAATGCCTAAGTTTTCAAATACGAGTGTAAATGGACTCGTTGCAATATCTTCTGATAATAAACGTGAATCTGTGTACGGAATTAATAATCCGATTGCACCAATTGCAAAAATGTAGAAAAGTAAAATACGCCAGAATACTGAACGTACCGCCTTTGGAATGTTTTTCGCTGGATCATCTGTTTCACCAGCCGTCACCCCGAGCATTTCTGTTCCTTGGAATGAAAAGCCTGCTGCTAAGAAAATACCGAACATCGCTAGGAAGCCACCATTAAATGGTGCATCCCCTTCAAAGAAGTTTTTAAAACCGACAGGATCGTTGCCGCCTAAAAGTCCGAAAATCATTAAAATACTCACGATGATGAAGATGATAACTGTTCCGACTTTAATCATCGCAAACCAATATTCCCCTTCACCAAACGCTTTGACCGATAATAAGTTAAATGTTAATACAACGACAATAAATAAAATTGTCCACGTTAACGATGAGCTATCTGGGAACCAGTATTTCATAATTAATGAAACCGCGGCAATTTCTGCAGCAATTGTAATTGCCCAGTTGTACCAATAATTCCAGCCAAGCGCAAAGCCTAACGCTGGGTCAACAAACTTTGTTGCGTACGTACTAAATGAACCAGATGTTGGCATGTACGCTGCCATTTCACCTAGTGATGTCATTAAAAAGTACACCATGACACCGATTAAAGCGTAGGCTAGTAACGCACCACCAGGACCTGCTTGCGCAATTGCGCCACCAGAAGCTAAAAACAACCCTGTACCGATCGTACCACCTAACGAAATCATCGTAATATGACGACTTTTTAGTCCTTTTTTCAGCCCGTTTTGTGTATTATGCTGATCTATTTTATTTTCACTCATGAAGATTCTCCTTTGTTTTAAAGTTTGTTGGGTGTTAAATAACGAAAAGCCGCCACAAGTTATGTGACGGCTCCAATAAAACACCTCATCAAACTTGAAAGATAGCTCAACACATGCTTACACATGTGACAGTTCTGTTCCTTTCGGAGACAGCCCCAGCATTATTCTTTGAGAGAAAAATAACACTTCGGCAACCATTCCTTTCATAAAGCTTCACCGATTCTCTCAATCTCCGCTATACTAATCTTAATGTTTGCGACCTCTACCCCATTAAAAGCATGAGGTAATGTATATATAATTTTGAAACAACGCTTTAAAGTCTAACATAACATTTTTTTGACCGCAACGCCTTTGAATTATTCTGTTTTTTTAGAGAATTCATTTAATTATTTTTCTTTGATAGAATAACTGTAATTATAAAAAAAGGAGTGCTCCCATGGACCTTGAACGACCACTTTACCAAAACAAAAAATTATCATCAAATCAATCGATTTTACTCTTTATTATCGCAATTTTCTTATTTGCTACTACACTACGTACGCCACTTACGGTTGTCGGTCCTATTATCGAATTCATCCGTGATGATCTTAGCATTTCAAATGTATTGGCTGGCTTTTTAACAACGATTCCATTGCTTGCATTTGCTATTGTTTCTCCGTTTGCCGCTCGTATTGCTCGAAAATTAGGTATGGAGTGGACATTATTTTACTCGGTTGTACTGTTATGCATTGGCATCCTATTCCGTTCATTAGGAGCTACATCAACCTTACTTATCGGAACGGTCCTTATCGGCGTAGCAATTGCTTTTGGAAATGTACTTATCCCTAGTTATTTTAAATTGAAATATCCATTACATATCGGTCTATTAACTGGCATTTATTCCGTTTCGATGAATATTTCTGCAGGACTTGCAGCTGGTTTTAGCCATCCGATAGCATCATCTGTTGGTTGGGAGTTTGCACTTGGATTTTCTCTTATTTTAGGATTGCTAACACTTATCATCTGGGTTCCAATTTTAAAGGATTCCAAAGTGGAAATGAAATTTGCTCAAACAAACGCACCAAAAAAGCAAATGTGGAAGTCCCCACTTGCTTGGGCAATTGCTGCTGCGATGGGTTTTCAATCACTTATTTTTTACTGCTCATCTGCTTGGCTTCCTGATATTTTCATTAGCCAAGGAATGAATGCACAACGTGCTGGATGGATGGGATCGATTATGCAATTATCACAAATTCCATTAACATTTATCATTCCAATAATTGCAGGAAAACTACAATCACAACGTCCGATTGTCGTCCTCTTTACAGTTTTCTATTTCATTGGCTTTACAGGGGTTTTAATGGAATGGACGAGCTTAGCAGTTTTATGGATGGTCTTTTTAGGCTTTGCTGGTGGCGCTTCATTTGGACTTGTACTGATGTTTTTCACATTACGTACAGAAACAGCATTTGAAGCGGCAGACCTTTCTGGTTTTGCCCAATCAATCGGCTATTTAATAGCGGCAGTTGGACCTGTTTTATTTGGCTTTGTACACGATGTAACGAATAGCTGGACGATGCCTATTGCTATATTTTTAATTGTATCCGGACTATTATTTGTCGCATCCTTTATTAGTGCCAAAAAACAATACGTATAAACCAAACGTATGTACTCATTTGTGGTATACTAAGGTTTGAGGACACCTTCTCAAACAACGTATTAAAGGAGTATATAGAAGTTGCGTAAACGACATCGACGAAAAAAGAAGAAGTTACCGTTTTTCACGTTGCTTTTCATCGGATTAGCTGGCGCTGCTGGGTGGTATTTCAGCGAAACGTTAGAGGGTATCGGCATTGGTATTATTCTTTATTTCGCACTAAAGCTATTGTTTAAAATATGGTTGAAATCACGCAAAACCGTCAAACTTCGCAAATCTGGTATCCGTGAAGTGGATGCAATGAGCGGAGAGGATTTTGAACGCTTTTTAGGTGAGCTATTTAAGCGCCGTGGTTTTAAAGTAAGCTACACTGCTACAAGTGGCGATTACGGAGCAGACCTTATATTAAAAGATGGTGAGGACATCATTGCCGTACAAGCAAAGCGCTATTCAAGCACTGTCGGTGTCAAAGCCGTACAAGAAATTATCGGCGCTGTGAGAATGTACGATGCAACCGAGGCTTGGGTTGTAACAAACAGTCATTTTACAAGGCAAGCTGAAAAATTAGCAGACATTAATGATGTGTATTTAATCGATCGCGAAGAATTAATCGAACTGATTTTAAATAAGAGATGATGTGAAAAGCGCATGCTCGTTTAATCGAGCCATGCGCTTTTGGTTATTTTGTATAAGGCTGTTGCTGATAGAAATAATTAGGCTTTCGAATAGTATTGTCGATCGGTGTATGATAAATCGAGGTCGTCGCTGGTGAAAGAGGGGGAATAAGCCACACCCAGTTACCTGTTACAGGGCGATTTGCCATCGATTCCTGTTTTTGAAACAACTGAAATTGTTGTACTGCTGTATGATGATCGACAATACTCACACCTTTCTTTTTATAGGAATGTAGGACGGCTACATTTAACTCAACAAGTGCACGGTCCTTCCATAATGTCGTATTTGTCGCCGTATCAAGCTTAAAAATTTCAGCAACTTTCGGCAAACAATTATAGCGATCTTCATCGGCCAGGTTTCTCGCACCAATTTCAGTCCCCATATACCAGCCATTAAATGGTGCCGCTTGAAATTCAATTCCACCGATTGTAACTTGCATACTCGAAATAATCGGCACCGCATACCATTTCATTTGTAGGCTCGAAAAATCTGACGTTGGATGCTCAATGTCTACTTCTAAAACGTGCTTTTTTGGAACTTCAAAAAGTTTAGGTTCATTATGATCGATTTGAATAACGAGCGGTAGCACATCAAAATTCGTTCTCGCACCCTTCCAGCCAAGCGCTTCACACGCTTTCGTAAAGGCAATTGAATCCGAATCACCAACAATCCCCTCGTTCGTTTCATAGCCAGCATAACGAATTAATTGATGGTTCCAAATGCGTACACGATTTTGTTCAAAAATGGAAATGGTAGGACGGATTTTCCCCTGATTCGTTGCAAAATCAATATGCTCCAGCAATGCTTCAAAAATTTCTTGCTCACTTTGTAAATGACGTCGATCAAAAACATGTAGGCTATTCCAAAATAACCTACCAATACACTTATTACTATTACGCCATGCAACCCGTGTACCAAATACTAATTCCTCAGTTGTAAGCTCAAAGTGTGGCTCCATAGCCTCTTTCAAACGATTATCATACCAAGCATCCGTCTGCTCTGTTTCATTTTTATATAAAGAAAGAAATTCATGTAGTTCATGTTCATTCATTTTATTTTGCCTCCCTACATCCCCATTTTAAGCGCTTTTATAGGAAACTCAATGAAACAGTCGATGTATAAAACATGTATTTTTGATATATGACTAAAAGTGTTCAAACTCTTTTTATAACAAGATAGTTTACTTGTAAACCATTGTGAAAGGGTTTACAATCAAGTGTGAAAAATGTTTTAAATTGGGAGGTTAATTATATGGGTCGTTTAGATAATAAAATCGCATTAATTACTGGCGGTGCAAACGGTATCGGGAAGCAAATTGCTACACGTTATACAGAAGAAGGGGCTAAAGTTGTTTTAGCAGACTTCAATGCAGAAGCGTTAGAAGCAACTGTTGCAGAATTTAAAGCAAATGGCTTTGAAGCGCACGGTGTCAAAGTAAATGTTGCTGTTGAAGAAGATGTACAAAAAATGGTTGATGAAACAATGGCTACATTCGGACGCATTGACATTTTAGTAAACTGTGCAGGTGTACTAGATATGATGCAAGCTGCACACAATGTAGACGATACAATTTGGAATCGTGTAATGGACATTAACGTTGGTGGCGTAATGCGTAGCTCGCGTAAAGTATTACCAGTATATATGGAACAAAAATCAGGTGTAATTATTAACCTTTCATCGATGGCTGGTATTACAGGTGGTCGTGGTGGCTTAACATATACTGCCGCAAAACACGCTGTAACGGGGATGACAAAAAACATTGCATCCCACTATGGCGAATTTGGCGTACGTTGTAATGCGATTGCCCCAGCTCAAGTAAATACAGGTTTAACACAATCTGTAGATAACTTCGATATGTTTGGATTAAAACAAGCAACACGTGGCGTTCAAACAATGCTTCGTGCAGCTGAACCAATTGAAATTGCAAACATTGCACTATTTTTAGCAAGCGAAGAATCTTCTTATATTAATGGTGTTGTATTAGCCGCTGATACAGGCTGGAGCGCTTACTAGTATTTTGATTTAAATAATACTCAATTTATACCGGGAATTTGTCATCGTAAAAACGATGCAAACTTCCGGTTTTTATATGCAAAAAAACAGGCAACATCTCGCTACCTGCAACTTATTTCGTCCATTTATCACTCGCCTTGAAATTATAAACCGGTAATATATACTTTTGAATCGATACCGTCTCACCAATTTGCTCGACAATTTCCTTCATTGGCTTGTAAGCCATTGGTGCTTCATCCAGTGTCTCCTCTGATACTGAAGTCGTCCAAATACCACTCATCGTCTGTTTAACATCCATCGATAAGTTTTTCATCGCAGCTGAACGGGAGTATATACGTCCCGCACCGTGGGGAGCTGACTCATTCCAATCTGCGTTCCCTTTTCCGATACAAATAAGTGAACCGTCCCGCATATTCATTGGTATAACAAGCTGCTCATCCTTTGCTGCACGAACTGCCCCTTTTCGTAAAATCATTGCATCCGTATCAATATAGTTGTGCACGGAATCAAACTGTGCCGTAATGTCCCATTTCATATGCTCTAAAATAATTTGCGCAATTTTCATTCGGTTTTCATGCGCAAAACGCTGCGCTAATTTCATATCTGCCATATAATCTAAAAACAATTCACCTTCTAAATAAGCAAGTTCCTTTGGTACAATCGGATTTTCTTGCTTAAAACGCTGAATCAGTGCTTGTATTTCCTGTTGCTTCCCCTTCTTCTTTAACGTTTGAATTTTCTCTGTTAAATCCTCCCGTTGTAATGACTCAAATGCACGCTTTTGATGCCAGTTAGCTACCTTTGCACCGACATAGCGTGAGCCCGTATGAATGAGCAAATAATACGTATCCACCTCATCCTTCGCAAGCTCAATAAAATGATTACCTCCGCCAAGTGTACCTAGCGAGCGATTCGTATAATCATTTTGTAAGCCGCGCGCCACAAATACCTCATTATTAAAATGTTCTGTTTGACGCGTGCTTCCTACTTCTTCATGAATTGCATTACCACTAGGAACATATTGGCGAATCGTCTCATCAAGCTGATGAAAATCAATCGTCCGTTTGCCTATTTCCGTAACAAGTACCCCACAGCCTACGTCGACACCAACTAAATTCGGGACAACTCGGTCATTGAGCGCAATCGTCGTTCCAATGACACACCCCTTACCTGCATGGTAATCTGGCATAATTCGTACCTTCGTTCCAGACATAAAAGCTTGATTAACAAGCTCATCAATTTGTCCAATCGCCACTTCTTGTGGTTGATTCGTGTAAATGATGGCATCTGTATATTGTCCCTTCACTTCAATCATCGCTTCTCCTCCTTTTATGCTAGTTATTATGCTACTCTGCTTTCGATTTTCTAAATAATAATATCGCCCCTAATACTAGCGTCACAAAAATGAAAGAGTTGAGTAATGTGACGGTGGATCCACTAAAGCTAAATGCCACTTCTGATTGCAATACCGTAACATTTTCTAGGAACTCAGGTCGATAATTCACCGTTTGAATGTAGCCAATAGCCAGCACTATAACAACATAAACAATATGTAACAAAAGGGAACCTACTACTGCTTGAGCGGCAATACGCATTCTTTAACCTCCCATTTCCATTTCGACTAATTATTACTATACGTACAATAAATCAGAAAGTTTCAATGGGTGTCTTTCTCCAAATGGAAAACACTGCTACCTCTACATAGTAACAGTGTTTTTTTCAGAATATAAATGGACAAATCTCGAAGTCATTACTGTTAAAAATGCATATACCCCAGTTTTTACTGTCTGTTGCTCCCGACTATCTCGATGTGGATCTAAACAAACGAAATCCATTCCATATACAAAATCATATTTTCCTACTTCATAAAGTAAATCAAATAGTTCATCGCTCCGCATCCCACCTGGAGTTGATGCCGGAACACCCGGTGCATAAGTAATATCGAGCACATCCATATCAACTGTTACATAGACGATATCGACTTTTTCCTTCAGTGAGTTCATCACTTCAGCAATTTGCTGTTCAGCTCCATTTTTTCTGAATTGCTTTAATGTAATTCGGTTTACACCATATTCATCTGCAGCTTTTATTAAACTTGGTGCATTGTAAAAGCCGTGAAGTCCAATATTGTAAACGTCTTCTCCGCGAACAACTCCCGTATCAAGGAGCTGACGAATTGGTGTCCCATTTGTTGGACCATCACTTTCAGTCGCACGTAAATCTAAGTGGGTATCAAATTGCACAATGCCCACGCGCTTGCCCGTATGTTGTGTAATTGCCCGTACAATAGGTGCTGTAATCGAATGATCCCCACCAATTTGTACATAAAAACTATTCGGACAATAGATTTGAATATCCATCATTGCCCGTTCAATATTGGTATGACATTGTAAAATATTCGTCCCATGCATTTTTACATCGCCTAAATCTGCTACATGCAAATGACGAAAATCTACATTATCATCAATAGAATAGGTCGAAAAAAATTGCCAGCTTTTGCGAAAAAAATCAGGATATTCGGAAGCTGCCGATGCACTAATAGAAGAGCGTGATAACGGTATACCCGTTATCACAATATCGAACCCTTCTGTTAATTTCCCAAAGCTAGGCACAATCCAGTCCTTTACCTTCATATCCTCATGCTCAACCCGATTCCAAGTCGTTGCAGGTGCTCCTATAAACTCACTCAACGAGGCTACCACCCTTCACAACCACCTTACCATCTTTAATAACCGTATCAGTATGATTCATTCCGTAAAAATATTGTAATTGTTTATAATTTGGAACATCTAAAATTAATACGTCTGCTTTTTTACCTTTTTCAAGAGTCCCGACTTCATCTCCGCGATTAATCGCGTACGCCGCATTAATCGTCGTCGCACAAAGTACTTCTTCCATAGTCATGCCCATATTCATGCATGCTAAATTTTGCACGAATGGCAAGCTAATTGTTGGTGAAGAACCCGGATTGAAATCAGTCGAAATCGCTACAGGTACACCACAATCAATCATTAAACGCCCTCTTGCATAAGGTGCACGAAGGAAAAAGGCTGTGCCTGGTAATAGAACGGCAATCGTACCTGCTTTTGCCATCGCCTCAATTCCATCATCGGACGCAACAAGTAAATGCTCTGCCGAAATGGCCCCTACTTCAGCTGCTAATTCAGCACCCTCATACGGTTCAATTTCATCCGCATGAATTTTAGGAGTAAGTCCGTGTTCCTTCCCAGCTTCTAATATTAAGCGAGATTGTTCCGGAGTAAATACGCCTTTTTCACAAAAGACATCATTAAATTCTGCTAAGCCTTGCTCTGCTACTTTCGGTATCATTTCGTTGATGATGATGTCTACAAAACGATCTTCCTCACCCTTCATTTCTTTCGGAACAGCATGTGCGCCCATAAAGGTCGAAACAATATCCACGACATGCGTTTCTTGTAATTTTTTCGCCACTTCAAGTTGCTTTAGTTCTGTAGCCCAGTCTAAGCCGTACCCCGATTTAGCCTCTACCGTCGTGACGCCGTAACGTAGAAAATCATTTAAATGATAATACGTTTTTTCATACAATGTATCGAAGCTCGCCTCACGTGTTTTGGTCGTCGTGTAATGAATCCCACCACCTGCATTCATAATGTCCATATACGATTTACCAGCAAGTCGCATGTTAAGCTCATGCTCCCGAGTCCCGCCGTGCACTAAATGTGTATGACAATCCACTAAGCCAGGCATGACAATTTTCCCTTGCGCATCAATCACTTCCACACGTTCCATTAAATGTGGAAAAGTTTGCTTTATTTCCTCCAGTGGTGCAATCGCTTCAATTCGACCATCAGCAATTAAAATACTCACATCTTTTAAGAGGCCGAGTTCACTCATTTGTTCTCGTCTACGAGGACCTACTTTATCAAGTTGCATCGTGATTACTTCATTTGCATTATTTATTAATAGTGCCAATCTTCATCATCCTTTTAGCATCGGCATTTGAATGCCTTTTTCTTTTGCTGTACGAATCGCTAGGTCATAACCTGCATCCGCGTGACGTACAACACCCATTCCCGGGTCTGAAATTAATACGCGATTAATTTTATCTGCTGCAAGCTCTGTGCCATCTGCAACTAATACTTGACCAGCGTGCTGAGAATAGCCCATACCTACGCCTCCACCGTGATGAATACTTACCCAGCTCGCGCCACCTGCTGTATTCACTAAAGCATTTAATAATGGCCAATCTGAAACTGCATCCGAACCGTCTATCATACCTTCTGTTTCACGGTTTGGTGATGCTACGGAACCTGAGTCTAAATGGTCACGACCGAATACGATCGGCGCTTTTAATTCACCATTGGCCACCATTTCATTGACACGTAGTGCAAAACGGTGGCGATCTCCATAGCCTAACCAGCAAATACGTGCCGGTAAGCCTTGCCATTTCACCATTTTTTGCGCCATGTCAATCCAGTTGACTAAGCCTTCATCATCGGCAAACATTTCTTTTGCAAGCTGGTCTGTTTTATAAATATCTTCCGGGTCACCTGACAATGCTGCCCAACGGAACGGTCCTTTTCCTTCGCAAAATAATGGGCGAATATAAGCTGGGACAAAGCCTGGGAAATCAAAGGCATTTTCTACACCCATTTCCTTTGCATAGGCGCGAATATTGTTTCCATAATCAAATGTTTCTGAGCCTGCCTGCTGGAACTCAAGCATCGTACGTACATGCTCTGCCATCGTTTCCTTTGCACGACGTTCATAAGCTTTTACATCCGTCTTACGTAATGTTAATGCTTCCTCTAATGTCATACCATTTGGCACGTAGCCGTTAATCGGATCGTGGGCAGATGTTTGGTCTGTTACGAAATCAGGAATCATGCCACGATTTAATAGCTCCCGATTCACATCCGCACAGTTACCTACTAACCCTATCGATGCTGGCTCCTTAGCATCGGTTAATTGGTTTACTAACTCAATTGCTTCATCTACTGTTTCCACAATATAATCGCAATAGCCTTCTTTAATTTTGCGTTCAATACGTGCACGGTCTACTTCTACAACTAAAATAACTGCACCCGCCATTTTTCCTGCTAATGGCTGTGCACCACTCATACCACCCATGCCGCCAGTTAAGATCCATCTTCCACGTAAATCAGCTGTCCCAAATTTCTTTTTACCCGCTTCTACAAAACTTAAATACGTACCTTGTAAAATTCCTTGTGCTCCAATATAAATCCACGAGCCGGCCGTCATTTGGCCATACATCATTAAGTTACGCTCTTCTAACTCATAAAAATGATCCCAATTTGCCCACCCAGGTACTAAGTTGGAATTTGCAATTAATACACGTGGTGCATTTTCATGTGTTTTAAATACAGCTACTGGCTTACCTGATTGCACAAGCATCGTCTCATCATTTTCTAAACTCTTTAACGTTTCAATCATTTTGTCAAAGCTTTTCCAATCACGTGCTGCTTTGCCAATTCCGCCATAAACAACAAGCTCATCTGGATTTTCCGCTACTTCAGGATCTAAATTATTCATCAGCATGCGCATCGCAGCTTCTTGCGTCCACCCTTTACATGAAAGCTCTGACCCTCGTGGTGCACGAATATTTGTTTTAAACATAAAATCGCTCCTTTAAATTAAAATAAAATAAATGCTATTGGTGTAACTAAAATTAACGTTAAGACAACCCGTTCAAACCAAATAATGATCATTTGGCGAATTGATAATGGAATATCTGTCGATAAAATAACTGGAATAACTGCTGAGAAAAATAGGATAGCTGAAATTGAAACAACCGCTACAATAAATTTCGTAACTAACACTGATTCTGTAACAATCATTGCTGGTAAAAACATTTCCGCAATTGATAGTGACAACGCTTTTGCTGTTAGCATCGGATCTGGAATTTGTAGCAAATATGTGAATGGCGCAAAGATGTATGCCAACCAGTCAAATAACGGTGTATAAAGTGCTAAAACCATCCCTAATAAACCAATTGACAAGATTGAAGGGATAACGCCCATTGCCATAATGAAACCATCTTTTAAATGGATGTATAAATTTTTGGCCAGTGATGGATTTGCCTTCGTAGCTTCTACTGCCTCTGTCCAAGCCACCTTCAAACGATCTTTTTTTATTATTTTTTCTGGTTGTGGAATAGAGCCCTCATAATATTCATCCTTAATTTTATTTAACGGATAAATTCTTGCTGTAATGGCCGTTACAACAAATGTCACAACTAACGTCACCCAGAAAAATAAATTCCAATACGCCATCAAATCTAATGTTTTAGCCACAACGACCATAAATGTAGCAGAAACTGTCGAGAAGCCTGTTGCAATAATTGCCGCCTCACGCGCAGTATATTTCCCCTCTTTAAATACACGATTTGTTAAAATTAACCCTACTGAATAACTGCCAACAAATGATGCAACTGCATCCACCGCCGAACGCCCTGGTGTTTTGAACACAGGCTTCATAACGGGTTGCATAAACACTCCAATAAATTCAAGTAGTCCGTAACAAACAAGTAATGCTAAAAATATCGATCCAATCGGAATGACAAGACCTACTGGTTTTATTAATTTCTCAAGTAGAAATGGGCCGACATCTGGATTAAATAACCACGCTGGGCCAAAACCAAAAATAAGCATGACACCGGCAACAAGACCGCCTAATTTAAAAATAGATAAAACCATCGTTACTTTCGATGCTTTCCACTTCTTTGTTACAAATGGATAGAGTGCTCCTAAAACTAATAAAATCAAAACATAACCATTTACGAATGCTGGAGTATATGTTGTAAAAAAACTTACAACGTGATCCACTAAAATAGTTGATTTTCCGTTCCATTCAAAGGATACAAAGAAGCTAAAAATACCGATTAAACTACAAATCACCATTTTCAGAAAAACACTCACTTCAAATTGACTTGTTTTCAATAATTGCTGTTCTTGTTGATACTTTGTCATCTCAACACCACCCTTTTATACCACTATAAATTTCTTTCAATTCTGAATAAATGGAATATATTCATGGTTTCTAGTATTATTTAAAGAAAAAGAATATTTTTTAAACATATTTTAGAAATTTTATATGAATTAGTATTTTAATAAGGTGGTGGCTGCAATGCGAATATGTATTATTGAACGTGATGATGAGGAAATTAGAGGAATTGAATGGTATTTAAAAAATTATTTGACGCGTTCTGTTGAAATTGAACGTGCAACAAGCTGTGAGCAAATCGTACAAATCTTTTCAAGCTTTCATCCGCAAGTTTTATTAATAGAAACTGAGCTTATTACGCCTACTGTTCAAAATTTTTTACAAAGACAGCCATGCCACATTATAGCCCTTACCGCACAGCCGATCTATCAACAAGCGATGAAGGCCATTGAAATAAAAGCTGCACAACTATTCGTGAAGCCTGTACCGTTAGAAGAATTAAAATCCATTATTTTAACATTGCCTATTAAATATCAGGAAGACACTCCTACACCATCCATTACTACTGAAGCACAACTTTATTTAGACCTTTTCTTAAATACGCCGAAAAAAGTGAATTTAAAGCAGCAAGTATTTTTCTTACTAGAACCTGCACAATTCCAACATAATTTATCGCTTTACAATTGGCTCATTCAATCGCCTATTTTTGAAGAAATTACTGCCTTCCCATTACAAAAACGGGTACTTTGTCTCGTCCAATCAATTGAACGAGAACAAATGACAAAGCAGCTGCGTCACATCATTCGGGAATGGCTGAAGTTTAGTGGAGAGGAAATGAATATTGCCATCTATGATGGAGAGGAAACGACCTTATCCCATATGTATAATGAATGCAAAAAGGTGCTCACGCAGCGTTTTTATAAAGGCTATGCACATATTTTTCCTAGCTCGCAATCTCTCAATGTGACAAGACTAGATCCATTACTGACACCTGAAGCTCAGCAACTACTGATTAATAGTTTAGAAAATGGCGATTTAAAGGCAATTAAAAGCTTTTTATATAAGCTGACAGATACCTCAACATTTTATCATCACGAAGATGTACGCATTCATTTGACAAGCGTGCTCGCACAAATTCGTCGTTTTATGATGAAATATCATTTACAGCAACAGCCAAAATTAGAAATACAATATCGTGCTTTATTTCACCATATATTAGAGCACCCAATAATGTATGCTATTGTGCAGGAACTTATTTTATTTACTCAAATACTCATACAACAAGCGAAAACTGCCCAGCAACTTCATGCAGATTATGCAGAGATGGCGATTTCGATCATTGAAAATCACTATATGAATTCCACTCTAACGCTGAAGTCAATTGCCAAGGAACTTAATATTAGCGCTAACTATTTAAGTAATGTATTCTCTAAAAAAATGGGCATCCCATTAAAAAAATATATACAGCAATACCGTGTTCAACAGGCCGAAAATATGCTTGCCCATTCCACTCATTCAATTGCAAGTATTGCAGAAGCAGTCGGCTTTATCGACAGCAACTACTTTACAAAAGTGTTTAGGGAATATTATCATCTCACGCCTTTTCGCTACCGTTCGCAATCAATTAAAAACACTCCTGTCATTTAAGTTGACATGTTCTTATAAAAAAACTGTTCCAGAAAACTAAACTGTACCCAATAAGATAGACACTTTGAAAAAAGTCTATCCTATTGGGTACTTTTGTTTATAATGAGAAAAAAGATGTCGGAGCGGATTGAAATGACTAAAAGATACTTTACGAAAAAAGAACAGGAACAATTAAAATGTAATCCTTATGTGCAGGCTGTGAGTGAAAAAGCGATTACATATACAGATGAATTTAAACGCCACTTTATTACGGAAAATGGGAATGGGAAACTGCCAAAAGAAATTTTTGAAGTGGCAGGTTTTGACGTTGATTTAGTTGGATCTGAGCGTATCACTTCTTCAGCAAAACGTTGGCGTAATTCCTACCTTAAAGCAGGTGTAGAAGGCTTACAAGATACACGAAAAACAAAATCAGCGCGCCCGCTTGAACGTGAGCTAAGTATTGAGGAAAAGTATGTACGGTTAGAAGCGAAAATGCGGTTATTAGAAGCGGAAAATGAACTCTTAAAAAAGCTCGATCTACTCGAAAGGCAGATGTTGAAGAAGAAATCACAATCGAAACAAAACTAAAATTTGAATTAATCCATCAAACGATTCAAAAGTACAAATTGAAGCGCATGGTGAACTATTTATGTAAACTGATTGGGGTTTCCCGTTCAGGTTATTACAATTATTTTGATGAAAAATCAGCACAAAAACGAGCGACACAGAATGAAGCAGACGAAGTGACAAAGGAAATTATTTTAAAGGCATATCATTTCCGAGGACGCAAAAAGGGAGCACGCCAAATTAAAATGACACTTCAAAACCAATATGGCATTAAATACAACCTCAAACGTATTCGCCGTATTATGAAGAAGTTCCAGATTATTTGTCCAATTCGAAAAGCAAATCCAGCACGCCGTATGGCAAAAGCAACAAAAGAACATCGCACTTGCGAAAACAAATTACAACGCAATTTTAAGCAAGGGGTAGCGGGAAAAGTATTATTAACAGACATCACGTATTTAACGTATCAAAACGGGAGACGTGCTTATTTATCAACCATTAAAGACGCAGAAACAAATGAAATTTTAGCATATGAGGTATCTTCGTCCTTACATTTAGAGATTGTGCTCAATACCCTCCAAAAGCTTAAGAAACATCGCCACTTAACAAAGGATGCTTTTATTCATTCAGATCAGGGATTCCACTATACGAATCCCCAATTCCAAGCAATGGTGAAAAGAATGGGTTTAGATCAATCCATGTCACGTCGAGGGAACTGTTGGGACAATGCGCCTCAAGAATCATTCTTCGGTCATTTTAAAGACGAAATAAATCTAAACGATTGCGAAACATTCAATGAAGTAAAACGAGAAATCAAGAGTTACATGAATTACTACAATCATTATCGTGGGCAATGGAATTTAAAAAAGGCTGCCGCCTGCAAAATACAGACAGCAGCTTCAACAAGTTGCCTAGGCTTTTTCAAAATGTCCTTTACAAAGGGTACAGTTTAAACCCCTGGAACAGTTTTTTTGTAAATCAGAATGGAAACAGCAGCGGTACTGCAATCATCATGACAATAAACATAATAATTTGTAGCGGTACGCCTACCTTAATGAAATCTATAAATTTATAGCCCCCTGCTGTTAAAACAAGCGAGTTTGTAGGAGAGGCAATTGGTGTGGCAAAGGCCATACTTGCTGCAGCTGCTACAGCAATCATAAACGTATACGGATTAGCATCCATTGCTAGAGCAGAGGTAATCGCAATTGGTGAAAATAAGACAGATGTCGCCGTATTGCTAACAAACTGCCCAAAGATCACTGTCAACACATAGATTCCCATGAATACGCCGTACGGACCAAAATCACCTAGGACAGATACAATGCCTTCCGCTAAAATAGTCATCCCACCTGTTTTCTCAAGCGCTGTAGCCATTGGTAGCATCGCAGCAACAAGCACAATACTTTCAAAGTTCATTTTATTGTAGGCATCATCCATATTGCGCAAGCATCCCGTAATCATCATGAGCACGGCACCAATTAATACGGCAATTACGGCATCAAATACTTCAAACACCATTAGTCCAATCATGAACAGCATAATCACACCAGCAACAGGCGCTTTGCCGGTTGCTGCTGCTAACCCTGCATGCTCGCGAGGCTGACCAACGACGACAACATCATGTGTTTCGCGGGACAATAGATCAATTTCATCCCAAGTACCCTGTACTAAAATGGCATCTCCGAAGCGTAACTTTTGCTCCGCCATATTTTTTAATAAGTAATCCCCTTTTCGGTTAATACCGACAATGTTTAAATTATATTTCTCTCGGAAGCCAATTTTACTTACCGATTCGCCTATTAAACGAGACTGCGGGGTTAATAGTACTTCTGCTACACCAATTTTCTTCGTAATAAGCTCTTCTGCGTTGTCTTCAAAAGACTGCATTACTAACTGAAAATCGGTTGCAAAGCGTGCCACATCGTTCGCAATTCCTTGCACATAAAGCTCATCGCCCACATGTATAACACTATTTGGACCAGCCAACTCTTGATACGTCATCGGACGCAAATTTAGTCCTTCAATCGCACCGCGCTTAATTTTCATAATGTAAATATGATACGTGGCAGGTAATTTTAAGTCCGCCAACTTGCGGTCCACAATTGTCGAATTCTCACCTACGACAACACGAAATAATTTATCTTGTAAATCGTATTCCTTCACAATCTTTTTCGGTGACAGCTTGTACCCTGCATCCGATTGTGAGCGTTTTTCGTCTTTTGGTAATAATGTATTACGTACCAAGACTAAATAAATTATTACTGTAATCGTTGCGATAATCCCAATTGGTGTAATCGAAAAAAAGCCTAATTTTTCAAAGCCATGATCGACTAGTGTTTGCGATGCAATTAAATTGGTTGGCGATGCGATTAACGTCATCAGTCCTGACATGCTTGCAATATATGAAAGCGGCATTAAAAATTTAGACGGGCTTACTTGAATACTTAATGCAATGGAAACCACAATCGGTAACATAAGTGCCACAGTACCCGTATTACTCATAAATGCTCCAACCGTAGCGACAATTACAAGCAATAAAATAAACAAACGGAGCTCGCTATCTCCAGACCATTTTAAAAGTAAATTTCCTGCCATCCCTGCAAGACCTGTCCGTAAAATACCTGCCCCTACTACAAATAGCCCCGCAATCATAATTACTACTGAATTCGAAAAGCCAGCTAATGCTTCTGCTGGTGTTAAAATTTCTAATATAACAAAGGCGAGTAACGCCATAATGGCAACTAAATCTGCGCGGAAGCGATTTGTCGTAAAGAATACGATCGTTACCGCCAAAATAATAAATGTTAACGTTAATTGCATAATCTTTCCCTTTCTCTTTAACCTTGAACTTATTATATAGGAAACATTTGTGAAACTGTTGTCATTTTTCCAGTTTTCATTAGAAAGTCACAACATGTATCTTTAAGCTTTTGTAACGGATTACTTTCTTAATCAATTTCAA
The DNA here is from genome assembly GCF_038005985.1 of Solibacillus sp. FSL R7-0682. Classification (NCBI taxonomy): domain Bacteria; kingdom Bacillati; phylum Bacillota; class Bacilli; order Caryophanales; family Caryophanaceae; genus Solibacillus; species Solibacillus sp. FSL R7-0682. The sequence goes on from NZ_JBBOUI010000001.1 coordinate 3,724,224, forward strand.
TAAAAAATACTTCAACTGATTTTCAATTAGATAGATTCATTTTCATTATCGTTATAGTGGAAACATGAATTGCACGTAATATTTTTTTCTTTTTCATTTTATTTTTCATCATCCACTTGTAATGAACCCCTTGAAAAAGTACTTAAATTCCCTAATACATAGACATATTCTGTGTTAAACGAATTTTTACTTCTTACATTCTTCCTATTTGAATAATATATAATTACTATCTATATATAAAAATTCCTTAAAAAGAATTATTATAATTTAGTAGAAATTATGATTTAGATTTGTTATAGTTATTTACGAAGAGTTTTTCAAATTTAAATTTAGGAGGAACTTACGTATGACAAAAGAACTTTTAACTACGGCTTCTGGTGCTCCTGTAGTATCCAACGATGACGTACAAACAGCTGGCCGTCGTGGTCCAGTCTTATTACAAGACGTATTCTTAATTGAAAAATTAGCAAACTTCAACCGTGAAGTAATCCCTGAGCGTCGTATGCACGCAAAAGGTTCAGGTGCATTTGGTAAATTTACAGTTACAAATGACATTACAAAATATACAAAAGCTGCAATCTTCTCTGAGGTTGGTAAAGAAACTGAAATGTTCGCACGTTTCTCAACTGTAGCAGGTGAGCGCGGTGCTGCTGATGCTGAACGCGATATCCGTGGTTTTGCATTAAAATTCTACACTGAAGAAGGGAACTGGGACTTAGTTGGTAACAACACACCTGTATTCTTCTTCCGTGACCCATTACACTTCCCAGACTTAAACCACGTTGTTAAGCGTGATCCAAAAACAAACATGCACAACGGTAACTCTAACTGGGATTTCTGGACTTCATTACCAGAAGCGTTACACCAAGTAACAATCGTAATGTCAGACCGTGGTATTCCAAACGGCTACCGCAAAATGCACGGTTTCGGTTCTCACACATACTCAATGATTAACGCGGAAGGCGAGCGCGTCTATGTGAAGTTCCACTTCCGTACTCAACAAGGTATCGAAAACTTAACAGCTAGTGAAGCTGCTGAAGTAATCGGTAAAGACCGTGAATCTTCACAACGTGACTTATTCGAATCAATCGAAAATGGCGATTTCCCACGTTGGAAAATGTACATCCAAGTGATGACAGAAGAGCAAGCGCGTAACTCTAAGGACAACCCATTCGACTTAACAAAAGTTTGGTACAAATCTGAATATCCATTAATCGAAGTTGGTGAATTCGAGTTAAACCGTAACCCAGAAAACTACTTTGCTGATGTAGAGCAAGCTGCTTTCGCACCATCTAACGTAGTACCTGGTATTTCATTCTCACCTGACCGTATGTTACAAGCACGTTTATTTGCTTATCAAGATGCAACTCGTTACCGTTTAGGTGTAAACCACCATCAAATTCCAGTAAACACACCAAAATGCCCATTCATGGTTTACCACCGCGATGGCCAAGGCCGTGCTGACGGAAACCGTGGTTCAGCTATTACTTACTATCCAAATAGCTATGGTGCATTACAAGGCCAATCTCAATACAAAGATCCTGCATTAGCTCTTGATGGTCCAGCTGACATCTACGACTTCCGTGAAGATGACAACAACTACTTCGAGCAACCAGGTAAATTATTCCGTCTTCAAACACCTGAACAGCAACAACGTTTATTTGAAACTACTGCTGCTGAAATGAACGGTGTTGAAGAGTTCATCAAACGTCGTCACATCTTACACTGCTACTTAGCTGATCCAGCTTACGGTGAAGGTGTAGCGAAAGCTATGGGCTTATCTTTAGATGGTATGGACCTTTCAAACCCATACACGAAATAATAATTCATACTAGTCATTGATATCCACAATAGATTAGTCAGCCGCAATTTACTTCTATAATAGAAGTAAATTGCGGCCTTTTTATTTTATGAAAATACCAAATTAGTATAAATTTATGTATGATAAGCACATGAAAGTATTTTGGAGGGAATATCTTGAACGTTAAACAAGTGAAAAGACAAAAAATGCTTGTCGCAGCCAAACACCTCTTTACTGAAAATGGTTTTGAGCGCACATCGATGCAAAAAGTTGCTGATGAAGCTGGCGTAGGCGTTGCGACATTATTTCGTTACTTTCCAAAAAAAGAGCAATTAATAATCGAATTGGTAATTGAAGTAATAGAAGGAATGTTACCCCATTTTGAAGACATTAATGAGTCCAATAGAAATGGATACGAGAAAATGGAGGCAATTTTAGATTCGTATATTGATTATATTTTTACAGCGAATCGGCAAGCTGTTACGCTACTTGAAAACTTTGAATACTACGTAACCTATAACCCAATCGAAGACGAACTAATAAATACCATTCGTTCTACGTATATACGGATTGGACGCTGTGTGAATGAGGCAATCAATCAAGGAATTGAGGACGGTTCAATTTCCCTTTCAGGCGAAGAAAAGATAACCGCGCTTACGATTATGAACTTATTTGGTATTGCCATTAAAAAGCATGCATTTACAAGTTTCCTTCCAGTTGAAATTGTACCCGTGCCCAAAAAGCAGGAGCTAGTTGAGGTAAAAAAAATAATACTTAACTATTTCAAAAAGAATTAATAAGTGTACACAACTCAAATTAATGCGTATAAAAAAGCAATAATAAAAGGCATTCCTGAGCTATTTTTTCAGGAATGCCTTATTATTAGACGTGATTAATTTCTTTAATTTTATTTACAATTGCTTCTGTTAATTCTGTAGCAGTCTGTGGGACAAAGTTGATTAGAATTTGGTTAATCATTGGCCCCATCATACCTCCAGCGTTAATATCCAAGTTTCCAGCCATAATCGTTTCATTTTCGCTTACTGCCTCGGCCTTGAAATAGCCGCCACCTTTAAAGTTATCCGAAATACCCGTTAAATCGAATACAACTCCTGAAGGTTCATTCCACTCTTTAATATCAATTTTTAACTTTACTGTTTTCTTCATGAATCCTAAGTCACCCTTGAATGCCCATGTTGATTCACGATCATTAATAATTTCGTGTTCGATATAACCGGGTACAAGTGGTGCCCAATTGTTCATATCTTGTACAAATTCCCAAATTGTTTGAATGTTTACTGGTATTGATACTGAATGTGTTCCTGCTGGCATGTTCATTACTCCTCGTTAGTTAGATTTTGCTGCATGTTCTCCGGCTAAGAAACCGAATACCATACCTGGTCCGATTGTTCCGCCTGCACTTGGATAAATAGGTCCAAGTGGGTTAGCAGATGCATTTCCTGCTGCATATAAGCCTTTAATTGGATTACCTGCGAAGTTAACAACTTGTCCATTTTCATTAATTTTTGGTCCGCCATTCGTGCCTAATGCACCTAGATAGATTGGTAATGCATAGAACGGTCCTTTTTCAATTGTGCCGATGTTAGCCTCTGGGCTTCCCCCGCCACCTGTTAAATTTTCAAATTGAGTTGTGCCACGGTGGAAATCTGGATCTTCCTTCTGTGCAGCATAACTATTCCACTTAGCAATTTCATCTTCTAAGTTGTCGGCATTAACACCAATTTTTTCTGCTAATTCACGAATTGTTGGCGCTTGATCCACCCACTCAGGAGCTGGATCTCCTGGCGTCATTGTAATTAGCAATTGGCTGTCTTTTAATTGCTGATCAAATACCATCCATACTGGCCCTTTATTCGGGAAGTCAACTGATACTGGATCATAATTGAACATCGCACGCGGCATATCATTGTATGTAACCCCTTCATGGGTGAAACGACGACCATGCTTGTTCACAACAATAGAGTTCGGACCCATACGCCCACCACCAAGCTGTGCCATAATATTGTCTTCATATTCAAATGTCGGGTCTATCATTGCTGGATACCACCATGCTTCACTCATATTATCAAGTGCCGCTCCAACCTTCATCGACATTAGAAGCGCGTCCCCTTCATTTCCAGGAGGTGAAACTGGGTGTGTAATGTCCATTTTTAGGAATGCTTTTGTTAATTGTTTATTCCATTCAAAGCCACCAGAAGCTAAAATAACCCCTTTGTTTGCCTTGAAATATTTCTTTTCACCCTCTTTTGTTTCTGCGATAACGCCGATAATTTCTTCGTTGTCACCTAATACAAGCTCTTTACCTGCAATATTTAATAATGTTTCAACACCACGGTCTAAACATGCTTTAAATAATGAGCCGATTAATGAGCGACCCATTGTAACGACATTATTTTGCATACGCTCTGCAACTTTACCAAAATCAATTCCACCAATTGCGCCACCTTCTTCTAATGTAAGTGGTGGGAAAATTGGATTTTGGCGTAAATGAATCCCCCAGTCACCGATTAAATTTAAATCAAATGGTAGTGGATCTAATGAACGTGTGCCATTTTGTAAAGCTTCCGGAATATTTCGGTAATATTCTGGGTACCCGTTTGGCGTTTTAAATTTTACTTGTGCTTTTTCATCTAAAAATCTAAATACCTCTTGCCCTTTATCAACAAAACGCTCAATCATATGGTCTTCTGCACGGCCTAATGCTAAACGCTTGATGAAATTAATCGCATCTTCACGATTATCTGTAAACCCTTCTGCTTCCATATAATGATTTAATGGAACCCAAGGAACCCCTCCAGAATATGCAGTTGTACCACCAATTTGATACGTTTTTTCAAGTACTAGCACGGATGCGCCATTTTCGGCTGCCGCAACTGCCGCTGATAAAGCCGCTCCTCCTGTACCTAGAACGATCACATCAACTTCTTTTTCCCATTGAATGTTTTGCATTGTATTCGCTCCCTTTTTTTGTGAAATGATAGTACTACTATCAATTACAATTATGTTTTACCGCGAGCAAAATTTCAACATAAATTATTCCATTTTTGTAAAAGAATTATTTTACTATAATTTCAATTTTGAATTAAGCTAATAAAAAAGAATGTTCAATCGAAGCATTCGCTGATGAACATTCTTTTCTTATACGAATAATACGTTAGAAACGTAAATTACTACTGTCACTGTCAAGCAACTAATAATTGTTGAAAATAATACGGTTTGTGCTGCTGTAGCAGATTCAATATCATATTCTAACGCGAGACTAGAACTATTACGTGATGTAGGAAACGCACTTGCGATAAATAGGGATTGTGCAACAACCCCATCTAGTCCAAGTAAAAATATAATAACAAGAGCTACTGCTGGACCAATAATTAATCGTGTAAAACAACTTACAAATATCGTTTTATTAAACATCGTACGTATTTCAATTTGCGAAAGCTGAGCACCTAATGTTATTAAAGCTACTGCGACAAAGCCTTCCGCAATATGCTCAAGAGGGATACTAAACGTTTCTGGAATTGGCACATTGAAATAATTAAGCGCTGCACCAAGTACAAGAGCATGGACAATTGGCATTTTTAAAAAGTCCCGAATAATAGCGAGCCCTGATTTTGTGGAAGAAATCAAATTGTACAGCCCGTATGTATAAGTCGTCATATTTTGAAAAATAACGAGAATTACTTGGATTGCCACCCCGATTGGTTGCGTAGCAAAGATCATTTGAGCAACAGGGATCCCATAGTTTCCTGAATTAATAAGCACTACACTATTTTTAAAAACGGCGGATTCTTTCCGATCTAGCTTTAATAATTTTGCTAAAAATTTACTAAGTAGCATTTGTGAACCAATGAATAGCACAATAAATATTGTAATTTGGCCAATTACGCTCATTTCCACCGACGTTTCATAAATATTAATAAACACTGCGGCAGGCATAAAACAATACGTAATAAGATGGGATAACGCCTTTAAATTAAATTGAAACTTTCTTTGTAATAACGCCCCGATAATTAGTAATACAAGGATTGGCGCAACAATTTTAAAGAAAATCATAGATAAATACACCATGCGCCCCACTCCTTTTGTTTGTCTATTTCAACTTTTTATTATAGCGCAGTTTAGATTGAATCGAAACGTAGAAAAGGCGCACCTCACAAAGGAGATGCACCATTCAATGTATTATAAATAATCAATTGCTTTTAATGCCTTATGGAATAACTCTGCAAACTGCCCTCGTGTTAAATTTTCATTCGGATTGAATGTGCCAGTGCCATTTACTACTCCAAATAATTCTAAAATCGCAATACTTTGACGTGCTTCATAGGTTAAATTTGAGATATCACGATAATTTGATTTCAGTTCATTGTAAGCTAAGGATAAATCTTGATTTAAATAGCGATACATATTTGAAAGAATAATGGCTGCCTCTTGTTTTGTCACCGTAGCAGTTGGACTATAGCTGCTCGACGTAAGACCACTCATAATTCCTGCCTCTAACAAGCCTTGTGCGCGACTTGCAGAAAGCGCATTCCCTAAATCTGCAAAACTCGACTTCGAAGAACTTGAAAGATCGAGCGCCGATGTAATCATTGTCGCAATATCTGCACGACTAACATAATTATTTACGTTTACTTGTCGCGCTGTTGTATTATACGCAATCCCGTGTTTCGCTAATTCAAGGATAGATTGACCTTGAGTACCGGTGCCTATATCTCTATAATTCACCTTAGCAGTTGCGGTTTTAAATGTACCGCTCGACTTCGTACGGATAATAAAATTTGAGCCATCTACTTTATAAGATGCGACTGAAGAACCATCACCACTCACACGCTGAATTATTTGGGATGCATTGCCCTTGATGATGCTCATTGGAATATGAATCTCCACGTACTTAGAAAATTGCATAGCAGAATTTCCAGCAGAAAACTGAATATTAATTTGATTGTTTGATAGGGTTAATGCTACCCCTACAGTCCCTGATGCAGTCTTTAGATCGGTCATTGGCAAGACGATATTTACATTGTTTGCTTTTAGCACAACATTCGGATCGGTATAATTAGCTACTTGTGATGATGTTAGCTTCGTCACATAGCTCCCATTTTGATACATCATTTCATTATAAGGTGACCACGTGGCAGCATCCGGAATTACATTCGCAAAGCTCCCATTGCTTGATGTCCAAGTAGACTCATCAGGAATGTATAGTGGGTCGTAAGTTGGCTTCGTTACAGTAATCGCACCGGGTTTAACCGCATGTACATACTCTGGATAATACGTATAGACTAATCCGATGTAATCCGGGTCCTTCCACATCGTTTCTAGACGCACAAGTTTTTCATAGGTCGACACATGTTTTCTTGTCTCTGCCGACAAAGAATTGTAATAGGCACGTGCCTTCGCAATTTCTTGTGTCGTAGAATAGCGTGTAATTTTGGACATATACTCATCAAATCCAGCAGCCGCTAATTTCGCCTCTTTCACGACTGTATTTTGATAAATAATATTATTTTCTGCATTCACTAAACTTTGATAATTGGTAACATAAGATTGGGCTAGTACACTTAGTGCCTGATAAGCAAGGCGTATGCTTCTAATTTCAGTCTCTGTATAACTGCCCGTAATGCGCGTTATACGGTCGATAATTACTTGTGCTTCTGTTTTAGCTTGTTCTTTTAGTTTCACAACATGAGCTTCTATTTTTTCTAAATAGGCTGTTTTATTTACCGATGCTTGTTCAGTTTTCGATAAATTGTCATATGCTGCACGCGCGGCTTTGATTTCTTCAAATGATGAATCTTCACTTAGATTACCAATTAGATCATCTACCACTGCTGCCGCTTGTTCTAATTCTTGAATTTCTTTTGCCTTTAATTCTGGTTCAGCTGCTTGTACTTCGCCGGCAACAATAACACTTGCCGGAATCGCAACAAGTGCTGCTAGCATTTTTTTAGATTGCTTCATGCTTTCACGTCTCCTTCTCTATTTCTTTATATGTGAGAAAAACATCTCTTGCTATGTATACTTCAAGTGCTCTTTATATCGGCATCTTTTCTCTATTTTAGAACAAATCATACGAACTTATTATTAATTATAATAAAAGAGCCTATCTTAAAAATAGGCTCCTCTTCTAACTATTATTTTTTCAAAGCATTAATTTGCTGCGTCAGTTCTTTAAACTTTGCATCAAGCGTTGCATAATCTGCGTCTAATGGTGTCATAAAGCTAAGCTTCCCTAACACTTCCTGCCTTGCCGTTTCAAGCTGCAGTAATTCTTCTTCAGTCGTATTTTTTTGTACATTCGTCTGACCCTTTGAAATCTTTTTTAACTTGCCCTCTTCGATTACTAGATATTGATCAACAAGTCGCTCGACAAAATACTGATCATGGGATACGACGAGCAAAGTCCCTTCGTACATGGCAAGCGTTGATTCAAGTTGCTCACGGGATGGTAAATCCAAATGATTCGTCGGCTCATCTAATATAAGAACATCACGATTTTGTAAAATATAGTGCATAAGCTTACATTTCACACGCTCCCCCATACTCATATTCCCAATCGGCTCGTGCCACTGTTCGATTGTGAATCCTAAATGACGCATTAAATTTTGTACAAGTGCTCGGTCGACAAAATTATCTTGATGAAACAAATCTGCTGGTGTTTTTTCAGTTGGTAAATCAAATACTTCCTGTGTCAAATACCCGATATTTGCGGTAGGTGATACCCATAGTTCTCCTTCAAATGCCTCTCGACCCATCACCATGTTTAAGAAGGTTGTTTTCCCACTACCGTTCGCTCCGACAAGTGCTAGACGTTCACCATGTAATATCGTAAAGTTCGTGTTATCAAAAAGCAAACGGTCTAAAAAGCGCTTCGATACGTTTTTTGCCTGTAAAAAGCGTTTCCCAACTTTATTACCCGACTGCAATTTAAACTTCACTACATGCTCTTTTGACACTTGCTCCACTTTGTTCTTTTCAAGCTCCCGTTCAATCATTTTACGTTTTGATTTTACTTGAGCATCCATACGCTTTGCCTTCACCCGATAATACTCTTTTGGAAATTCTTGTTTTGTAGATTGACGATGGGCTTTATCAGACCACGAAGATAAATCTTCCATTTGTTTTTCTAATTGCTCAATTTTCCTTTGTTGTTTGTCATAAGCCCGCTGCTGTGCCAAACGACGCTGTTGGCGCACTTCTATATAATGCGAATAATTTCCTTGTTGTTCGATTAATGTACGCTCCTCAATCGACCATATTTTTGTTACGACTTGATCTAAAAAATAACGATCATGCGAAACAACTACAATCGCTCCATCATAGGATTTCATCAACGCAATCAATTGTTTTGTGCTTGCTACGTCTAAATGATTGGTTGGTTCATCTAATAATAAAAGATTCGGCTTTTGGGCAAAGCCTCTCGCTAATCGAAGTTTCAAACGTTCCCCACCGCTTAACTGCTCATAGGAAACATCAGGTACACACCACTTTCTAAGTAATTCTGCCTCTTCAACCGAAACCGTATCTACCTCAAAAGATGCTTCCTCCTGTTCTACATAATAGAGAGATAGCTTTTCTTTAAGCTTCTGAATATGACCATTTGTCACCTCAAATGACCCCATAATCGCTTTAAGTAATGTAGATTTCCCACTTCCATTACGACCAATAATGCCGATAATTTCGTGTTTCTTAATTGTGGCATTTATATTCTCTAAAAGCATTCGTTCGGGTAATTCTACTGTTACTTGCTGTAATTTCAACAGTTCTTTCATAAGTAAACCTCCACAACTGGGAAGAAAAAAATCCTCCCAAAATTTTTTTGGAAGGATTAGCTGCTAATTAAATTTGTACTCGAAACTACACATAGTAAAAAACTATGCACATACGATTTCATACAAATTTTATGGAAAATGGGCATACTAATCCTATTTTTCTTTGAAAACGAATTTTCAATTACTAAAAAATAAGATTAATACTTCATCGTTCACCCATCATTCCTTTGCTCATAAGTTAAGCTTATTATAACAACTGTTTTGAAATTTGTCATGAAGGAAAGGTTTTATTGCGGAAATATTTGGAACATGCTACATTAATGAAAGCTTTAAGATGGCAAGATGATGAAGGAGGTAAGTTTTATGAAGATAAAGCGGTTTTCGGTTTTCTTAATTGTCCTACTATTCCTTGTAGGTAGTCTTACTATTCCAGCACCTACATTAGCAAAAAAAGCGGCTTTTAAAGATGTAAATAAAAATCATTATGCTTACGATTCTATTCAATGGGCGTATGATGTTGAACTTGTCGGAGGTTTCCCCGATGGCACATTCAGGCCAAATCAGCCAATCACTGAACAGCAATTCGGCCAAATTTTAGTGAAATTTTTTGACCTCGAACCTACATCGAATAAACTGACTAAATATACAACAAAAGCATTGGCATCTGACCCTTTTTATAATACATTGGCAGCCTATAAGGTACCTTTAAATGGCTATTTCGATAACAATATTCGAGGACAAGCGATTAAACGTGGTGTTGTTGCACAAGCCCTTACACATGTTCTGGACGGCCAAGCAACATTAAAGGATTCCATTCAGTTTCTATTAGATCACCATATTACAAGTGGGCAATACCCTCAATACGAAAATACCGATTTAATAAAATTTTTCGGATCATCGAATCAATTAACGAGAGCACAAGTTGTCACGCTATTTCATAATTTGCAAAGGAAATCGTTTTTCTATATTTCAGAGGATGCATTAAATAGCTTCGAGAATAATGATGCCCTTCCATTAAATACACGTGCAAATGCAGCTCGTAATATACTAGCTAGCTCTCTACGAACTGGAAAAGATTGGTCACCAATTTCTAATACTAAGGATTCATGGAACGGAGATTATTCTTACTTTTACAGATATGGTCGTGGTGAGACCGATTCAATTGGTCGCTATGTTACGATTACTGGCAGCACGAAAACAGAGTTCTATGTCACATACGATGCATTTGACGGAGAAGATGAAGGTTTTGTTCAAGGCTATGCAACCATCCTGTCACCAACAAAAGCCATGATGACAGAAACGGTGGAAGGTAATCGATGCGTCATTGAATTCCAAAAGCAATCATCCACCGCTCTTAAAACGATTGAACATGACTGTAAAAACATGCGTGATGCAGGTACGAATTATAGTGGAGTGTTGAAAAAGTAACTAGAACTAGGGATAATAAAGGGAACTCTTATTTAGAGTTCCTTTTTTTGTATGGGTTATTTCTTTAATAGAGTTTGAACCTTAATCGCCACTTCATTAGGTCTTACATCCATTGAGGATAGTCCTTCTCTATCTACCCACATCGGTAAGTATGTTCCTCTATCTCTATTTTTGTCTGTGTATTCTTCCCCATTACCAGTTCCTAAAGTTCCAGAAAGAATTTCAGCTTTATAATAGTATTGCGTTCCGTTAAATTTAATTGTTGAAAAGCAATCTCTAACGTATACCTCAACTCCTAATTCCTCCCAGGCTTCTCTTTTTGCTCCCTCTTCTGGCGTTTCACCATTTTCTATTCCTCCACCAGGAAAAACATAATAAGTAGAGCCATTCCTAACCCTTTGAATTAATAATACTTTTCCATTTTCTATTATTACCACTGATGCTCTATTTCTCATATACACTTTCCTCCGTGTTCTTCATCCAGTGAATATAGGTTTATCATAAGTCATGTGTTCATAAGAAACGAGTACTATTATTAACAAGAGACCTCAAAATGCATACCGAAAACCGGAGATAAAAATAACGGGTGGGAAAAGGTGGAATAGAATAAGCTTATGTAGTTGTAGTAAATATTCAGTAGATATCAAAAGAATTTAGAATAGCCCTTTATGCATAAAAAAAAGCCATAGATAAACTTTTGTTTACCTACAGCTTTAGTATGACCCGTACGGGATTCGAACCCGTGTTACCGCCGTGAAAGGGCGGTGTCTTAACCACTTGACCAACGGGCCGTGGCTCCGAAGGTAGGACTCGAACCTACGACCAACCGGTTAACAGCCGGTTGCTCTACCACTGAGCTACTTCGGAAAAATAAGATGGTGGGCCTAAATGGACTCGAACCATCGACCTCACGCTTATCAGGCGTGCGCTCTAACCAGCTGAGCTATAGGCCCCTCTTAAGGAATATATGGTGGGTCAGGACGGAATCGAACCGCCGACACTTAGAGCTTCAATCTAATGCTCTACCAACTGAGCTACTGACCCATCTATTTTTTTGCAAAAAAAAATGGCGGTCCCGACCGGGATCGAACCGGCGATCTCCTGCGTGACAGGCAGGCATGTTAACCGCTACACCACGGGACCAACATTAGAGTTTTTTATAAAAATGGAGGAGGTAGAGGGATTCGAACCCCCGCGCGGTGTTACCCGCCTGTCGGTTTTCAAGACCGATCCCTTCAGCCAGACTTGGGTATACCTCCAAAGGGAAAAATAAATATGGTGGAGCCTAGCGGGATCGAACCGCTGACCTCCTGCGTGCAAGGCAGGCGCTCTCCCAGCTGAGCTAAGGCCCCATATGTAATGGTCGGAATGACAGGATTCGAACCTACGACCCCTTGGTCCCAAACCAAGTGCTCTACCAAGCTGAGCTACATTCCGAACATGTCATTAAATATATATGGCGCGCCCGACAGGAGTCGAACCCATAACCTTCTGATCCGTAGTCAGACGCTCTATCCAATTGAGCTACGGGCGCTAAAATAATTGTTGTAAAAAATGGTGCCGAGGGCCGGAATCGAACCGGCACGGTGATCACTCACCGCAGGATTTTAAGTCCTGTGCGTCTGCCAGTTCCGCCACCCCGGCATTTTGGAGCGGAAGACGAGGTTCGAACTCGCGACCCCCACCTTGGCAAGGTGGTGTTCTACCACTGAACTACTTCCGCAAAATGCATAAGATATTTTTATTCTGACAGTTATGAAATTAAAATAAAACTGGTGAGCCATGAAGGACTCGAACCTTCGACCCTCTGATTAAAAGTCAGATGCTCTACCAACTGAGCTAATGGCTCTCTAAATGGTGCCGGCGAAAGGAGTCGAACCCTCGACCTACTGATTACAAGTCAGTTGCTCTACCAACTGAGCTACACCGGCATTTAGAAATGGTGGAGGATGACGGGCTCGAACCGCCGACCCCCTGCTTGTAAGGCAGGTGCTCTCCCAGCTGAGCTAATCCTCCATTATTCTAGCGAAGCGACGTCCTACTCTCACAGGGGGAAGCCCCCAACTACCATCGGCGCTAAAGAGCTTAACTTCCGTGTTCGGTATGGGAACGGGTGTGACCTCTTTGCCATCATCACTTCACTATTGAAAGTTTGTTCTTTCAAAACTGGATAAACGTTTCATTGAGTTATGCAATAAAATGTGGTTAAGTCCTCGACCGATTAGTATTCGTCAGCTCCATACGTCACCGCACTTCCACCTCGAACCTATCTACCTGATCGTCTTTCAGGGGTCTTACTTACTTGCGTAATGGGAAATCTCATCTTGAGGGGGGCTTCATGCTTAGATGCTTTCAGCACTTATCCCGTCCACACATAGCTACCCAGCGATGCCTTTGGCAAGACAACTGGTACACCAGCGGTGTGTCCATCCCGGTCCTCTCGTACTAAGGACAGCTCCTCTCAAATTTCCTACGCCCACGACGGATAGGGACCGAACTGTCTCACGACGTTCTGAACCCAGCTCGCGTACCGCTTTAATGGGCGAACAGCCCAACCCTTGGGACCGACTACAGCCCCAGGATGCGATGAGCCGACATCGAGGTGCCAAACCTCCCCGTCGATGTGGACTCTTGGGGGAGATAAGCCTGTTATCCCCGGGGTAGCTTTTATCCGTTGAGCGATGGCCCTTCCATGCGGAACCACCGGATCACTAAGCCCGTCTTTCGACCCTGCTCGACTTGTAGGTCTCGCAGTCAAGCTCCCTTATGCCTTTACACTCTTCGAATGATTTCCAACCATTCTGAGGGAACCTTTGGGCGCCTCCGTTACCTTTTAGGAGGCGACCGCCCCAGTCAAACTGTCCGCCTGACACTGTCTCCTACCCCGCTAAGGGGCATGGGTTAGAAGTTCAATACAACCAGGGTAGTATCCCACCGACGCCTCCTTCGAAGCTGGCGCTCCGAGATCTCTGGCTCCTACCTATCCTGTACAAGTTGTACCAAAATTCAATATCAGGCTACAGTAAAGCTCCACGGGGTCTTTCCGTCCTGTCGCGGGTAACCTGCATCTTCACAGGTACTATAATTTCACCGAGTCTCTCGTTGAGACAGTGCCCAGATCGTTACGCCTTTCGTGCGGGTCGGAACTTACCCGACAAGGAATTTCGCTACCTTAGGACCGTTATAGTTACGGCCGCCGTTTACTGGGGCTTCAATTCGCAGCTTCGCTTGCGCTAACCACTCCTCTTAACCTTCCAGCACCGGGCAGGCGTCAGCCCCTATACGTCACCTTACGGTTTTGCAGAGACCTGTGTTTTTGCTAAACAGTCGCCTGGGCCTATTCACTGCGGCTCTCATGCGCTTGCACGCTCAAGAGCACCCCTTCTCCCGAAGTTACGGGGTCATTTTGCCGAGTTCCTTAACGAGAGTTCTCTCGCACACCTTAGGATTCTCTCCTCGACTACCTGTGTCGGTTTGCGGTACGGGCACCTCTCACCTCGATAGAGGCTTTTCTTGGCAGTGTGAAATCAGGAACTTCGCTCATACGAGCTCGTCATCACAGCTCAACGTTATAGTGTGCGGATTTGCCTACACACACGCCTTACTGCTTGAACAGAGACAACCAACGCTCTGCTTACCCTATCCTACTGCGTCCCCCCATTTCTCAAACGGTGAGGAGGTGGTACAGGAATATCAACCTGTTGTCCATCGCCTACGCCTATCGGCCTCGGCTTAGGTCCCGACTAACCCTGAGCGGACGAGCCTTCCTCAGGAAACCTTAGTCATACGGTGGACGGGATTCTCACCCGTCTTTCGCTACTCATACCGGCATTCTCACTTCTAAGCGCTCCACCAGTCCTTCCGGTCTGACTTCAACGCACTTAGAACGCTCTCCTACCACGCATACCAACGGTATGCATCCACAGCTTCGGTGAATCGTTTAGCCCCGATACATTTTCGGCGCAGCGTCACTCGACCAGTGAGCTATTACGCACTCTTTAAATGATGGCTGCTTCTAAGCCAACATCCTGGTTGTCTAAGCAACGCCACATCCTTTTCCACTTAACGATTACTTTGGGACCTTAGCTGGTGGTCTGGGCTGTTTCCCTTTTGACTACGGATCTTATCACTCGCAGTCTGACTCCCGTGTATAAATATCCGGCATTCGGAGTTTGTCTGAATTCGGTAAAGCGAGATGCCCCCCTAGTCCAAACAGTGCTCTACCTCCGGTATTCTCAATCACGAGGCTAGCCCTAAAGCTATTTCGGAGAGAACCAGCTATCTCCAGGTTCGATTGGAATTTCTCCGCTACCCACACCTCATCCCCGCACTTTTCAACGTGCGTGGGTTCGGGCCTCCAGTAAGTGTTACCTCACCTTCACCCTGGACATGGGTAGATCACCTGGTTTCGGGTCTACGACCACGTACTAATTCGCCCTATTCAGACTCGCTTTCGCTGCGGCTCCGTCTTCTCAACTTAACCTCGCACGTAATCGTAACTCGCCGGTTCATTCTACAAAAGGCACGCTATCACCCATTAACGGGCTCTAACTACTTGTAGGCACACGGTTTCAGGATCTATTTCACTCCCCTCCCGGGGTGCTTTTCACCTTTCCCTCACGGTACTGGTTCACTATCGGTCACTAGGTAGTATTTAGCCTTGGGAGATGGTCCTCCCGGATTCCGACGGAATTTCACGTGTTCCGCCGTACTCAGGATACACTCAAGAGGGAATGACTTTTTGACTACAGGGCT